>JACRLI010000009.1 GCA_016235265.1 Candidatus Eisenbacteria bacterium
GCATCTCCAGCAGGTGCCTGAGCTGGTTCACCTCGCGCGTGAGCGCGCGGGCGATGACCAGCGCCTGGACCTGGTTGGCGCCCTCGTAGATCTGCGTGATCTTGGCGTCGCGCATGTACTTCTCGATCGGGTAGTCCTTCATGTACCCGTACCCGCCGAAGATCTGCACCGCGTTGGTGGTGACTTCCATGGCCGTGTCGGTCGCGAACATCTTGCACTCCGCGGCGTACTTGGAGGCCATGGGGTGGCCGGCCTCCACGGCGCGGGCAGCGAAGTACACCAGCTGGCGGGCGGCCTCGGTCCTGGCGGCCATGTCCGCGAGCATCTTCTGGATCATCTGGAAGCTCAGGATGCTCTGTCCGAACTGGTGGCGCTGCGAGGCGTAGGCCACCGCCCAGTCCAGGGCCCCCTGCGCCAGCCCCACGGCCTGGGACGCCACGCCGGGCCGGGCCCGGTCCAGCGTCATCATGGCGTGCTTGAAGCCCATGCCGGCCGAGCCGCCGAGCAGCTGCGACTGGTGCACCCTGACGTCGGTGAAGTGGGTCTCCACCACCGGCACGCAGCGGATGCCCATCTTGTCCTCGACCTTGGGGAAGCTCATGCCGGGCTGGGCATCCTTGTCCACCACGAAGGTGCTGATGCGGCGCGACTTCGATTCCGGGTCGGTCACCGCGAACACCGAGTAGATGTGCGCCGCGCCGCCGTTGGTGGTCCACTTCTTCTCGCCGTTCAGGATGTAGTGCTCGCCGTCCTTCTTCGCCTCCAGCTTGAGCGAGCCGGCGTCCGAGCCGGCGGTCTTCTCGGAGAGGCAGAACGCCACGAGCTTCTCGCCGGCGGCGATCTTCGGGAGGTACTTCTGCTTCTGCTCCTCGGTGCCCGCCACCAGCACCGGGAAGGTGCCCAGGGCGTTGACGGCGTACAGCACGCCCACGCCGCCGCAGGCGCGGGAAAGCTCCTCCACGCACACGCACAGGTCCACGAGGCTGCCGCCGGCACCACCGTACTGCTTGGGCACAAACACGCCCATCAGGCCGGCCTTGGCCAGCTCGTCGCGGATCTCCCAGGGGTATTCCTGCAGGCGGTCGTACTTCGCGGCCAGGGGGCGCACCACCCGCTCCGCCACATCCTTTGCCACTGCCCGCCAGTGCGGGGATACTTCCAGGGTGTTGGCCTCGTCCACGCGGTCCTCCTTGCCAGGATTGTGTCGGGTTGACGGGGAATTCTCGCACAGGCGGGGGCGGAGAGCAACCGCAGGGCCGCCAGCACGGGGCCGCGGGCCCGCTTTGGGCTTGCGCGCCTGGAAGGGGTGTTGCAGATTGGGCTCGTCCGAATCGCACCCCCCGTCCCACGCTCCAAGGAGGAGATGATGAAGAAAGGCCTCACCCTCGCCGCGCTGGCGCTGGTCTTCGTGGCTTCGGTCGCGGCGGCCCCGGGCGCCGGCTTCTACAAGCATGTGCTCAAGGGCTTCAGTGCCAACGTGATCACCCTCAGGGTGGACAAGGACGGCGAGGAAAAGTACTACAGCGAGAACATGATGTATGCGCTGAAGGACAAGATGCGCATCGACGTGGACCTCTCCAAGACCCGCGAAGACGGCAAGCCGGCGGAGAAGGGCGGGGAGAGCCAGGATGGGCCCCCCGCGGGTATGGGCAAGTGCTACATGCTGATCGACGGCGAGCGGAAGGTGAGCGACATGGTGTTCCCGGACTCGAAGATGTACATGGAGTTCGGGTTCGGAAAGAAGAACAAGATGGACAAGTCGCCCCGCCAGGGCTGGTTGTCGCAGGCCGACATGAAGTACGAGGACCTGGGCGCCGAGGCCGTGGAGGGCCGTGCGTGCCGCAAGGTGAAGGCCACCTGGACCAACACCGCCCTGGAAGAGGCCAGGGAAGAGGCCGCCTACATGTGGCTGGCGAAGGATCTGGACGAGTTCCCGGTGAAGGTCCAACCGATTGATGACGAGGACGAGATCACCACCACGACGTACACGAACATCAAGTTCGGGAGCGTCAAGCCGGAGGTCGTGTCGCTGCCCGCCGGATTCAAGAAGGGGAGCTTCATGGACATGATGAAGGCCTCGTTCAAGAACCCGAATCAGAAGGGTGGGGGGGAGGAGGAAGAGAAGCTCGAGGAGGGCAAGGACGAGCCCAAGGAGGAGAAGGGCGACGTCGGCGGATTCCTCGGCGGCATGAAGAAGAAGATCAAGAAGTAGCCGCGGACGGCTTCCGGCGGCGCGATTGCGCGGGGCCCCCGGTCCTGTGGGCCGGGGGCCCCTTGCCGCCTGGCCGGGGGCTTCGTGAGCCCACGCGTGTCGGAGCTACTTCAATCGCACCAGCCGGACCGCCCGGCTACCCGGCACCCCTTCGAGCCGGGCCCAATACACCCCCGCGGCGACGGGCTTGCCGTCGGCCGCCTGGCCGCCCCAAGCCGCGGCACTGGAGCGGGGCGTCCCGCCCACCCGCGCCACGCGCCGCCCGGAGGTGTCGAAAATCTCCACCCGGGCGCCGGGAGAGCCGGACCACGTGAAGCGTTGCGCGCTGAACGCGGGGTTGGGCCTGCAGAGCAGGCGGGGCGCGTCCGTGTCGCCCCGGGGGGGAACCCCCACCACTCCCGGGCAGATCGCCAGGGTGTCCGTGCCCCAGGTGGAGAGGCTGTCGGAGGGCGAGCCGGTCTCGAGCCACGAGCGCGCCACTCCACGCGTCCCGCACAGGTCCGTCCCGGCCAGGCGGTATCGAAGCACCAGCGGGAGCCGGCTGCCCGGCACGATCGGGATGCGCCCGCTGTAGATCCCGTCGCCGGCCACGCTGTCGGGCCATGCGCCGTTGTCGAGCAGGCTCACGGGGTCGTGGGATGCGCCGCCCAGATCCTCCGTGGCGGTCACGGTGAATGCCCCGGGAAAGCCGGGCAGGTGCCCCGGGATCGCCGCGCGCACGACCAGCGTGGTCGCGGACCGCACCGACAGCCGGCGGCTCAGCCCGTGGAGCAGGTTGGATGTCAGCAGTTGGATACGCCAGTCGGCCGGCCCGGCGGCGGTGCTGTCCAGCCCCCAGCTCCACTGTATGGTGCCGGCGTTGAACACGCCCCCGCCCTGGACGCTCCACTCGGCGGGCCGGCGCTCGTAGTAGGTGGTCACCGCGGTCTGGGGGCACGAGCCGTCGGGGTAGGAGACGGGCGTCTCGAACAGCGAAACCACCGACGGTGGGGAGATCCCCGGGAACAGCACGTCGTACTCGTAGCCCATCACCTGCGAACCCAGGTCGTGCCCCACCTCCTGCTCCAGCCCCAGCGTGAGCCAGCCGTCGCAGCGTGCAAAGTGGATGGGGCGGGAGACCGGGTACTGGCAGGACGAGAGCATCGAGCCGAGCAGCTGCGCTTCGGGCCGCCACACCCAGCTGGCCCGCCAGTTCACGGTGGTGGATTCGGGGTGGAGGGCGAAGATGGGATCGGTGTAGTTCTTGTGGCAGATCACGGTGCGCGCGTTGTCGGTGAAGCGCACCTGCCAGTAGCAGGTGTTGGCCCCGAGGATCGCGAGATTGCCGGCACTGTCGGCGAAGTCCTGTGCGGCGTCGAACATGGACGCGGACCAGTACTCGCTGTGCCCCGTCGTCACCATGAGGCGATGGCCCGCGAGCACTTCGGGGCGCGTGGCCAGGTCCACGTCGGTGACGTAGTCCGCCTCGAACCCGGAGCGTTCGAGCCAGCGCAGGAACGGCACTTCCCACTTGGTGATGAATCCCAGGCCGTTGGCGGAATCATAGGGCCGGTTGTAGCTCACCCGCGGTGAGCGCACCCCGCCGCTGGAATTGTACTCGTAGAGACTCTTCCCACCGAACCCGTTGTAGGCCTGCCAGGTGTTGCTGGCCATGACCAGCAGGATGCCGGACGGGCCGGGGGAGACCGCCCGCACCACCAGCGGCGCGTGGCTCAGCGGATTGCCGGAAGCCGGAAACACCTGCACATCGTAGAGCCCGGTACGCCACCCGGCGGGCACCTGCAGGGTTTGAAACGCGGGCCAGCCGCACCCGCGGGCGTAGGCGCTGTCGGGAGTGGCGGGATTGGCGGCCGGCAGGCCGGAGAGGCTCAGCACCGTGTCGTTCACCGCCCCGAGGCGGATCACCCGCAGGTTCACCGTGGGGAAGGTGCTGGAAACGTGAATCCCCACCGACTCACCCGGGGCGGCGCTGGCGGCCGAGAGGTACACGTCCACCGCCGGGGATGCCGTGGCCGCTCCCGGGCCCAGGGCCAGGATCGCGGCGAAGACGAGCGCGGCTCGGGTGTGTGTCGGCAAGGTATCCCCTCGTTGGTCGGGCACGGGTGCCCCGGTGCTTCGATTCTACGGCATCTTCAATAATCAGGCAAGTTTGCGACGGCCGAATTGTGCGCCGCGGCGCGGCATTCGCCGCCCCGTCGTGCTCCGGCGCGACGGCACCGGGTGCTACCATGGCGGGGGCCCGTGGGAGGCGCAGGTTTCGGGCAACCCGCGCCGCGGGTTCCGCGTCCGAATCAGTAAGCCGGCAGGCCGGTGGCGACGCAAATGCGACACCGCCTGACTAGCCTGCCCGGCGTCCTTTTCGCAGTCCATACTGTTTGAAGCCGATCCGGTCGTGGTGAACCGAACCGGGCCCCGCACCTCCCGACCCGCGGGCCTTCCGAATCAACCCCCAGGAAGGAGACTCCCAGGATGAAACGCACGAGCGTCTGCATTGTCGCGCTGGTTGCCCTGGCGTGCGCCTCGATCGCGAGCGCGGAGCCGGCCGGCGGTCCGCCCAAGGGCGAGCCCGGGCCGGGCCGCATGGCCCGGGTCCAGAAGTTGCAGCTCAGCGATTCCCAGAAGAGCCAGCTCCGCGAGAAGCGCTTCGCCGCCGCCCACCGGCGCATCGAGCTGCACTCCCGGCTGGCGGAGGCGCGGCTGTGCCTGCATGAGCTGATGAGCGGCGAGAAGCTGGACGAAGCCGCCATCCGCACGCAGGCCCGGGTGGTCGGGGAACTCCAGGGCCAGGCTGCCCAGCAGCGCATCGAGGACCACGTCGGGATGTTGACCGTGCTCACGCCGGAGCAGCGCAAGACTGTCCACCAGTTGCGTCCCGGGATGCGCGGCATGCGTGGTCCCGCGATGTGGATGGGTGGTCACGGGATGGGCGGTTCCCGCATGGGCGGCCGTAATGTCCGGGTGCTGCGCTTCGGCGAGGGCCAGGGCGCCGGCGACGGCGAGAACATGGAAATGCTGCACCGGGCGATTCCGGGCGGGCCCGGCGCGGTGCGCAAGCAGGTCCGCATCGTGCGCCCGGGCCAGGGCTCCCGCGTCGAGATCCACGGAGTCGAGCCGGGCGACGAATCCGGCGATGGCCCCGGCGACGTGCGCATCATCAGGCTCGGCCTGGACGGCCCGGATGCCGAATGGGAGGCGATGGACGGCCTGGGTGCCGGTCTCGGTGAGCTCGGTGAGCTGGGAGAGCTGGGTGATCTGAGTGAGCTTGGAGGTGACATGGACTTCCTGTTCGGGCCCGGCTTCGACGGCGAGCTCGAGCTCGAGGAGGTCCTCTAGCCTCCTGCCGCGGTCCGCGATGCTCGCGTGAGGGTTCGCGGGCCCGCGCCGCTCGTTCCTGGAATGTGCATAAACGTACGCCCCCGGGCTGTTGCGGCCCGGGGGCGTTCGGCTATGTTCCCGTCATGCGTCCGCTCTTCATCCTCCTGGCCCTGTTCAGCCTGAACCTCGCCCCCGCGCCACCCGCGGCGTGCGGCGCGCGGGACATCGAGACCATGCGGGGAGTGACACTCTCCCTGTTCCACCCGCTGGACCGAGAGCGGACGGCCGCCAGCCTGGACCGCATCCGCGCGCTGGGCGCCACCCACGTCTCGGTGATCGTGCCGTTCCAGCAGGAGGACGTGGCGTCCCTCCAGATCGGTCTTCCCCCGGAGCAGGCGGTGCCCGACACGCTGCTGCTGCGCGTGGCCGCGGAGGCGCACGCCCGGGGCCTGAAGGTGGTGGTCTTCCCGCTGCTGAGCGTGCGACAGCACGGCCCCGGGCTGTGGCGCGGCGCGCTCCGGCCGCCGTCGTGGCGGGGGTGGTTTCGCGCCTACGGGGAGCGGCTGCTGCACTGCGCGCAGGTGGCGCGCGAGGCCCGGGCCGAGTGGTTCTGCGTGGGGGCGGAACTGGTCACCAGCGAGGCCCACGCGCAACTCTGGCGGGACCTCATCCGCCGGGTCCGCGCCGCCTATCCCGGGCGGTTGATGTACTCCCAGAACTGGGACCGCCCCGGCCGCCTGGGCTTCGGGGATCAGTTGGACCTGGTGGGCATGAACGCCTACTTCGAGCTGACTGCCCCGGACACCCCCGCCCCGCAACGGGGGTTGCGGGAGCGCTGGGTTAACCTGCGTCGAGACCTGGAGCGAAACCGGGTCGGCAGGGGCCCACTGGTGTTCACCGAGCTGGGCTATCCCAGCTCAGAGCGCGCCGCCACTCGGCCCTGGGACCACGTGGCACCCCGCGAGGCGCGCCCGGACTTGCAGAAGACGTGCTTCGAGGCGTTCTTCCGAGCTTGGTCGGGATCGTCCCGGCTGCGGGGGGCCTTTGTATACCTGTGGTCGGCCCAGGAAGGGGGAGAGGGGGATTCGGGCTACTCCATCCGGGACAAGCCTGCGGAGGCCACGGTGGGCTCCTGGTTCCGCTCCGGGTTTCCCGGGGGGTCGGCCCCCGTGGAGGTCGGTTCGGGGTCTGGCGGGGCGCCGGGGGCACCCGGGAGGCCCTGAGGCCCGACCCGGCGGAAGGCCGGCTCCTCGCCAGAGGGCCCCGGCTGTGGAAAAGTGGAAAAAGGCGGAAGGGACGCGGCAAGGCCGCGTCCCTTCACCATATCGCCCACGGACCAGACCCACATCTCTCAGGCGCAGTCTCGTATGCTCCGGGTCCGAAGATCCGGTCACGGGGCGGAATAATGTCCGTGGAGACTGCGGTAAGTAAAACACGGCCGGAAGCATTTGTCAAGTGGCATTTGTCATATTATCATCGCCGCTTGTGGAAAACTTCCTTCCGGCCGCCTTGGCTGGCCACGGCCCACCGGCCTTCCGGGCCGGGAGGGCCGCCCTAGTTCCGATTCAACCACTCCTCGTAGGCCCGGGTGCTGTACTCGCGACCCAGGAAGTCCTTCACCAGCTCCGCTGCCGGTTTCGAGCCCCCGGCCTCCAGCACCGTCTTCCGATAGTGCCCGGCCACCTGCGGATTCAGGATCGGCCCGCCGGAGAACGCGCTGAACATGTCCTTGGCGATCACCATGGACCACATGTAGGTGTAGTAGATCGCCGAGTAGCCCGTGAGGTGCGTGAATCCGGCCTGCATGTGCGTGCCTTCCACGTACGGCCACGGGGAGTACTTCGCCTGCAGCTCCTGGACCAGCTTGTCGGAGTCCAGTCCGTTCGGGTCGCGGTCGTGCATGCGCAGCGAGAGGGCCGCGTAGAACATCTGCTGGCGCACCCAGGCACCCTTGCCGAAGTCGCGGGCCGCGCGCATCCGGTTCACCAGCTCGTCGGGAATGGGCTGGCCCGTCTGGTGGTGCCGGGCAAACGTCTGCAGCGTGGCGGCGTCCCACACCCACTCTTCCAGCAGCGTCGACGGCGCCTCCACGAAGTCCCATTCGGTGGAGATCCCGGAGGTCCCGATCCAGGGATGCCGGCCGCCCAGGATGTGATGGAGCAGGTGGCCAAACTCGTGGAAGAAGGTGTCCACGTCCTCATGCTCCATCAGGCCCGGATCGCCCTTTGCGGGCTCGGGGAAGTTGCACACCAGCGTCGCCATGGGCAGCTGCCTGCCCTTGATCCCGGTCTGGATCGGGAAATTGGCGGCATGCGAGTACTTGTTCGCGCGCGGGTGCATGTCCAGGTAGAAGCGGCCCAGCTTCTCCCGGCCCTGGTAGACGTCGTAGACCTCCACCGAGGGATGCCACACCGGCACCCCCCTGACCGGCTTGTAGGTCAGCCCGAACATCTTCGAGGTCACGTCGAACAGGCCCTGCTTCACCCTGGCGTAGGGGAAGTACGGACGCACTTCCTGCGACGAGAAGCTGTACTGCTCCTTCTTCACCAGCTCGGTGTAGTAGGAGGTCTCCCAGGCATTCACTGCCGTGGCTGCGGGATCGTCCTTCTGCTTGCGCGCCAGCAGCGCGGCCCGGTCGGCCTCCATGCGGGTGTTCGCCAGCGCGCACACCCGGTCGATGAATGTGGCCACCGCGGTGTCGGAGCCGATCATCTTGTCCCCGGTGGCGTAGGCGGCGTAGTTGGGGTAACCCAGCGTGGTGGCCAGCTCCCGGCGCAGCCGCACCAGGGTGTCGAGCTCGGCCACGTTCACCGGGTACGCCCGGTTCATGAACACCTTGAAGAAGCCGGCGCGGTCCTTGTCGCTCTTCGCATACGTGACGAACGGGATGTAGTCCACGTAGTTGGACTTGAGCGTGATCCGCCCGTCGGCCCCCGGGGCGTGTGCCTTGACGTAGTCGTCGGGCAGACCCTCCAGCGCCGCGACTCCGTCCACCGTGTAGGTGCTGTGATCGGCGCTGAGGTTCTGGTCGAACGCCTGGGTGATCCGGACCACCTGCTCGTTCAGGTCGCGAATGCGGGCGCGCGTGGCGTCGTCCTTGTCGATGCCGGAGCGCCGGAAATCGCGCAGCTGCTTGAAGACGTAGAACTGCGTCTCGGCGTCGGCCTTCGACAGGTCCACCGCCTTCAGTGCGGAGTAGACCCTCGGGTCGGTGGCGATTTCGTTGGCCAGCTTGGAAGTGGCCTGCTCCACGGAGCTGGCCACCGCGCGCACCACCGAGTCGGGGTGGACCTGCTGGAAGAGTCCGGAGCGGCTGCCGAGCCGGTCGAGGCAGCGGTTCAGTTCGTTGTACGGCTCCAGGGTGTTGGCCGCGCTGCGCGGGGCCTTCGCCTGGAGCATCCGGGCCAGCGCCGCCCGGGCGGCCTTGAGCTCCCCGTCGGTCTCCCGGCGGTACTCCGAGGCCGTGGGCGCGGCGGTCCGGGCCGCGGACGCCGCGACCGGGGATGCGGAGAGCGCCGCCGACAGCAGGCACGGCAGGGCGATGGCAAGGAGGTGATGGCGTCTCACGTCGAAACCTTCCTCTGGTGGCGGTGTGCGGGCGGCCGGCGGCCGCCGCGGGGTGGGGGAGGGGTGGAGTCGCGCCAGTATACGCCCCGCCCCGGGGTGCTTCAACGAGCCGGGGCGCACGGGCGGCGGCCATGAAGAGCCCGGGAAGGGTCGGCACAGCCGGATCTACGGCGGCGGGGCCCTCCGGGTTGCGGCCGAGCCCGAGGGGGCGTCGCGGGGGTCGAGGGCGTCGCGCAGCCCGTCTCCGAGGCAGTTGAAGCTGAACAGGGTGAGGGACAGGACCGCCCCCGGCGCGGCCACCAGCCACGGGAACAGCGAGATCACGCCCGCGCCGTCGGCCACCAGCGTGCCCCAGGAGGCCGCCGGCGGCTGCACCCCCAGGCCCAGGAACGACAGGAAGGCCTCCTGCAGCATCACCGCGGGCACGGTGAGGGTGGCGTACACGACCACCGGGCCGAGCGTGTTGGGCACCAGGTGACGCAGGACGATGGCCGGATCCCCGGCGCCGAGCGCCCGGGCGGCCTCCACGAAGCTCTGCTGCTTGAGCGAAAGCACCTGGCCGCGCACGATCCGCGCCATGGTGAGCCACTGCACCGCGCCCAGCGCCACGAACAGCATCAGCAGGCTGCGACTGAAGAAGACCAGCAGCAGGATCACCAGGAACAGGTAGGGCAGGGAGTAGAGCACGTCCACGAAGCGCATCATCAGCTCGTCGGCGCGGCCGCCGCGGTAGCCCGCCACCGCACCGTACAGCACCCCGATGAGAACGCTCACCAGCATTCCGAGCAGGCCCACCGCCAGCGAAACGCGCCCGCCGTGAAGAGTGCGGCTCAGCAGGTCGCGTCCCAGCATGTCGGTGCCGAAGGGGTGGGCGGTCGAGGGCGGGGTGGGGCCGAGATCCAGGTCCTGCGACACCGGGGAAGGCAGGCCGGGCAGCCACGCCGCGCCGCAGGCCAGGAGCGCCAGCACGAGCAGGAAGCCGGCCGAGGCGACCGCCAGGTGATTGCGCCGCAGCCGCCGCGCGGCGTCGGCCCACAGGCCGGAGGCCCGGCCGCCCTCCCCGGCGGTGGCGTCCCGCGGCTCCAGGAGGGCCGGGGCGCTCACGCTTCCTCCACCCGCGGGTCCAGCCGCGCGTACAGCAGGTCCACCACCAGGTTCAGCACCAGCAGCAGCGCAGCGTAGAAGAGCACCGCCCCCAGGACCACCGTGTAGTCACGGTTGATGGCGGCGGTGTAGAGCTGCCGGCCCAGGCCGGGCACCGCGAAGATGCTCTCCACCGCGACCGATCCGGTGACCACGCCGGCGGTGGCCGGCCCGAGATAGGAGACCACCGGCAGCAGGCCGGGGCGCAGGGCGTGCGCCAGCACCACCCGCGACTCGGACAGCCCCTTGGCGCGTGCGGTGCGCACGAAGTCCTGCCCCAGCGTCTCCACCATGCCCGCGCGGGTGAGCCGCGCGATGTAGGCGGTGTAGACTGCCGAGAGCGTGAGCACCGGCAGCACCTTGTGGTCCCAGCCCGACCACAGCGCCGGCGGGAACCAGTACAGGCGCAGCGAGAACACCAGCACCAGCAGCGGGCCGAGCACGAAATTGGGAATGGACACCCCCAGCAGCGACGTGGAGGTGGCGAGGTAGTCCAGCCACGAGTTCCGCCGGTGCGCCGCGAGCACCCCCAGCGCGCCGCCCGTCAGCAGCGCCCACCCCAGCGCCAGTCCGCCCAGCTCGAGCGAAACCGGGAATGCCTGGAACAGGATCTCGCGCACCTGCAGCGCCGGCCGGCGGTAGGAGGGCCCCAGGTCCAGCCGCGCCGCGTTGCCCAGGAAGCGCAGGTATTGCGCGCCCAGCGGCTGGTCCAGGCCGTAGCGCCGGCTCATCGCCTCGCGCGCTTTCTTCGGGATGTCGCGCTCGGCCAGGAACGGCCCGCCGGGCGCAAGCCGCAGCATGAAGAACGTCAGCGTGGCGATGACCCAGAGCGTGGGCACCATCAGCAGCAGGCGGCGGGCGGCGAAGCGGATCACGGGCGGGCTCCCGCGGGCGCCGCAGCCCGTCCGTCCGTGGCCGCGGGCGCCGACGTCCGCGCCTGCGCGGCCGCCGCGCGCGCCCCGGCCGGCCCGATCCCCGGACGCCAGGAATGGTCAATCCAGACGTACTTCAGTTCCTGGATGTCCAGCACGTTGGTCTCCAGGCCGCGCACGTAGGGCTTGATCATCTCGTAAACCCGCAGGTGGTAGATGGGCAGGATCGGCCCGCGCTCCAGCGCCACCGCCTCGGCGCGCGCCAGCATCTCCAGGCGCAGCGCGGGATCGGGCTCGGCCGCCGCGGCATCCAGCAGGCGGTCGTAGCCGGGGTCGGCCCAGCCGGTGCGGTTGTTGTCGTCCCCGCCGCGCAGCGCGGCCAGGAACGTGTTGGGATCCAGGTAGTCGCCCAGCCACGAGCGGCGCGCCACGTCGTAGCGCAGGGAGGTGGTGGCCTCGAGGTACGAGCCCCACTCCTGGTTGGACACCGCCACGTCCACGCCCAGCTCGCTGCGCCACATCCCCTGGATGGCCTCGGCGATCCTGCGATGATCCTCGCTGGTGGTGATCAGGATCTCGATTCGGCGCATCCCGCGCCCGCCGGGATACCCGGCCTCGGCCAGCAGCCGCCGGGCGCGGGCCGGGTCGTGCCCGTAACCGGCCGGGGCTTCGTAGCCCGGGTAGCCCCTCGGGGTGATGTTGCCCCACGGCGCGCGCGTCCCGCGCAGGAGCTTGTTGGCGATGGCGTCGCGGTCCAGCGCCAGGTTCAGGGCCAGGCGCACGCGGGGATCGTCGAAAGGCTTGCGGGTCACGTTCATGGAGTAGTAGTACGTGCCCTGGAACGGGCCCGCCGAGAGATCCGCGAAGCGTCGCAGGTGCGGAATGTAGCCGGTGGGAACGTAGCCGCTGGGGTTCCAGTCCACCGCACCGGAGCGGTACAGGCTCATCGAGGTGTTGAGGTCCTCGATGGCATAGCACTCCACGCGATCCAGGCGCACGCGGGCGGCGTCCCAGTAGCGCAGGTTCTTCTCCAGCACGATGCGGTCGCCGGGGCGCCACTCGTGGAAGGTGAACGGCCCGTTGGACACGATGTGCTCCGGGCGCACCCATCGCTCGCCCCAGCGTTCCACCGCGGCGCGGGGGACCGGGAGCAGCGAGTAGAAGCCGGTGAGGAACACGAAGTAGGGCGTGGGCGCATTCAGCGTCACCACGAAGGTGGTGTCGTCGGGAGCCGCGAGGCCCACGCGGGTACTGTCGGAGAGCGTGCCTTTGCTGAAGGCCTCTGCGCCCGCTACCGGGAACAGCAGCGAGGCGTAGCGCGACCCGGTGGACGGGCGGAGCACGCGCAGCCACGACCATAGGAAGTCCCGCGCGGTTACCGGCGAGCCGTCGGTCCAGCGCGCCTCGGGCCGCAGGTGGAACGTGTAGATGCGGCCGTCGGCGGACAGGTCCCACGAGCGCGCCTGCCCCGCGTCGGGCGCGAGCGTGCCGGGGTGGTAGACGGTCAGGCCCTCGAACAGGGCGCGCGCGATGCGCCCGTCGGGCTGCCCCGACATCAGCGCCGGGTCGAGCTGTTCGGGCTCGGCCCCGTTGTTGAAGCGGAACACGTTGCCGGAGGGCGGAGAGACCCGCCCGAAGTACCGCGGGCCGTCCGCGGCCCCCGGGCGCGCCGGGCCGCAGCCGGCGGCGCACAGCGCCGCCGCGGCCAGGGCGCCTGGGATCCACCCGTGGGCTCCGAAAGGGACGCGCATGGGACGCAGCGTAGCCGCTTCGCGGCGCGCGCGGCAAGCGCCGGATGGAGACGGGGCTTCCGGCGTGCTAGAGTGCCGCGGGGAGGCCGCGATGAACCCGAAGACCATCCTGGTGCTGGGCGGCTACGGCGGGACGGGCACGTGGCTGTGCCGGTTGCTGGCGCGCCATACGGACACCCGCGTCATCGTTGCGGGCCGCCGGCTCGGGCGGGCCGCCGCGCTGGCGGGCGAGCTGGAGCGGGAGTGCGCGACGGAGACGGCATCCCCGGAGGGGGGATCCACCGCGTCCCGATTCGCCGCCCGGCACGCCGACGCCGCCGATCCGGCTTTGCTCGCGGCCGCCTTTCAGGGCGTTTCGCTGGTGATCGCCGCCTCCACCACCGCGCAGCACGCCGCCGCCACCGCCGCGGCGGCCCTCGACGTCGGCGCCGACTACCTCGACCTCCACTTCCAGGACACCGCCCTCCGCCAGCTCGAGGCCATGGACGCGCGCGTCCGCGCCGCGGGGCGAACGTGCATCACGCAGGGCGGGTTCCACCCCGGCCTGCCCGCCGCGCTGATCCGGCTGGCGGCCGCGCGCATGGGCGGGCGCTGTCGCGCCGCCGCGGTGAGCATGGTCATGACCCAAAGGGTGGAGCGCGCCGAGTCGCTCGAGGAACTGGTGGATGTGATCGCCGACTTCAGCTCCCAGGTCTACCGCGACGGCGAGTGGCGCAAGGCGGCGTTCGACATGAAGGACGTCCGCCGGGTGGACTTCGGCCCCGGCTTCGGGCGGCGCGACTGCTTCCCGCTGTTCCTCGAGGAGCTGCGTCCGCTGCCCCCCCAGCTGGGACTGGAGCGGGTGGGCGTCCACGTGGCCGGGTTCAACTGCTTCGTGGACTGGGTGGTCACGCCGCTGGCGTATGCGCTGTACCGCGTGAAGCGCGGCCTGGGCCGCCGGACCATGGCGCGGCTGATGACCTGGGGCATCAACACCTTCCCGCCGCCGCGACAGGGCGTGGTGATGGTGGTGGAAGCGTGGGCGGCGGGCGCAGCGCAGCCGGCAGACGCCCCCGCGTGGCGCCTGGTGCTCGACGATCCCGTGGACGCCTACCACTTCACCGCGGCCCCGGTGGCCGCGTGCGTGCTGCAGTGGCTGGACGGCGCACTGCCGGGGCCGGGCGTGCGCCTCATGGCGCACACGGTGAATCCGGAGCGGCTGCTGAAGGACCTCCGGGAGATGGGAGTGCGGGTGGAGGAGGGGGACGCGCGCGGCCAGGGAAGCGGCCGGCCCGCCACGGGCGCTCCCCGTGACGGGCCGGTCTGGCGGCCTGGGATGCTGTTCTTGCGGATCAGGACTTCGGGTACGGGTGCGCGATCTTGGCGGCGGCGGCCTTGAAGTCGAACGCCTTGAAGGTCGGGCTCTCCGAGTTGTGGCACACCACGCATTCCTTCTCGGTCGGCTTCACGAGGCCCACCGAGGCGGCCGCGGTCTTGCCGGCCTTGATGGCCTTCATGACCGGCATGGGCATGTAGTCCTTCCCCGCGCCATGACAGGATTCGCACCCCACGCCGTCCTCGGCCTTGAACGACGCCTCGAACATGGCGGCGGCCTTGCCGTGGCCCGTCACGTGGCACTTGAGGCACTTGGCGTCCTTCTGCGGGTCGGCGATGCCCTTTTCCTTGCCGATCTTCTTGGCCTCGTCGCTCGCGAGGACGGTGAACGCCTTCGCGTGCGCGGACTCCGACCAGACCTTGAACTGCGCACCCTTGGCCGCAGCGTTGTGGCACATCTTGCACTTGGCCGCGCCCACGTACTTGTGGGCGACCTCTTCGGCCGCCAGGGCAGTGCTTGCAACGAAGGCACCGAGCACGAGCAGCCCAAGAACGATCCTAACGTTCCTCATGCTTCTGTCTCCTTTCGATTTGCCGGATCTTGAGGTAGAGCAGGACGACCAGCGCCGTGATGATCAGCGTGGCGACGCCCAGACCCTGCCTCCGGAAATGATACTCCCGTATTGCCGCCAATGCCGCAGCTCTTGCGGCCGATACTACCTTGATTCCGGGCGCCGCGGAAGCCTCCACCGCCCCCTTCTCGAACGCGTGCACCTTCACCCGGGACTCCACCTGGGCCTGGTTCACGGCCTTCAGGGAATACCGCGCCTCGGCGATGTCCATCCCCAGCTGCTCGGCGCGCGAGAGGAGCTTCTCCGCCTCCGCGCGCCCCGCGAACAGGCTGTCGAGGGTGGCCCGGGTTTGCAGGATTATCGAGGCCGCGGGATCCGACGGCTGGTTCGCGTGGCAGGACTCGCACGCCGAGCCCTTCCCGAAGCCGATCATCGAGTCCGTGGGCCGGTCCACGCGGTGGTTGCCGTGGCACACCACGCAGCCGGGCAGGCCCTGGGAGTCGAACGCCGCCCGGTGCTTGCTCTTGTCGAAGAGCTCCGCGTTGGCCTGGTGACACGTGCCGCACACACCGGCCACCGACCGCACCCCCGGGGGCGCCGCGCCATGGTTGCCGTGGCAGGAGTTGCAGGCCGGCGCATTCAAGTCGGAGTTCTTCAGCAGGGCGATGCCGTGCACGCTCTGACGGTACTTCTCGAGCTGGTCGGTGGGAATCCCGTACGGGGCCATCCGCGCCTTGTCGGAGTGGCACTTCCCGCAGGTCTCGGGGACCCGGGTCGGATACACCGCCGAGCGCGGGTCCTTGACCTGGTAGATGGCGTGGTTGGAGTGGCAGCTGACGCACGTCGCGGCCCTCACATCCCCCTTGCGGTTCCGGTCCCCGTGGACGCTGGTCAGGTACTTCTCGTACTGGTCGACCGGCAGCCCCGGGTTGAATTGCCTCATGTAGGCCGGGTCGCCGTGGCAGCGGGCACAGGTCCTGGTGACGTTCGTGGGGTAGACCGGTGAGCGGGGGTCGCTGACCGCCGCAATCCCGTGCACCCCATGACATGAGACGCATTGCGGGCCGGCCGCGTTGCCCTTGAGCGCGGTGCCGTGGGCCCCGCCCAGGAACGCGCCCGCCGCGTCCCCCAGCTTGTGGCGGGTCTTGAATGGGCTGGCCGAGGCTCCATGGCAGCGGCCGCACATCTCGGGAATGGCCGCCGGCCTGGGCTTGCCCCGGAAACCCGCCGCGGGGCTCATCGCCTCGTCCTTGTCCTCCTTCGAGGCGTCCCCGCCGTGACAGCCGGCGCAGGTCACCCCGGCGCGGAAGTGCACGTCGGTGCGGAAGCCCTTGGCCTCGGGCCCGTCCAGCTCGGTGTGGCAGCCGAGGCAGTGATCCACCGCGGCGGGCTGCGCCGCCGCGGAGCCCGCCGGGCGCTGCTGCGCGGGCGGCGTGCCCGCCGGCTCCGCCGCCATGACGACCGCCGCCGCGCCCCCCCCGGCCAGCGCCGCGGCGAGCGTCGCCAGGGCCGCGGCCCGCCTCCATCCCTGCATCGGGGCGGCGCTCACCGGAGCCCCACGATGGTCATGACGATGATGAACATCACCACCACGACGCCGAGCCAGGTGATGATCCGGTTGCGCAGCCCGGCCGGGGTGCGCGCATCCCACAACGGGACCAGGAACCACATCAGCCCCGCGACACCGAACAGGCCCACGCCCAACGCCTCACCCTCCATGCCCAGCACCGTGGCCGGGAAATACTTCAGCGACTGGTACATGAACAGGAAGTACCACTCGGGCTTGATGCCCGCAGGGGCGGAGGCCAGGGTGTCCACCTTCCGGCCCAGCTCCCAGGGGAACGCCACCGCCAGGATCGCCAGCACGTTGAGCACGATCAGCCACAGGAGCAGGTCGCGCAGCACGAAATTGGGGAAGAAGGGCATGTAGCGCCGTCGCGCGCCGCGGTCGTGCTCCCACGATTCGGGCTCGGCGATGCCCTGCAGCTGGATCAGCAGCAGGTGCGCGCCCAGGACCAGCGTGAACACGCCGGGCAGCACCGCCACGTGCAGCCCGAAGAAGCGCGTCAGCGTGGCCGTGGACACTTCCTTGCCCGCACGCAGGATCTCCATCAGCTGGGGGCCGATGCCCGGCACCACCGCCATCATCTGCGTGCCCACCTTGGTGGCGAAGTAGGAGAGGGTGTTCCACGGCAGGAGGTAGCCGCTGAAGCCGAATCCCAGGGAGAGCGCCAGCAGCGTGAAGCCGGTGAACCAGGTCAGCTCGCGGGGCTTGCGGAAGGCGCGCGAGAAGTACACCGAGAACATGTGGATGAACACCGAGGCCACCATGAGGTTCGCCGACCAGCTGTGGATGGAGCGGATCAGCCAGCCGAACTTCACCTTGGTGATGATGAAGCGCACGCTCTCGAAGGCCGTCTGCTCGCCGGGCTGGTAGTACATCAGCAGCAGGATGCCGGTGACCACCTGCACGATGAACAGGAACAGGCTCACGCCGCCGAAGTAGTACCAGAACGAGCCGCGGAACTGCGGCACCTTCTTCTCGGCGGCCATGTGCTCGACGTAGGAGAGATCGAAGCGCTCGCGTATCGCCTTCTCGACCGGGGAGACCCGCCTCTCGTGTGCCATGCCCGCCCCCTAGGCCTTCGAGACCACGACGTCGTCGCCCTTGAGCGCCACCTTGTACTCGTCCAGCGGGCGGGGCGGGGGGCCGGCGATGTTGCGCCCGTTCAGGTCGTACATCCCGTTGTGGCAGGCGCACCAGATGCGCTGCACGTCGGGGCGATACTGCACCGTGCAACCGAGGTGGGTGCAGGCGGCGGAGAAGGCCTTCAGCTTGCCCTCGGAGGTGAGCACCAGGATCGCGGGCTCGCTGCCGAACCGGAATACCCTGCCTTCGTTGGGCTTGAGGCTCTTGAAGCTGGCCGCCACGACCGTGGTGGGCTCGGCTTCGCCCTGCGCCGGCACCTTGAAGTACTCGAAGACGGGGTAGAGGACCGCGCCGAGCCAGGCCAGCCCGGCTCCGCCGAGCGCCACATCCAGGAATGACCTGCGGGAAATGCCCTTGTCCGAACCGCCGTCAGCGGCCATGCACCCACTCCTGCGTACGGGGCCATGCTCCGAGACGTGGCGACGTGCCACGCGTTACCGGGGAAACGGTTGCACTGCACTGAGGTTCCGACGTTCGCGAAACGGGTGCGCCGGACTGAAACTTCCACGTTTCCGAAACGGCTGCAGCATCCTAGCATGCGCCCGCACCGAATGAGAAGCCCCGCCCTCCGCTGCGGGGGCGGGGCATGGGGGGATCCTGCGGGCCGGGCGGCGGCCGGCTACTTCTGCCCGGTCTTGCCCTCGGCGCCGCCCTGCGGCTTGACGGGCTTCGCCGTCATGCCCGGCTTGTCCCTGGCGTCACCCGGGTTGGCCGCGGCCTTGATCTCCGCCAGGTTTGCGGCGCCGTCCTTGTCCGAATCCTTCTCCTCGAGGGCCTCGAACTTGTTCGCGGCGGCCTTGAGGTCCGTGCCATAGGCGTTGAGCAGGGGGTCCGCCTTGGTGACCTTCATCCCGGTGTGGCACAGCAGGCACTTGGCCTTGAACTTGGCCGCTTCCGGGTACCTGGCCAGGAAGTCCTTCTGGATCTTGGTGCTGGCGCCGGCGCCTGCGGCGAGGGCCAGCAGACACGCGGAGGTCAATACCAGGGTAAGGGCGGTACGGAATCGCATCCTGCTCCTCCTGCTGTGGAGATGACTTCAGGCCACCGGGCGCCCGCGGCGTTCCAGGGCGGACTCCACCGCCTCGCGTAGCTCGGCGGCGTCCGCGGGTCGCACCGCGTAGTAAATGGGCCGAAGCTCCTGGACCAGCTTCTGGGTGCTCAGGGATTCGTCGGACGCCACCAGCACCAGCGGCACGTCCGGCGCAATGCGGCGAAACAGGTGCAGGACGCCGAGGTCCTGCTCGCAATCGGCGCGCAGCCCGTAGATGACCACGTCCGGGCGGCGCTGTACGACCTCCTCGAGCAGGGCCCGGCCGTCCGGGCAGGCAACCGGCTCGAAGCCCTCCTGGCGGAGCACCGTCCCCACCGGGGCCTCCCCGATTTCAAAGGTCTCGCATACGACGACGCGAGGCAATTTCCGTCCCCCTGGGGTGCCGCGGTCGAGCGGCTCGGCCCGCCGGCCATGCGGCGGTTTGTGGTAGACATGAGGTGGCATCTGGGGGCCCGAACTCCCGGCGAGCGGGGCTTGCGGCCCCGCGGTACGCCATGTGCACCGAAACCGCCGGGTATGCGTCGGGGCGTGGTTCCCGATCCAGCTTCCCCCGTGGCGAGAAGAGACCGCGTCTCAGTCTGCCTTCGCCAGACCCCTCTTGGACACCACGCCCCGCCAACCACACGGCTGGAATCGGTATGTCTGGAAAGAAAAGGGGAACCGTCCGAGCCGGCGCCTCCCAATCCACCACCACCGCGCGCAACCCGTTGACCCGTGGCGGTTCCCTCGTGATATTCGTCTATGCAATGGACAGGCCGAAGCGTGGCGGCGCGACCGCGCTCTCAGAACGCCAAGTCTGGCAACCAATTGTGCGGGAATGGGGTGGGCCGGGGGCAGGGCCGGGCGGGCCGGGGCTCGGCCTGTCTCTGTCATGCTGGCAGCAGTCCCTGTAATCCTGTCAGGAAAAGCAGGCGATCCGGGGGGCCGGCGCAGCAAATCCCGGCACCGTCTCTACGAGCGCAGCTCCTCCAGGTCCTTCACCTTGCGGTAGAGGTTCCGCTCGCTGATTCCCAGGATGCCGGCCGCCTTCTGGCGGTGGCCCTTGCACTCGTCGAGGACCTTCTTGATGTAGCGGCGCTCCACCTCGTCCAGGGTGGGCAGCCCGTCCGACTCGGCCGCATCGCCGAACGGCGAGGACATGCGCACTCCCATGGGCAGGTGGTCGGGCAGCAGCACGCCGCCGTCACACAGGATCAGGGCCCGCTCCACCACGTTTTCCAGCTCGCGCACGTTACCGGGCCACAGGTAGCGGTCCAGCACCGCCGAGGCCTCCGTCGACATCTTCACGTTGCGCTTGGGGACGATGGAGGAATTGCGGATGAAGTGGTCCGCCATCAGCGGGATGTCCTCGCGCCGGTCGCGCAGGGGAGGGATGGACAGGGAAAACACGTTCAGCCGGTAGTAGAGGTCCTCGCGGAACGCACCCTCCTTCATCATGGACTCCAGCGAGCGGTTGGTGGCCGCGATCACGCGCACGTCCACCTTGATGTCCACCGTGCCGCCCACGCGCCGGAACGTGCCGGTCTCCAGCACGCGCAGCAGCTTGACCTGCAACGGCGGGGTGATCTCGCCGATCTCGTCCAGGAAGATGGTGCCGCGGTCGGCCACCTCGAAGAGCCCGTGCTTGAGCCGGATGGCGCCGGTGTAGGCACCCTTCTCGTGCCCGAACAGCTCGCTCTGCAGCAGGTTCTCGTGCAGCGAGGCGCAGTCCACCACCACGAACGGCTGCTTCGAGCGGTGGCTCTGCCGGTGCACCGCGCGCGCCACCAGCTCCTTGCCCACGCCGCTCTCGCCCCGGATCAGCACCGTGGAGTCCGTCTCGGCCACGCGCGCCACCATGTTCAGCAGTTCGCGGATCTGCGAGGACGAGCCGATGAAGCGCTCGCTGGGCTGCAGCCGCTCCACTTCGCGCTCCAGCGCGGTGTGGCTGCGCTGCAGGCTCTGGCGCTGCACGGCCTTCTCCAGCACCGCCTCCAGCTCCCCCAGCTTGCAGGGCTTGGTGAGGAAGTCGTAGGCGCCCTGCTTCATGGCCCGGATGGCCTCCTCCACCGTGCCGTAGGCGGTGAGCATCACCACCTCGGTGGAGGGGGAGGCTTCCTTGATCTCTGCCAGCAGGTCCAGCCCGCTGCCGTCGGGCATGCGCACGTCGAGCAGCACCAGGTGGAAGGTGTTCTTGCCCAGTTGCTCGCGGGCCTCGTTCAGGCCGGCGGCTGTCTTCACCGCGTAGCCCGCGCGCGCCAGCTCCTTGGCCAGCAGCTTGCGCAGGGACTCCTCGTCGTCCACCAGCAGCAGGTTGATCTCAGACACCGTCGCCTCCAGGCCCGGCGACGGGCAGTTCGACCACGAACCGCGCGCCCTCCCCGGGCCGGCTTACCACGTGGATGTTCCCGCCGTGCCGGACCACGATGCGCTGGGTGATGGAGAGCCCCAGCCCGGTGCCCTGACCCACCGGCTTGGTGGTAAAGAAGGGATCCCAGATGCGGTCCAGGTGCTCCTGCGAGATGCCCGGCCCGCTGTCCTGGACCTCGAGCACCACGGAGCGGCCCTGCCGCCGGGTGCGCAGCGTGAGCGTGCCCCCGGAGGGCATCGCCTGCACGGCGTTCATGCACAGGTTCATGCACACGCTCCGGATGCCGCCCTCGCGGGCCCAGATGGTGGGCACGTCGCCGTCCAGTTCCTCCACCGCGTCCACCCGCTGCTTGCGCATCTGGTAGCGCAGCAGCGCCAGCGTGTCGCGCACCGCCCGGTTGAAGTCCACCCAGCCGGCCGCCACCCGGTAGGGCTGCGCCAGCAGCAGCAGCTTGTCGGTCGTCTCGTGACAGCGGCGGGCCTCGCGCTCCAGGAGTGTGAGCACCTCGGCCGCCTCGGCGCGCGCCTCCGGGTCCATGCCCGGCGAGCGGCCCAGCCACCGCTGCAGCGACTCGACCCCGGCCATCACCGAGGCCAGCGGGTTGTTCACCTCGTGGGCCACGCCCGCGGCCAGGATGCCCAGGCTCGCCAGCCGCTCGCTGTGCGAGAGCTGGCTTTCCAGGCGGCTGCGTTCGCTGATGTCCCGCCACACCTCCACCACGTGGGTCACCTCCCCGGTCTCATCGAGCACCGGGTTCATGGTGGCTTCCCAGCGGCGCTGCGCGCCGCTCGCGTCGGGGAGGTTGCGGATCAGCCGGCGCGGCTCCTTGAGCTCCAGCACGTCGCAGGCGGCGCATTGCGCGCCCTCGCCGGGAGCCTCGGCCTCCGGGCAATTGAGCGCCAGCCGGCAGCGCACCCCGACCACCTGGTCGCGGCGCAGGCCGAAGGCCTCCAGGTAGCGCCGGTTGGCGGCCACCACGCGGTGCGCCCCGTCCACCACCACCACCGCGTCGCTCAGCGCATCAATGAGCTGCGGGAGGATCTGGCGGACCTGCTGGGTATCGAACCGCAGCACCATGGGGCTGTCCAGGGGACTGCGCAGCGGTATGGGCTGGCTGGATGAGGAATCGGGCTGGGACATGGCTCCTTCTGGTGGTGCGAGATTGCGGCCTGACAGAATGACAGTAACGCTTTCGAGGGCCATGGGCAACAGCGAAGCAGGTCACGCCCTGCCCCCATGGCAGGACGACATGACCGATTGGCGTGAACGGTACCCGGGTTCGTGCCCATGCCGGGCGCACAACGGCAGAGGGCCCGTCCCGGGACGGGCCCCCCGTGGCTGGCTGACTCCCCGCCGGATCGGCAGGACTGATCAGGGTTTCTTCGGCGCCGACATCGACGGATCGTGGCACTGGATGCACAGCTCGCGTGTCGGTTCGTGCGTGAGGAGGTTCTCCTGCTCGCTCGAATGCGGCTGGTGGCAACCGGTGCAGGTGAGCGGCTTGCCCGTGCGCGGGTCCCTGCCGCGGCCGGCGTAGGGGTGCAGGTGCTTGGACATGTCGCGGTGACATGACATGCACAGGTCCTGTGTCGACTGCGCCAGCAGGCTCCTGGTGTCCGAGGTGTGCGCCGAGTGGCACCGGTTGCAGCCCTGTTCCAACGCCTTGTGGACGACGCGACCCTGGACCAACTTGCGGCTGTGGCACTGGAAACACAGTTCCTGCCCGGGCCGCAGGAGCAGGTGCGGCGCGGCCGCCGCGTGCGGGCCGTGGCAGGCCAGGCACTGTCGCCCTTCCCGAACCGGCACGTGCACCAGCGGGTGGTCGAACTGGGCCTTGTTCTGCTCGTGGCACTTCATGCACAGCTTCGAGCCCGACTCCACCGTCGCGGTGCTGGCCCCCGGCAAGTGACAGGACCCGCACTGTCCGCGCATGAAGGGCATGTGCAGCGCCGGCCGCAGCAGCCCGCGCTTGGACTTCTCCTGCACATGCGGGTCATGGCAGCCGGTACAGTTGGCCTGTGCCAGGTCCTTGCCCCCGTGCTTGGCGGCCATGGCCGGGCTCTTCAGGGAATGGCACGTGGCACACAGGGCGTAACCCTTGAGCCGGGCCATGCCTTCATTGTCGGAACCGTGTTCGGCGTGGCACGTCAGGCACTTGCCCTGCGCCACCGGGGCGTGTGCCGCTCCGTTCCTGATCCTCGCCAGCAGCTGAGAGTGACACGTGCCGCACAGCTCGGGCGGGCCCTTCTTGAGCAGCCCGGCGCCCGCGCTCTCGTGGGGTTCGTGACAGGCGACGCAGTTGCCGGCCGCCGCGGGCGGGTGGCCGTGCTGCCTGGAGGCGTCGGCGATCACCGCGGCGTGGCAGGAGACGCACAGCCTCCTCGCGGTGTCCACAAGCAGGCCCTTGCGTTCCGATGCGTGCGGCGTGTGGCACACGGTGCACCGTCCCGCCTTCACGGGCGGGTGGATGTGGGCGCCCCTGGTCTTGAGTTCTCCCACCTGGTGACAGTCCGCGCACACCTGCGCGACGGTCCGTCCCAGGGTTGCGGCTCCTGGCGGCCTGCCCTTGGGGTGGCACGTCTCGCAGTTCCGGTCCGCAAAGGGCGGGTGGACATTGGCGGCCAGCAGCCCGCCGGTCTTCGACGAGTGCGGCGCGTGGCAGTTGAGGCACTTCGCCGCGGCCAGCGGGGCGTTGTTGTGCTTCGAGAGCAGCTCCGCGCCGGTCAGGTCGTGGCAGTCGGCGCACAGGGCCGGCACCGGCTTGCGCAACGATGGGGCGGCCGCGCCCGCATGGGGCTCGTGGCAGGTCGCGCAGTCGCCCGAGGCCACGGGCGCGTGTACCACCTCACCCTCCTTGCCGATGGCCGGGTGGCACTTCTTGCACAGGGACTCGGGCTTCGCCGTGAGCAGCTTGGGCTCGGCGCCGCCATGGGGCTCGTGGCACGCCGCGCATTGGCCCTGGGCGGCCGCGGTGTGGGCGGAGGCCGTGCCGAGCTTCGCGCCCACGTCCGCATGGCACGAAGTGCACAGGCCGGGCGGCCGCGATGTCAGCAGCATCCTGGTCTCGCCGCCGTGCGGGCCATGACAGGTGAGGCACTCGCCGTCGCGGGCCGGCGGGTGCGGTACCTTGGCACCCTTCGCCTGGGCCGGTTCGCGGTGGCACTTCGAGCATAGCTCCGCGCCTTCGGCGCGCATCAGCCTGGGGTGGTCCGATTGATGGGGATCGTGGCACGCCGTGCAGTTGCCGGAGCGGTATGGCGGGTGGACTTCCTTGCCCGCGAGGGTCTGGTCGAGCCCCGCGTGACACGTGAGGCACAGGGAACGCTCGTCCTTGCGCAACAGGTGCTTCTCGAACCCGCCGTGGGGCGAGTGGCAGCGCAGGCAGTCCTTTTTCGCCACGGGGGGATGAACCCCCTTTGCGGTGACGCCGGCGACAGGTGCCCCCGTGGAATCGGTGGGCGCGCTGATCTGCCTGCCCAGGTCCTTGTGGCAGGTGAGGCACATCCCTCCGTCCGCGGTCTTCAGCAGCTTTTCCCGGTCGGAGCCATGCGATTCATGACAGGCCACGCAGTTGCCGTCGGCGAAGGGGCGGTGGACGACCGGCAGTTTCGCCGACGCGATCACCTCCTCGTGACATGTGCCGCACAGCGCTGAGGGCTTGTCCTTGAGCAGGGATCCTGAGCTGCCCTTGTGGGGGTCGTGGCATGTGAGGCACGCGCCTTCTGCGGCGGGTGGGTGCGGATGCGTTCTGGATTCCAGGCCCTGCTTCTCCGAGTGGCAGGTGTAGCAGAGGTCCGGTACCGCGCTGACGAGCTTCGCCGCGGGCTTGCCGCCGGCCATTTCGTGGCAGGATTCGCACTGGCCTGCGGCGACAGGCGCGTGGCTGCCGGCGCGCAAGAGCTTGGCCTCGGATGAAGCATGGGCGGTGTGGCAGTCCATGCACCCCAGCGTCCCGCGCACCACCCTGGCGTGGGCACCCTCCATGGCCGGCCCCGGATGGCAGCTGAGGCAGTTGGCGTCTCCCGCCGCCTTGAGAAGGGAGGCCTCGGGGCCGCCGTGCGGCGCGTGACAGGTGCCGCACTCGCCGGCCTTGAACGGAGCGTGCACGTGGGCCGCGCTGACCTGCTCCCCGGCGGCTGCGTGGCACTTGAAGCAGGTGGCCTGGGGGCCGCCGTCGCGCACCAGGCGCGGGGCATTGGAGGCGTGCGGGTTGTGGCAGGTGCTGCACTGGCCCCTCGCGAACGCCTCGTGCTGGTGGGTGGGCGGAGACGACTTCTTCATCGAGGTGTGGCAGTCATAACAGAGATCCGGCTCGGCCTTCTTCAGCACCAGTTTCTGCGAGAAGCCGTGGCTGGCGTGGCAGGCGGCACAGTCCTGGCTGGCCACGGGGGCGTGCGTGAACTTCTTGCTCTCGAACTCCTTCCGGGTCTCCTCGTGGCAGTCATAGCAGCTGCGGCTCGCGCCGCGCGCGGGTCTTGCTGCCCCCGCGAGGCGCTCTCCGCCGGCCAGCAGCACCAGCCCCGCGGCCAGCACCCCCAGCAGTGGGAGGCGGCGGGAGACACCGCCGCGGGGCCAGATCGTCACTTGCCCACCCCCCTGGTGGAGGGCTGGGTCGCGCTGCCCGTCGCGGGAGCCACCGTTCCGCCGGAGGGCGGGAACTTCCGGGTCCCGCCGCCGGCCGGCGCAGCGTCGGAAGTCGTGTCCGAATTCACAATGGGCTCGCGCCCGATGAAGTCGATGCGGGCCACCTTGAATGCGAGCATCGAGTTCCTCGCGAAGTGAGGCGGCATCTTGAGCATGGCCCAGGTGGTGTCCTGCGGCTTGCCCTTGAGGCGGACGACGATCTTGAACGCCGGGTTTCTCGGCTCGGCGGAGCGGCTGATCACCTTGTGACTCTTCATCTCCATGGCGAAGTCGGGAACGTATTCCACCACGGAGGCCGAGTATTCCGTGTCACCCACGATGAACTTCTGCTTCAGGCGAACCTTCTGCAGGTCCCGGAAATCCTCAAACACCCGGTGCCGGATTCCGAGCGTCACCGAGTCGAGCTTATGGGCGGGCCTGGCCACAGGAGCCGCAGCCGATGGCGCCACGGACTGGGACAGGGCCAGGCCGATGAGTATCCTCAACCACCCCCAACGCTTCATTTCCTGGACCCCCCCTTGCGGACGGCGTTTGCCGTACCGGTAAACTTGCGGAGTTCCTCCACCAGCGAGGCGGCCAGCCCAGCGGAAAGCCGCTGCACATCCATCTCCCTGCCCCACCCGAACACCGTTTCCCGGTCCTCGCCGGTCCGGAAGCCCATGGATGCCCATGCGACCCGGCTTGAATCGGCATCGAGCAATTTGAGTGCCACTCCCACTGCGGGCAACTCCATGTCGCTCCTGCGCACGGTGCCCTGCTCGAGCACGCTTCCCAGCAGGAGATAGCGCACTTTCAACTTCCCGGCGAGCTCCCTCGCCTGCGCGTGGGATACGGCACCGGTGCCGCGGATGCCCAACTCCGAGAGCGCCGCCTCCACCTCCCCGGGCTCCACGGTCTGACAGAGACCCGAGCGCGTGAGCTCCACGAACAGGATGCGGGTGAACACGTCCCCGGCGTCCACCTTGGGGGTCAGATTCTCCAGCGGAAGGAGTGCCACGCGGGGCCGATCCCACTCGAGATGGCCCGCCATCACGGCATAGCGGGACGGGCCGGCGCAACCGACCGCCGCGACCAGCGCCATCATTGCCAGCCCCGGCGCAAGGGCGCGGGCCGCCCGGCCGCGCGAAGCGCCGGCACGCGCGCTCAGAACGCCTCCCGGTTCAAGCGCTCCACCACCTCGATGCAGGCTTCCTCGATGAGGCTGCTGAAGGTGCGCTGCCCCGACCCGCCGATGATCGGCAGGCGCCCGCGTCCCTGCTTGATCATGGATGTGCGCCACACCGTGGCGCCCGAGGCGATGTCGATCATCTCGACGTCAAAACTCAGGCTGGGGATTTCGTCCTGCCCGTTGCGGATCGTGGAATACTCCGTCACCGCGCCGCGGATCAGGCCGGTCACCTTGATGGCGTCCATGCCGGACTTGACCTTCTCGGGGTCGAAGACTCCGTCCATGCCGGGCATCCCCCCCACCTTCTCCAGGGCAGCCGCCACTTCGTTGGGCTCCACCACCTGGAAGCGGTCCACCATGACCAGTTCGGTCACGAATGCGCGGCTCACCCGCTCTCCCGCGTATCGGTCCTGCGTCAGGTTGGTGAAGGGCAGGATCGCCACCCGGCGATAGAAGGCCATGTCCGCCTGCGGATTCACGTACAGGCGTGGGCCGCCGGCGCAGCCGGCGAGGCAGGCCAGCAGCAGCGCCGCGGCCAGTGTCCTGGGATGAATCCAGCGAGAGTCCATGTCCGTTACCGCCCGAAGCTCTTGGTGAAGGTCACTTCCATCGCCCGCGATCGCGTGCTGCGGTACGGATCCACGGCGCTCACACCCACGATGAGCCGGGTCGAGGGGGAGAGGGCCGCGAGCAGGCGCGCGCCCAGGTTCTCGCGCCCCGTCAGGGACTGGATGTTGGACGTCGTGCGCGACTGGTTGCTGCTGGTGTAGAACACCGCGGCCTCGAGGGTCCGGCCCGGTTTCCAGTCGAGGTTCACCATCGTCGTGGACACCCGTGGGTCTCCCCGGGGCAGCGCGCCGGTCTGGGTGTAGCTCCAGTTGACCCTGAATGTCGGCCACGGGGTCCAGTGCACTTCCAGCATGCCCGTGCTCGAACGCACCGTGTTCTCGAGCAGCCCCGGGCCGCCGTGATACAGACGCCCGGAGACCACAACCTGAATCGGGCGCAGCGGGGTCGCCCGCAGGCTCAGCGAGCCCTGCGAGATCACCCGCGTGTCCCGCGCCGCGGTATCCCCGTTCGAGGATGCCTGGAGGTCCGCGAGGAGCTCCAAGCCGTCCGCCAGTCCGAAAGTGGAGCCAGCTCGCGCGGTGCTGACCCAGAATTCCTGGCCACCCGGGAACCGGTTCCATGAAGCCGTCGCCAGGGCGGTCCCTGCCCAGCCGGGACGCACCGACCCCTGAGCGGAAGCCGAAACGACTAAGTAGCCTAGCACATCCTCCTTCTGCGGGGTACGGGCGGTGCGCACCCCGCCGCCGGCGCTGAGGAGCGTGGCCGCGGTCGGGCGGTAGCCCAGGATCGAGGACCCGTCGTGGTCATTGAGCGTCCCCTGCGTCGCGTTCACCCTCTGGGCGGTGTGCCGGTAGGAGTAGCCCAGGTTCCACTCCGCCTTGGGTGAGATCTTCACGTTCGCCGAGACATTGGCCGAGTGCATGCGGGTGAAGTCGCTTACAGGGGCGGACAGGCCGCGGCGGTTGTCGGTGTAGTCATAGCTTGCCTGCACTCCCAGTTTGCCGAAGAGAGTTGCCGCGTAGGTCCCGCCCGCGTCCCAGGACCGCTGCTGGTCACGCGCCTGTCGCGGGTCCGCGCCGTCGAACTTCTGGTCGTAGTAGCCCGCCCGCAGGCTCACCGGGCCCAGCTCCTGCGCCGCTCGCAGCTGCCGGCTGATGGTCGCGCCCTCGCTCAGGCGGGCCGTCTCCCGCGCGGCCGTGGAGGTGTCAATGGCGCGCAGTTCCCGGGCGTCCTGGTGTCGCCGGATCCAGCTTACGTCCAGGCGGGGGAGGCCCCGGGGGGCGAGATACCCGGAGAGCAGCGTTTCCTGCTGCCGGGTGGTGAGGCTGTCGGAACCTCTGCTGGAGCCCGGCCGGTAGGAGGCGAAAAGACCGAAGAAGGGATGGTCCATGCGCACCGAGCCCTGCGGCGAGACGACCCGCTCCACCCGGTCGACGAAGCTTGTCTTGTTGAGCTGGAATTGGGAGGAGAGGCCGATGCCGTGGCCCAGGCCCGTGGAGTGGCTCGCCTGGTAGGACTGCAGGAAACTGCGCTGCAGGGAATTCCCCTGGGGGGTGACCTGCTCGAGTTGCTGGAACTGGACCTGGAGGTAGCCCTGCAGGTCGGCCCGCGCGCGCGGGGCCGGGAGCGCGCATGCGATCGCGACCGCGGCTGCTGCCGCTATTTCACGGCTGCGTCCCATCCTGCCTCACCGCGCGTAGTTGATGGTGTACGTCTCAGTCCCATGGCAGGTGGGGGAACACGTGCCGCCGTTGGTGGTCTCGGTGTAGCTGTTGATGCCGGGGTTTCGCCCGGTGACGATCAGGTGCTTCTGGTTCGCGGAGCCGTGCGTGGCGTGGCACGCGTAGCAAGGCCGGCGCTGGTCGATGACGTGGAAGGCGTGCCCCTCGCCGAAGTTCGGAGGGTTGAACCGCGAGTAGCCAAGAACCGTGTTGCCCGCGTTGCGGTTTGCGTATGTGTTGTAGGTGTGGCACAGGAAGCAGATCTCGCTGGATACCATGGTGCGCGACGCGGACGAGGCGGTATACGGCTGCTTCAGGATGTAGCGGTTGTTCGAACCGTGAGGGCCACGCACGCTGCCCGCGTCCGAGCCGTGGCAGCTCCCGCAGGGGGTCGTGCTGGTGGGGCTCCAGCCGACTGCAAACGCTCCCGCACGGATGTTGAGATTCCTCCCCTGACCCTCCACCGGGTGGAAGGACGGATTGTTCGTGTTCAGCACCTTTCCGAAATCGGTCTGCCCGGTCGGCTGGATGGTCCAGCCGGAGTGGCACTTGAAGCACAGCTGGTACTCCGCGACCGGGGAGGTCAGCGTGTCCGAGCCCGCGGTGAAGGTGTACACGGGCGCGGTTCCGGCGGCGCCATTGAGCACCCGTACCCGGCTCACCCCCAGCGTGCTCTTGGGCGCGTTGGTCGTGGGGAAGCCGCCGGTCGGGTCGGTGCGCGCGACGTGCGGATTGTGGCAGTCCTCGCACTCGGAGTGTCGCCGGTTCACCGGCGAGGCAGCGAAGTCGCCCGACAGCGCCTCGTCGGCCCCGGTGTGGCGGCCGGTGTAGTCCTGCACCGGGTGCCGGTAGGCCTTGAGCATATCGGATTGCACGTTGCGGGCCGCGGGCAGACCGTCGTGGCACGTGAGACAGAGCTTCTCCTCCCTCGCAACCGCGAGGTGGGGGATGACGCCGGTGGCGTCGCTCCAACTGTGCGGGTCGTGGCAGTTCAGGCACTTGCTCGCACCGCCCGCCTCGGTGCGGGCGGGTGGCGTTGGGCCCGGCCAGATCATGCTGGGGCCGGAGCCATGCGCGGAGCCGTTGTAGAGCAAGGTCAGGCCGTAGCTGCCGCCCTTGAACGGAGTGGTGTGGCAGCCGTCGCACAGGGTGTTGGCGTTCGGCCCCAGCAGCGCGTTCGGATAGGCGATCTCATTGGTGCCGTGCTGCGTGTGGCACTGGTTGCATTCACCGGTGTGGGGACTGCCGGCGAGCGCCGCGGTGATCTCCTGCGGGGTGCGCGCGAACCGGCCCGGCGCGCCGGCCGCCAGCGCCAGCCCCGCCCCCAACAGGGCGGCCAGGGTGGCAACGCGGACGGCCGGCGCCCGGAGGCGCCGGCCGCCAAGCCCGGCTGGGGGAGACAAGGAGGGCGGAGCGGTCCCCGATCCGCGGTTCCCGAACCCCGGTGTGCAGGATCCCGCTTCCCTGGTTCCGCCTGCCCTGGATGCCACCTTGGCGTTGCCGCCACGGGCCTTGGCGCCCCCTGCCAGAAATCGCATTCGAGTCTCCATGGTTGCCGAATGCAGGCGACGCGGGCCTCGCGGCCCGCGTCACCCTCTCCGACCGGCCCGGGCATCCCTCAGGCCTTGGCCAGGAATCGGATCTACGCCAGGCCTAGCCCTGGACGTGGCACTGCTTGCACAGGTCCTTGAGGATGCCACCGTCGCCCTCTTCAGCCACGGTGCCGGTGCCCGTCATGTAGATTAGGCCAAACGCGTTCTTGTTGCCATGGCTCTTGTGGCAGCTGAAGCAGGACGGCGTCACCGTGTTGTCGGCGGTGGTGCCGTTCCACAGGCCCTGCGAGTCCATGACCTTCACGCGGTTGGTGCGGCTGTTAAACACGGTGATGCTGGAGATGTACGTCGTCGTCGGCGTGTTGCCGATGTTGACGTCGGACGTCGGGTGACGCAGCCACGGGTTGGCATTGCCGGTCGGACCCGTGCCACCGCTCAGGCCGCCCATGTTGGCAGAGCCGCCGGCGCCGTGGAAGTTGGTGTGACAGGTGGCGCACCAGTTGCCGTACGCGCTCTTGGTGACGTCGGGCTCGTTGTAGTCCACGTCGACCACGCTGTAGGCGTTCGCCGCGCGCTCGAACACGTCCTTGGTGAGGTCGTTGGTCGAGACGGCGTAGGTCACGGCCTTGCCCGTGAAGGCGCCGCGGTTGAGCAGGTTGCGGTACTGGGTGGCGATGCCGTGCTGGGCGTGGCAGTTCACGCATTCAAGGCCGACGGTGGTCGAGAAAGTGCCGCCAGGAGCGGTGGCCGTCGACCACAGCGTGTGACCGTTGATCCCGTCGTAGCCGACGTCGTTGGCGCGGTGCAGCGGGTCGGCGTTCAGGGCGCCGGCCAGGCGGACGTTGGTGTTGGAGTTGTTGCCGAACACGTCCGGCGCAAACGTCTGCCCGTCGTGGCAGGTGAGGCACAGGTCGTTGGGCTCAGCGCGAAGCAGGTCGGCGAACGGGCCGCCGGCAGCCAGCGCCGGGGTCGGGCCGCCCACGGTGTAGCCATGGGAGTTGCTGTAGTGCATCACGTGACAGTCGCTGCAAATCAGGGTGGCACCCACGTGGTAGTCGCCGGCGACGGCGACGCCCGCGAAGGCGATCAGGCCTAGAACGGCCACGAGGCTAATCAGGCGCTTCATTTGGTTGCTCTCCTATCCTGTGTGAACTCGCGGTTTGGAAGCCGAAAGACGCCTCGATCTGGGACCCGGGTGCCACCTCCTTTCGGACATACCTGGTATTCAGTTCGAAGATCCGGACCTCCGCTGGTCAGCGGATGGTCATGAGTTGAAACCGCCCACCCTCGCGCTCGGCCACCGCCAGCCACTTGCCGCCGTCGCTGGCCACCGCGCTCGGGTACTTGAAATCTCCGGGGCCCGCACCCAACCCCCCGATCATTCCCAGGAAGGCCCCGGATGAAGCGAACACCTTGATGACCTGGCGGATCTCGTCGGTCACCCAGATCCGGCCGTCGGCGCTGACCGCCACCGCGGAGGGGAAGGAGAAATTGTCCTGTCCCACGTCGTGCCGCCCGAAACCGCCGAGGTACGCGCCCTGCGCGTCGAAGATCTGGACCGCCTGGTCGGCCCCGATTGAGGTCACCACCACCCGACCGTCCGGGCCCGCAGCGATTCCCGACAGCTGCGTCAGTTCCCCCGGGGCCTTGCCCGCGATGCCCCACGAGCCCCTGGGCTTGAAATCCTGCCCAAAGGAGTAGACCTTTCCGGAATCCCCGCGCACCGCCACGAAGATCATCCCGTTCGGTGCCACCGCCACCGCCCCCGCGCCCTGCCATCCGCCCTCAGGTTCGAGGCGCGCGACGGAACGACCGCGGAAGTCGAGCACGTCCACGTAGGAGGCCATGTTATCGACCACGTACAGCCGCCCGGCCCGGTCAACGGCGATCCCGCGAGGCTGCCCGTCGACGTAAGTCCCGGCCGGCGTAGCCACGCGGTGCATGAACCTGGCCTTGGGTCGGCCTCTCAGGTCGAATATGTCGATCCGGCCCGACCCCGTGTTGGCGAGATAGACCTCGCCGCGCTCCGCGCTGATCGCGATCCCCCGGGGGGAGCTGAACGGGACCGAAGAATCCAGGCCGTAGACCACCAGCGCCGGTTCGGCAAGCGCGGTGGCAGCCGTCGTCCCCCCACCGGCGCGGCCAGAACCGGCGGGAGGAGGATCAGCCGCGCCAAACAGCGAAAAAGCCAGCACCGCACCTGACAGGCAGCGGGCCGCGGCCAGCGGGAGCCCGTTGCGGGTCATGGGGGAGCGGGTCATGGGCTTCGCTGTCACTGGAGCCTCCGAATCGGATTCCGGGTCTTCGACTGGCGGCCAGCTCGTCTGCGACACCACATCTCTAAGTGAACCATTTCACAAGTAGTGTACAACCCCGTCTCACTCGCAACGCATGTGCCAGCTTATCCTGGAGGCCCCGGGGTGCCTGCAAACCCGTCTATCTAAAAGCGCAACAAGCAGACCAGATGGGGAGGGGCGAAGCGACAACCTCTTAGACCTGTGGAATCCGGGCCCATTTGCTGCCAGCGTGACAGATCTTCCTGACATATTGGCCGCCCGGAGTGGGGGTGGGGGAATTGACGGAATGTTGGAGGGAATTGACGATTTCCCCGGCGGGCAGGTGGGAGGGTGTGGTAATCATGGACACCCGGGCTGTCCACGGATCTCGCAGGGGGCCTGCGGAGCGGGGCGGAGGACCATTCCGAGCGGGTACGGAAGTTGCAGACTGGCTAGCGGACCGCAACCGAAATCCGGGGTGTTCGCGAACCCGCCCCGGGCCCGTCGCCGCAAGGGCCTCCCCGATTCGCTCCGAGGACTTCATGGACCCAGGCCACATCCTGATCATCGTCGCACTGCTCGCATCGGTCCTTTCCGCGGCGTTGTACGCGGCGGGACTGCTGGGACGGCGGGTTCCCGGCGCGGCGGGTTGGGCCTACGCCCTGCACAGTGCCGCGATCCTGGGTGCCATGGGTCTGCTGGTCCGCGCCTTCCTCGCGCACGACTTCAGATTCGAGTACGTGGTGCAGTACAGCTCCCGGGCGCTCTCGCCGGCGCTCACCTTGGCCGCCAGCTGGGCGGGCCAGGAGGGCAGCATCCTCCTGTGGGTCGCGCTGGGCGCGCTGATGGGCCTGGCGCTGCTGCGCCAGCCGGGGCCGCTGTCCAGGCCGGCGATGTTCTTCGTGAACATCGGGCAGATCTTCCTGCTGGTCCTGCTCATGGTGAAGAGCCCCTTCCGCACCGTATCGCCGGTGCCCGCCGACGGCATGGGGCTCAACCCGCTGCTCGAAGACCCGTGGATGGTGCTGCACCCGCCGATCCTGTTCCTGGGCTACGCGGCGCTGCTGATTCCCTCGGCGCTGGCGTGCGCCGCGCTGTGCCTCCAGGATTACCGGAGCTGGAACAAGGTGGTGTGGCCGTGGGTGCTCATGGGGGTGGTCACGCTGGGCCTGGGGATCGGCATGGGCGGCGTGTGGGCCTACAAGGTGCTGGGCTGGGGCGGGTACTGGGGCTGGGACCCGGTCGAAAACGCCTCGCTGGTGCCGTGGCTGGTCACCGTGGCGCTGCTGCACGGGCTGTTCATCCAGCGCAACACCGGCGCGGTGATCCGCACCAACCTGCTGCTGGCGCTGCTGGGCTGGATCACCGTGATGGGCGGCACGTACCTCACGCGCAGCGGCGTGCTCCAGGACTTCTCCGTGCACTCCTTCTCCGACTCGGGCCTGAACACCCCGCTGATCGCCTTCCTGGCCGGCACCGCGCTGTTCTCGCTGGCGCTGATCGTGGTCCGCTGGCGCTCGATTCCCGACCACATGTCGAACTGGATCGCGGTCTCGCGCGAGTCGGCGCTGTGGCTGGGCCTGATCACCGTGCTGGTGCTGGCCGCGTTCGTGACGCTGGGCACCACCGCCCCGCTGCTCACCCGCCTGGCCGGCACCCCGGCCGGGGTGAAGACCTCCTTCTACGAGAAGGTCAGCCTGCCGCTGGGCATCCTGCTCACCATGCTGATGGCCCTGGCCCCGGCCATGCGCTGGTCGCGGCAGGAGAGCAAGGGCTGGTGGGTGGCGTTGTGGCCCGGCCTGGCGGCCGCGGCGGTGACCCTGGCCCTGTGCCTGCTGGGCGGCATGCGCGACCCCGGCCACCTGGTGCTGACGGTGGCGGCCGCGATGGCGCTGGGCATGAACGTGATCAACGCGGTGCGCATGTTCCGCCGCGGGTGGGAGTTCGGCGCCGCCAACCTGGGGCACCTGGGCATCGCGGTGATGGTGCTGGGAATGGTCGTCTCGGCCTCCCTGGGCAAGTCCGAGCGCGTGCGCCTGGTGCAGGGACAGCCCGGCCAGGCGCTGGGCTACACGCTCACCTACCAGGGTGACGAGCCGGGCCGGCCCATGGAGAAGCTGCTCAAGATCCAGGTCAGGAAGGGCGACTTCGTGTTCGACGCGCGGCCGTCGCTGATGGGCTCCGCGCGCGGCGAAGGGGTGATGCGCAAGCCGGCGATTCGCAACTCCCGCGACCTGTACCTCTCGCCGCTGGAGGTGCAGGAGGCCGATCCGGGCCTGCCGCAGACGTCCCCGGGAGTCAGCCGCCTGGTGAAGGGCGAGCCGGTGACCCTGGGCCGGGTGACCTACACCTTCACAGGGTTCCGCATGGCGAGCGGCGCGAAGTCCATGGTGGTCTACGCTGACATCCAGGTTGCGGAGTACGGCAAGCCGCCGGTGACCGTGTCGCCGGGCCTGAGCCACGCGGCCGCGGGCAAGGAGCCGGTGGATGCCGAGATCCCGGGCATGGGCACCGTCTCGCTGGCAGGCATGCAGGTGGAGTCCAAGAGCATCCTGGTGGCCCTCCCGGGTGGCGAGGCGGCGCCCGCCTCCGGGGGCGGGGTCGCCATCGTGGAGTTGAGCACCAAGCCGTTCATCACGCTGGTGTGGTTGGGGGCGGCCCTGGCGCTGCTGGGATCGGCGCTGGCGGGCCTGCGGCGCGCCGGCCAGTGGGTCGGCAACCGGCCCCGGGAGGCCGCGGCCGCGACACCGGCCACAGGCTCTTAGCAGAAGCTCCGGCCGCGCCGGCGCACCGCTGCGCGCGGGCCAATTTCAAGTGGGGAGGCGGTGGAAATGATACTCGGGATCCTCGCGGCGCTGGTGCTTGCCACGTCCACCCCGGCGACGCAGGACGCCGACTGTCTGAACTGCCACGCCGACCAGGAACTCAAGTCCGAATCCGGCAGGAACGTGCACGTCGCCGCCGAGGCGTTGAAGACCGGCGCGCACGGCAATCTCCACTGCCAGTCCTGCCACACGACCATCAAGGACTATCCGCACCCGGCCCGGCCGGCGAAGCCGCAGTGCACCTCCTGCCACGCGCAGACGGCGGGGAACGTGCGCGGGAGCGCCCACGCGGCGCAGGGCCCCGGCTCGTGCGCCGGCTGTCACGGGGCGGGACACGACGTGAAGCCCGCCCGCCAGGTCGGCCTGGGGCAGTGCGAGTCGTGCCACGCCAGGGAAGTCGGGCAGTACCGCGCCAGCATGCACGGGGTGGGCCGCCGCACCGGGGTGGTGGACAGCCCCACGTGCAAGTCCTGCCACGGCTCCGTTCACGCGGTGCTGCTGCACACCGACCCGAAGTCCCCCGTGGCCCGGGAGAACCTGCCCGCCACCTGCGGCGCCTGCCACGCCAACCCCGATTTCGTGGCCCGCCACGACATCCCGTTCGCCCGCCCGGTGGAGGCCTACAAGCTCAGCGTGCACGGCCGCGCCATGGCCCGGGGCAACACCAGTGCCCCCAGCTGCTCCGACTGTCACACCGCGCACTCGATCTACCCCGGCACCGACGCGCGCTCGTCCTTGAACCACACGAAGGTGCCCGGAACCTGTGGAGCCTGTCACAGCGAGATCGGCCGCGTGTACGCGCAGAGCGTGCACGGGGTGGCCGCCCGCCACGGCGTCCCCGGCTCGCCGGTGTGCACCGACTGTCACGGAGAGCACTCCATCCTGGCGCCCTCCGAGGCCAATTCGCTGGTCAACCCCGCGCGGGTGTCCACGGTCACCTGCGGGCGCTGCCACTCGGACGAGCGGCTGGCGCAGCGCTACAACCTGCCGCGCGACAAGGTGGCCGCCTACCAGGACAGCTACCACGGCCTGGCGAAGCGCTCCGGGTCCACCGTGGTGGCCAACTGCGCGTCGTGCCACGGGGTGCACAACATCCTGCCTTCGAGCGACCCGCGCTCCACGATCCACGCCTCGAACCTGGGCCGTACCTGCGGCACCTGCCACCCCGGCGCCGGCGAGCGCTTCAGCATCGGCCAGGTGCACGTGACCAACACCCGCGGGGTGCACCCGGTGGTCTCGTGGGTGCGTTTCGCCTACGTGCTGCTGCTGATCCCGGGCACCATCGGCTTCATGTTGCTGTACGTGATGCTCGACTTCCTCGCCAAGCTGCTGCGCGGGGGCCCGCACTTCAGTTCCGGCGAGAAGCTGGTGCGCATGAACCTGCACTTCCGGATCGAGCACTGGCTGGTGATGCTGAGCTTCCCGATCCTCATCATCACCGGCTTCGCGCTGAAGTTCCCCGAGTCGTGGTGGGCCGCCCCGATGCTGCAGTGGGAGAACCACTTCCCGTTCCGGGGCACGATTCACCGGATCGCGGCGGCCATTCTCACCTTCTCGACCGTGTATCACCTCGTCCACCTGGCCGTGTCGAGGCGCGACCGGATCATGCTCAAGCAGATGATGCCCACGCTGAAGGACGCCACGGACATGGCCGGCATGATCCGCTACAACCTGGGCCTCGGCGGCGAGCGCCCGCGCTTCGGCATGTTCAGCTTCGCCGAGAAGGCCGAGTACCTGGCCTTCATGTGGGGCACCGTGGTGATGCTGGGCTCCGGCCTGGTGCTGTGGTTCAACAACTGGGCGCTGCAGGCCCTGCCCAAGTGGGTCTCCGACGCCGCGACCGCGATCCACTTCTACGAGGCCGTGCTGGCGTCGCTGGCCATCGCGATCTGGCACATGTACATGGTGATCTTCGACCCGGAGGTCTACCCCATGGACAAGGCCTGGCTCACGGGCAACGCCTCCGCCGACCACCTGAGACACTCCCGCGACCGCCGCTACCTCCGCTCGCTGCGCGCCCCGAAGAAGCGCGAGAAGGGGAAGGAGTAGGGCGGCTGGGAGGGAGGCGGGGAAGTTCGATCTCCGCGGCCCAAGCCGCAGCCGACATGCAGAAGGCCCCCGCCCGTCGGGCGGGGGCCTTCCGGTCATCGGTCTGTCCCCCGGTCCGAGGCTGCCTGCCGTTGCCGGGGAGGTTGGTCGCACCGCGCCGCGACCTGGGAGCGATCGCCTACGACGGCGCGTGACACTCGGCGCAAACCGCCTTCACGTCGCGGCGCAGCGGCACGCTCTTGTGTCCCCCGATGTCATGGCACTTCACGCACCCCATCTGCTCCGTGTGCGACTGGTGCGGCATCTTCTTCCCGAACGCGTTCACCGTCAGCGGCGGCACCTTCACTCCGAGCTTGCCGTGGCAGAGCGTGGCGCAGTAGCCGCCGGAGATCAGCGGGGAGGCCGAAATGTCCGGGAGCTCGGATTTCAGCGCCTCGCCGATGGTGGAGAGTTCCTGGTCCGCCTTGCGCATCGCCAGGGATGCCAGGTACACGTTGTGCTCGCCCCGCGAGAAGCGCACGAATTCGGTCCACTGGTCGGCGCGCCCGAGCCGGCGCGCCAGGCGGTCCCGATCGGTGGTGGGCACGGTGGCCCGGGCCAGGGCGGCGCGCGCCGCCGCGAGCTTCTTCTCCAGCTGGCCAAGCCCCTGCTGGAACTCCGTCTTGGTCTCCTCCCAGACGCCGCGGTACTTCGCGCCGTGGCACTTCACGCACGCCTCGTGCGAGGCGCGCCAGTTGCGCCCGCGGAACTGGACCTCGCGTGGGTCGCCGCCCTTCACCGTGTGACAGGCGATGCAGTCCACGTTGGCGACGTACATGGGGCTGGGGATGCGGGGCAGGCCCAGGCCGGCCACCTCGCCGGTGTACATCTCGCGCGTGCCGGCGTGCTTGTTCTCGTGGCAGGTGGCGCAATCGAAGGACAGCGGGGGATGGCCGCTGCCCGGCACCATCACCGAATCGGCGGCGGCCCTATTCGCGGTCGCGGCCCCGTCCGGGCCCGCCTTGGCCATCTCGGCGGGGCTGCCCAGGACCTGCGCCTCCGAGCCGCCTCCCGCACCCGCCCCGTGCCGCAGGGGCTCGTGGCAGTGGAAGCAGGCCACGTGGTGCCGGGTCACGTGGTTGTCATGCACGAACGGGATGTCGTTGAACTTGGCGATCTTCTCCGGCTGGTTGTGGCACGTGAAGCAGCGGTCCTGCTCCACCTTGCCGGTGCCGCCCAGGATCTCGCTGTGACAGTCGGTGCACCCGATGCCGCGCTTCACCACGAAGTCGCGGTGGTTGTAGGTCATGTTGCCCAGCTTGAAGTCCCGCGCCGGCAGGTTGTGGCAGCCGATGCACCCGCCGATGGGCTCGATGGAGCGCCCCTGCGCCTTGCCCTGGAAGTGGCACAGGATGCAGGTGTCGTAGGTCACCTCGATGTGCTTGCCCACCATCACCTGGGAGTGGCACGACACGCAGCGCAGCGCGCGGCCGCGGCGCCGCTCGGTCAGGTGCGGCCGGTGGTCGAAGTTGATTCCCTGCTTGGTGATCAGCCGGCCCTGAAGCAGGCGGCTGGAGTGGCATCCCGAGCGCATGCACGCGGCGTCGTCCACCTCGGCATAGGGCTTCGACGAATACGTGCGCGTGACGTACTTCACCACCTGCGAGAGCGCCTGGAACTTGTGCCACAGGTGGGTGCGCGGCCCGCTGGGCGGGTAGTGGCATTCCACGCACGCCACCTTGTTGTGCTTGGAGACCTTCCACGCCTGGTAATAGGGCTCCATGATGTGGCAGGAGTGGCAGAACGAGGGGCTCTCCGAGTAGTGCACCAGGTTGCCGAGCACCACGACGGCGCCGAGCACGCCCACGACCACGAAGAAGCGGGGCGTGAGGTGGACCTTCCGCGGACCTTCGGCTGGGAACTGCATGCCGAGGACGGAAAGCAGGTTCTTCCACCACGGGCGAGTCGTGGACGCAGGCATCGGGTTGCTCCTATCCATTTCGGAAGTCGGTGTCGCGGCGGAATCAAACGTTGGCCATCATAGGGGCAAAGCAATCCCGGTGCCAAGGAGCAGCCTCGCGGTGGGCGGCTGGAATCGGATACTCGGTCCTGGCTGGGTGCCCGAAGGGGGATTCAGCCTGACTAGTTGTCACGTTGACTGCCATTGTTTCCGGTCACGTGAACGCGCGGTAGACGAAAGGCTACCGACTTTCGGCGCGATCGAGGGCTCCCGGTCGCGCGTGGGAGCCCGCCGGGCAGGTGGAGTGCCCCCTGGGCGCGGTCACCGCGAAGTCCGACACCGTGGCTTGGTCCTTGCTCATAGCACACTGCGTGAAGGGTGGAAGTGGTGGCGGTGGGACGCGCAGTCCGTGGTGGGCGTCGGTGTGGACGCGGGTGGTGGTGACGGGGGCGGACGGGCCGCGACCCGGTGGGTCGGCCGAACTGGCCGCGCCCGGCGCACTCGTGCCGGGCGGTCGCCTGACTGGGCCGGGGACGCCTCCACGGGCAGTGCGTCGTTGTCTTCCTTGATTCGGATCGCGACCTCGCCCCGGGACATTCCATGACCAGCAAACGAAACTCCATCCCGCTCGACCGGCTCAACTCGGGCCAGAGCGTGCGGATCCACTATCTGCCGGAAGGCGACTTCCGCGCCCGATTCATCCGCCTCGGGATCCACGAGGGGGAGCAGGTGCGCTGCCTGGAGCGGCTCCCGGGCGGCACCGTGGTCCTGCAGAAGAACCGCCAGCAGATCGCCATCGGGCACCAGCTTGCCCGGCAGATCCTGGTGGTTGCCGCGGACGACGCGGCCCGCTGAGCATGGAGCCGACCGCGTCGCCGGACACGCCGACGCACTTCGAGCCGCATCCCCACCCGGAGCTCGCATTCCTGCAGCGCGACGGCGGCCGCCCGAAGCTGGTGCTCGTGGGCAATCCGAACGTCGGCAAGTCCATGGTGTTCAACGAGCTCAGCGGCCTGTACATGGATGTGTCCAACTTCCCGGGCACCACCGTCGAGATCACCCGCGCCGCCTACCGGCAATTCGATGTCTACGACACCCCCGGTATCTACGGGGTCTCCTCGTACAACGAGGAGGAGCGCGTGGCCCGCGACATCGTGCTGGCCGCGGACGTGGTGCTGAACGTGGTGGACGCCACCCACCTCGAGCGCGACCTGTTTCTCACCCACCAGCTGCTCGACATGGGCAAGCGCGTGGTGGTGCTGCTGAACTTCATGGACGAGGTGCGCCGGCACCGGATCGACATCAATGTGACGCGCCTGGCGGAGAGGCTGGGAGTGCAGGTGCTCCCGGTGATCGCGGCGCGGCGCGAGGGATTCGAGCGGCTGGACGAGGCCATCGCGGCCGCGCGGGAGGGCGCCCAGGTGACGGAGCTGCACTCGGCGCTCCACTCCATGCTGGACCGGGTGGGGTCGCAGGGGGAGGCGCTGCTGGTGCTGGAAGGCGACCCGGTGGTGGCGGCGCGGCACGGCCTGCCGCCCGGCACCCGCCAGGAGAGCCTCTACATCGGGCGGCGCAACCGGGTGAACGAAGTGGTGAACGAGGTGGTGCACGACCCCACCGCGCACAGCCGGATCGCCGAGCTGGCCGCGAGACTGTCCATCCACCCGCTCACCGGGATCCCGATCCTGCTCCTCACGCTGTATGTCGCGTACCTGTTCGTGGGGCTGCTGGTGGCGCAGAAACTGGTCCATTACACCGAGCTGCAGATCGGCAGGGCGCTGTGGGAGCCGTGGGTGCGCGGCCTGGTGTACCAGGCGCTGCCGCCGGAAACCTGGTTGGCGCGCCTGCTGGTGGGGGAGTTCGGCGTGGTGACCATGACCACCACGTACCTGGTGTTCCTGCTCCTGCCGCTGGTAGCCGCGTTTCACGTGGCGCTCTCGCTGCTGGAGGACAGCGGCTACCTGCCGCGGCTGGCCACCATGGTGGACCGCCTGCTCACCGGGCTGGGCCTCAACGGCAGCGCGGTCATCCCGCTGATCCTGGGGTTCGGCTGCGTCACCACCGCCACCATCACCACGCGCATCCTGACCACGCGGCGCGAACAGACCATCGCCACGGCCATCCTCCAGTTCGCCATACCCTGCTCGGCGCAACTGGCGGTGATCGCCGCGCTGCTGGCCGCGGCCGGCTTCCGGCCCATGGTGGTGTACTGCGGCGTGATCTTCGCCGTCCTGGTGCTGCTGGGGACCCTGCTCAACCGGATGCTCAAGGGCGAGCCGACGCCGCTGCTGCTGGACCTGCCGCCGATGCGCCTGCCGCGCCCCCGAAACGTGGCCCGCAAGAGCGCGCTGCGCACCTACCAGTTCATGAAGGAGGCGTCGGGGTGGTTCCTGCTGGGCGCGCTGGCGTTGAGCGTGGCGCAGGTCACCGGAGCACTCGCCCTGCTCACCCGGGCGCTGGAGCCGATCACGGTGCACTGGCTCAGGCTGCCGCCGGACGCGGCCACCGCGTTCGTGATGGGAGTGGTGCGGCGCGACTTCGGCGCCGCGGGGCTGTACCACATGGACCTGCGCCCCATGCAGGTGGCGGTGGCGCTGGTGACACTCACGCTGTTCGTGCCATGCATCGCCTCGCTGATGGTGATGATGAAGGAGCGCGGCTGGCGCGAGGGCACGATCATCTGGCTGGGCACCTGGGTGGCCGCCTTCGCCGTGGGCGGGGTGGTGGCCCAGGTGTTGGCCTGAGGTTTGCAATGAATCCATCATGCGCGACGCCGGAGCGGCCGCCGGGGGCAGCACCGCCCCGACGCTTCGGGGGGCCGGAAGGGCCCGGAGGAACTCGCGGGGCCGATGCACCCGGATCCATCAGCGGCCCCCGGGTCTCCGAAGTCGCGGCGGGGAGCCGCCCGGAAGCGACGTGCGTGGGCAGGTCCTGCACGCGCTGCGGGCTGCCGGTCGGGAGCCCCTTCGTGCAGGTGTGCCCGCGGTGCGCCGCGGGCCTGCCCCCGACGGAACACGATTGTCCAGGATGCGCGCGGCACGCCGGGTGTCCGACCCGGGGCCGGTAGCAGGCGCGAAGTCGTTCGTTGACAGCGGGGAGGGCGTGTCCCTACCTTCTTCCCGCACGCTTCACGACGATGGGCCCTCCAAGGCCGCGGAAGTAACCCTGTCGAACGGAGAAAGCGAGTGAGAGTCCCGGAGCAGGTGTCCCGGATCGCCGTGGTCGTTGCGGTCGTCCTCGTGGGGGCGGTCGCCCTGCGGTTCTTCATCATCCCGCAGAGCTACTTCTCGACCGCCCTGCATCGCAGTTCCACGGTCAAGCGCGAGGCCGCCAGGGCCGTCCACTACGCCGGCGCACAGGCCTGTCGCGAGTGCCACCAGGAGCAGTTCGACGCCAAGGCGGTGGGCAACCACAAGAACCTGGGTTGCGAGACCTGCCACGGCCCCTCCGCCGCGCACGCGGAGGACCCCAGCTCGGTGAAGCCGGAGGCCCCGCGCGACCGCAAGTTCTGCCCGGTGTGCCACGCGTACGATCCATCGCGACCCACGGGCTTCCCGCAGATCAACCCGACCTCGCACAACCCGCTCAAGCCGTGCGTGAGCTGCCACAACCCGCACGCCCCGGTGCCGCCGCAGACGCCCGAGCAGTGCTCCGCCTGCCACGGGCAGATCGCCCGCACCAAGGCGCAGTCCAGCCACGCGCTCCTCGAGTGCACGGTGTGCCACACGGTGAGCGAGGAGCACAAGAAGAACCCGCGCAGCGCGTTGCCCAGCATCCCGCAGGCGAGGGACTTCTGCGGTCGGTGCCACGGGCAGGCCGCCGGCGAATCCAGCGCACCCAAGATCGACATGGCCACGCACGGCGGCAGCTACCTGTGCTGGCAGTGCCACTACCCGCACCTCCCGGAGGCTCACTAATGGACCGTCGACGCTTTCTGAAGGGGGCGGTGCTGTTCCTGCCCGCCTGCGGCCTGCTGTCGACCGCCGCCCAGCAGGCGCTGGCCGCGGCGCAGGCAAAGAACGCGGCCGCGGGCGAAGCCGACACCGGGCTGGGGGACTACAAGCCCGGCGACCACTGGTACGGCATGGGCGTCGAGATTGACAAGTGCATCGGCTGCAACCGGTGCGTGGAGGCCTGCAAGGCCGAGAACGATGTCCCCAGGGACATGTTCCACTTCCGCACCTGGGTGGAGCGCTACAAGATCCGCCACGACGGCGAGGCCTCGGTGGAGTGCATCAGCACCCAGCAGGGGAAGGAGGCCACGCCGGAGGCCGACCAGGACGTGGTGCGCACCTTCTTCGTGCCCAAGCTCTGCAACCAGTGCGCCCACCCGCCCTGCACGCAGGTGTGCCCGGTGGGGGCCACGTTTCCGACCGAGGACGGCGTGGTGCTGGTGGACAAGGAGCGCTGCATCGGCTGCCGCTACTGCATCCAGGCCTGCCCGTACGGGGCGCGCTACCTGAACCCCCTGACCCGCACCGCCGACAAGTGCACCTTCTGCTACCACCGGCTGGTGAAGGGCCTGGTCCCGGCGTGCGTGGAGGTGTGCCCCACGCAGGCGCGCGTGTTCGGGGACCTGAAGAGCAAGGCCAGCCGGCTGGTGCGGTTCGAGCGCATGAACCACATCTCGGTGCTGAAGCCGGCGCTGAACACGGTGCCGAAGGTCTACTACGCCCAGCTTGACGGAGAGGTCCGATGAACCCGTATTCCATGGAGATGTTCCGCGAGATCATGGGGCGGGTGTCGGGTTACATCTACCCCAACGAGATCGAGATCAACTGGTCCATTCTGATCGTGGTGTACCCGTACCTCACCGGGCTGGTGGCCGGGGCGTTCATCCTGGCGTCGCTGGTGAAGGTGTTCAACGTGAAGGAGCTGCAGCCGACCTACCGGCTGAGCCTGCTCACCGCGCTGTCCTTCCTGCTCATCGCGCCCTTCCCGCTGCTGCTGCACCTGGCGTGGCCCATGAGGTCCTTCGAGATCTTCCTAACCCCCAATCTCACCTCGGCCATGGCCATGTTCGGGTTCGTGTACGCCTGGTACCTGATGGGCGTGCTGCTCCTGGAGGTGTGGTTCGAGTTCCGCCGCGACCTGGTGGTGCTCGCGCGCGAAACGAAGGGGGTGCTGCGGTTCGTGTACCGTCTGTTGTCGCTGTTCTCCAGCGACATCAGCGAGGCCGCGCTGGCGTTCGATCGCAAGGCCATCCGGTTCATCACCATCATCGGCATCCCCTCCGCGTTTCTTCTCCACGGATACGTGGGCTTCATCTTCGGGTCCATCAAGGCCAACCCGTGGTGGAGCTCGGTGCTGATGCCGATCGTGTTCCTGATGTCGGCCATCGTCTCGGGGATCGCGATGGTGGTGCTGTTGTACATGATCATCACCGCGACGCGCAACGAGACCATCGACATGAAATGCCTGGACAAGATCGTCACCTTCCTGTTCTACGCGGTGATCGTGGACTTCTCGCTGGAGTTCCTCGACTTCATCCACCGCCTGTACGAGAGCGAGGAGTCGATCCAGATCCTGGGCCAGCTGATTGCGCTGCGGCTGTTCCAGAACCTGGTCATCCTGCAGGTGCTGATGGGCATGCTGGTGCCCCTGGCCATCCTGGTGGTGGTGGAGTTGCGCCGGTTCAACGACGACATGCGCAAGCTGCTGTACTTCATCTCCGTGATCCTGATCCAGCTGGGCATCTTCAGCACCCGCTGGAACGTGGTGATCGGCGGGCAACTCTTCTCGAAGAGCCTGCGCGGGCTGATGACGTACAAGATGGAGATCACGGGGCTGGAGGGCCTGCTCACGGCGCTGGTGCTGCTGATCCTGCCCTTCGTCATCCTCACGGTGCTGGTGCGCATCCTGCCGATCCGGCGCCTCGACCAGCAGGCTCTGCCCCCGGGCTAGGGGAGACGCGGGCAGACAGGGAGGCAGTGGATGTCGGGAAGGGCCGCGAGGGAGGCCGAGAGGATCCACGGGGCGGGACGGGGCAGGTCCCGGAGGGTGGGGCGCGTGCTGGCGGCGTTCCTGGCGCTGGCCGCGCTCGGCCTGGCCGCCGCGGCGGCCGCGCCCCCGCCGGCGAAGTTCGCGGGGGCGGAGGCCTGCCTGGAGTGTCACGAGGTCGGGGCGCCCGGCCCGCGCAAGGACGGCAACGCGCCCCGGGTGGACCCGGCCCTGCACGGCTCGGCGCACGCCGCCGTGGGCTGCGTGGACTGCCACGCGGACCTGAAGGGGGCGGAGTTCCCCCACCCCGAGAAGCTCAAGCCGGTGGCCTGCGGCTCGTGCCACGCGGACGCGCGCACCCAGGACGAGCGCAGCCTCCACGGCCAGGCCAGCCGGCGCGGGGACGCCCTGGCGCCCACCTGCAAGAGCTGCCACGGTACCCACGGGGTGAAGCGCAAGGGCGATCCCGGATCGCCGGTGGGGGTGATGAACGTGCCCCTGCTGTGCGGCCGCTGCCACCACGAGGGCTCCCCGGTCCAGCTCACCCACGCCATCCCGCAGGACAGCATCCTCGAGAACTACTCCGAGTCCATCCACGGCCAGGGCCTGTTCCGCAAGGGACTGATCGTCACCGCGGTGTGCACCAGCTGCCACACCTCGCACGACGTGCTGCCGCACACCGACCCGCGCTCCTCGATCTCCAAGGGACGCATCGCCGGCACCTGCGAGAAGTGCCACGCCCAGATCGAGCGGGTGCACCGGAAGGTGATCCGCGGCGAGCTGTGGGAGAAGCAGCCGCACATGGTGCCGGCGTGCGTGGACTGCCACCCGCCGCACAAGATCCGCAAGGTGTTCTACACCCAGGGCATGTCCGACCGCGATTGCATGAGCTGCCATTCCCGGGCGGATCTCCAGTCCAGGACCGGCATCCCGGCCCACCAGTTGCAGGTCAGCGCCGACTCCCTGGGCACCTCACGCCACGCCAAGGTGGCCTGCGTGCAGTGCCACACCGGCGGCTCCCCCTCGCTGGTGCGGCCGTGCAGCACCATGCAGGGCAGGGTGGATTGCTCGGTGTGCCACGCCCAGGTGGTGGAGGAGTACCGGGGCAGCAAGCACGGCGAGCTGGCCGCGAGGCAGAGCCCCGACGCGCCGGTGTGCAAGGACTGTCACGGCACGCACGGCATCAAGGGGCGGCTGCAGTCGGAATCGCCGACCTACCCGCGCAACATTCCCGCGCTGTGCGGGCGGTGCCACCGGGTGGGGCAGAAAGCTTCACTTCGCTACAAGGGCACCGAGCGAAGCATCGTGGAGCACTACACCGAGTCCATCCACGGCAAGGGTCTGCTGGAGAGCGGGCTGACGGTGACCGCGACGTGTGCCAACTGCCACACCGCGCACGGAGAGAGGCCGGTGACGGATCCCCGGTCCACGGTGAACCCCGCCAACGTGGCCACCACGTGCTCCCAGTGCCACCGCGGGATCTACGACCTGTTCGTGAACAGCGTGCACTCGCCGTCCGTGACGAAGACGAAGCTGAAGCTCCCGACCTGCCAGGACTGCCACACGGCGCACGGCATCCAGCGCTCCGACCGGGAGAACTTCCAACTCACGATCATGACCCAGTGCGGCAACTGCCACAAGGAAATCGCCAGGCGCTACTTCGACACCTACCACGGCAAGGTCACCAAGCTGGGCTACACCAAGACCGCCAAGTGCTACGACTGTCACGGGGCGCACGACATCCTGCCGGTGTGGAACCCGAAGTCGCACCTGCACCGCAACAACATCGTGAAGACCTGCGCCCAGTGCCACCCCGGCTCCAACCGGCGATTCGCGGGCTACCTGACGCACGCCACGCACCACGATCCCAACAAGTACCCGTTCCTGTTCTACACCTTCTGGGGCATGACCAGCCTGCTGCTGGGCACATTCACGGTGGCCGGGCTGCACACGCTGGCGTGGCTGCCGCGCTCGCTGCAGTACCGCCGGCAGATCGCGGCGGCTCTGAAGCAGGCCGAGGAGGCCCACGGCGGCGCGCCGGAGCAGTACGTGCGGCGGTTCACGCCGTTCTACAACAAGCTGCACCTCATGGTGATCGTGAGCTTCTTCAGCCTGGCGCTGACCGGCATGACGCTGAAGTTCTCCTACACCGGCTGGGCCCACGTACTGGCGCGGCTGTTCGGCGGGTTCGAGTCGGCCGGGATGATCCACCGCCTGGGCGCCATCGTCACTTTCGCCTACTTCGCCCTGCACCTGTGGGACCTGCTGACGCGCAAGCGCAAGGAAGCCGGCGGCCTGAAGAACCTGCTCCTGGGGATCAACAGCATGATCCCGAACCTGACCGACTGGAAGGAAGTGGTCGGCTCGGTGATGTGGTTCCTGGGGAAGGGCCCGCGGCCCCAGTACGGTCGCTGGACCTACTGGGAGAAGGTGGACTACTTCGCCGTGTTCTGGGGCGTGACCGTGATCGGCCTCACCGGGCTGCTGCTGTGGTTCCCGGAGTTCTTCACTCTGTTCGTCCCGGGCTGGCTGCTGAACGTGGCCACCATCATCCACAGCGACGAGGCGTTGCTGGCAGTGGGCTTCATCTTCACCATCCACTTCTTCAACACCCACTTCCGGCCCGAGAAATTCCCGATGGACCCGGTCATCTTCACCGGCCGGATCCCGCTCGAGGAGTTCAAGATTGACCGGCCGCGCGAGTACGAGCACCTGGTGAAGACCGGCAAGCTCGAGGAGCACCTCGTCGAGGCGCCGTCGCCGCGCATGATGCACCTGTGGCGGGTCTTCGGGTTCACGGCGCTGGGCGTGGGCATCTCGCTGATCCTGCTGATCCTGTACGCGGCGCTGTTCAAGTACAAATGAGCGGACGTGCCTGAAAATGCGGAACCCCCGGTCCCATGGGCCGGGGGTTCCCTCGCGTTTGGCCCTAACTAGATAGAAGCTTGGTCCGGAGAGGATTTCCGTTGACGCTGGTTGGGTTTTGGTGTCTAGTGATATCACTAGTCTACCAAGGAGGATCCCATGGGCTACCCAACCAAAGTCCAGCTCATCAAGCGCAAGGAGAGCGAGCAGTGGTACGTCAACTTTCCCTCCGCCGTGGCTCAGGCCATGGAGTTCGAGCGGGGTGAAGTTGTCGAGTGGATCATCGAGGACAAGTCGCAACTGGTGGTGCGTCGGCAGAGGGTCCCGCCCTCGGCGCTCAAAAAAAAACCGCGCCGGGCATGATCGAGGCGTTCGACGCTCTCTGGGAGCAGGCCCGACCCGCCTTCCGCCAGGAGCGCACCTGGCAGCGGGCCCGCACACTGGCCCTGAGTGCGCTGGTGGGATTGGGACGCCGCACCATCACCGGACTTCTCACCACCTGCGCACAACAGGGCCGGGACTGGTCGGCAAGCTACCGCCTCTTCGAGCAGGAACGCTTCGATGCCGACGCGCTGTTCACTCCGGCCCGGCGCGCCGTGGGAGCGCGCCTGGCTGAAGGGCTTCCCTTGGTCGTTTCGATGGACGACACCCTGGTGCGCAAACGTGGGCGGCGCGTTCATGGCACAGGCTGGAAGAGGGATCCCCTGGGCCTGGCGTTCCGACCCAACTTCGTCTGGGGGCAACGGTTCCTGCAGATCTCCGCCGCCTTGCCCGAGAGCACGGCGCTGTGTCGGGCCCGGGGAGTGCCGATCGATCTGGTCCACAGCCCCTCGCCGCGCAAGCCCCGCAAGAGATCTTCCGAGTCGGACTGGGACGCGTACCACCAGCTGCAGCAGTCGATGAAGCTGAGCTCGGTCAGCGTGGCCCGCCTGCGCCACCTGCGCGCAGCCATGGACGCTGATCCCGAGCATGCCGGGCGTTCCCTGATCGCGGCCGTGGACGGTTCCTTCACCAACCGCGAGGTCTTCCGGAGCCTGCCCGAGCGGACCACCCTGATCGGACGCATCCGCAAGGATGCCCGGCTGTTCCTTCCCCCATCCCAACCCTGCACGCCTCGTCGCGGCCGCCGCAGCTACTACGGTGCCGCACTGCCCACACCCGAAGAGATCCGCCTGGACGAGAGCACCCAATGGATCCCGGTCCAGGCGTGGGCTGCCGGCCAGCTCCACCTGTTCTCGGTCAAGACCTTGCCTGCTGTGCGGTGGGCGGGCACGGGCGGGAAAGACGCACGTCTGGTCATCATCCGTCCCCTGGCCTACCGGCCACGCAAGGGAGCCCACCTGCTCTACCGTAGTCCCGCCTACCTCCTGTGCACCGACCCGCACCTCTCACTCGAACAGTTGCTGCAAGCCTACCTGTGGCGCTGGGAGATCGAAGTGAACTTCCGGGACGAAAAGACACTCCTGGGAGTGGGGGAAGCGCAGGTCCGCACCAGAGCCTCGGTGGAGAACGTGCCGTCCCTGCTCGTGGCGGCCTACGCCTTCATGCTGCTGGCAGGAACGCGCGAGAAGTCACTCGATCTGCCCACGATCCCCCTGCCCAAATGGCGCAGAGTCATGCCCGGGGACCGCACCACCACCAACCGCCTCATCGGCTACCTGAGGGCCCAACTCTGGGGAAAGGGCATGGGAGCGAATATGAGCCACTTCGTGAACACGCACCAGGCAGACACGAAGCCCACCTTATTCGCCGACTCCCTGCCACAGGCAGTCTGCTACGCCTTCAGATAGCCAAACGCGAGGGAACCCCCGGTCCCATGGGCCGGGGGTTCCGCGTTTCAGGGGCTCGGCGGGGGAGCGCCGGGCCGGATCAGCCACTTCGCAGCTTGAGCACCAGCAGCGTGAGGCTGAACAGAAACGTAACGGTGTTCGCCGCGATCAGGGGGAGGTCCCGGATCAGCACCCCGTAGACGAGCCACAGGAACACGCCGGTGGTCATCACCACGAACATGCCCAGCGAGATGTCGCCGGTGGAGCGGGTGCGCAGCGTGCGCACGACCTGGGGAACATAGGCCAGGGTGGTGCACGCGGCGGCCACCAGGCCGAGCAGGGATACGAGCTTCATGCGGTGATGTGCCGGGGCGCGGCCCCGTCCTCCTTGCCCGGCAGGGTAACACAGCGTGCGGCAGGCGGCGCGCGGGGATTCGGGGCGGGGATTCGAGGCGGGTTCGCGGAATCCGAGACGAAGTCCGGTGGAACTTCCAGCGCCACGTCCCGGGCGGCTTCCGGGGTGGATTCCCGGACGGGCGCCGCAGGGTCGTTTCCTACGGCGTTCTGCGCCCCGCGCCCAGCAGGCGCAACAGCGCCCGCCCGATTTCACGGAACGGCTCGTCCCAGTTGGGCCGCGGGCCCGGGGTCACCCGGGGCGTGGTGTCGGGCGCGGCCAGGAAGCGCGGGAGCGCCGGCAGCCCGGCGAGGGTGCGGCCGTGGTCTGAGGTGCCGCGCGCGGCGGGGGCCGCGGCCGGCGGCGCGGGGGGCGCGGGCGAGGGCATCGCCGGGACGAGCTTCGGCGCGGACATGACCGGGATTCTCCGCGCGACCGTGACGGTGTGCGCCGCCGGCGGCGGCGCGGCGCTCGCGGCGCTCGCGCGCCCGGCGGTCGTCGGGGCGAGTGCCAGGGAGCCGGTGGCCTGCGCTCCGCCGGCGGGTCCGAGCACGAAGTCCACGCCCTCGCGCAGCGTGCCCCCGGCCTCCACCTCGATCTGCCGCGGCTCGGGCGCCACCACTCCCAGGGCCAGCATCTGCGGAGCCGCGAACTGCACCCGGTAGCGCCCGGGCAGCAGTTCGGCGAAGTTGTAGAAGCCGTCGTAGTCGCTGTGCGTGCGGCGCACCGCCCGGCCGCGGCCCTCGTCCACCAGCTGGACCTCGACTCCCTCCGCGGGCCGCAGGGACGCGGCGGCGTTCCGGTGCAGCGTGCCGCTGATCTCCCCGGAGACCGCCACCGGGAAGTCCACCGTGGTCACGCGCCCGGGGCGCGGGACCATCTCCACCGCCCGGCGCTCCAGCACCCATTGCGGGTCCTCGAGCGAGCCCGGCACCACCCCCAGCTCCACGCTGCGGTCCGCGGGCAGGTGGCTCAGGAACGCCAGGCCCTGCCGGTCCGTCTGGCCGGGACTGTACGACTCGTCCAGCAGCAGGCTGGCTCCCTCGATGGGCTCCTCGCCGGGATCCATTGCGCCGTTGCCGTTGCGGTCCAGGAAGACCCGCGCCGAGGCCGCACCGGCGACCGCGACGGGGCGCGCATGCGGGTGCCAGCGCCCGGTGCGGGGCTCCCGGTTGAGCCCCAGGCTCAGGCTCAAGCCCGCCGTCACGCCCGCGTCGCGTGCGTACCCGGTGGTCACCCCCACGCCCACCGCCCCGTCGGTCTTCTGGTACGAAAGCTGGTAGCGCACCCGGCCGGTGCTCATCTCCCGCGTCACGCCGGCGCCGTACTGCACGCCGTCGCCGTGCGGCAGCTCGGCCGCCAGCGACAACGCGGTGCGGCGCTCCCGGCGGTCCAGGTCGTAGTCGAACTCGCCGCGCAGCGCGAACCCCTGGATCTGCCTGCTGAACAGCAACAGCCCGCGCAGCGCATCCTCCGGCGCGCCCCCGGTGGAGGGGAACAAGGTGCGGGTCCAGGTGGACATGCTGGTCACGGAGAGACCGCGTCGCGAGCACGAGAGCCGCGCGGCCACCTGGCGCAGGTCGGTGGTGCGGTCGGAGAGATCGCGACTGATCTCCACCACCGCCGGGATGGCCGGGAGCAGCGGGGGGTGCACCAGCGCGTCGAGGCGCAACGACGAGAGCCGCCGTGACCGCAGATGCGTGCCCACGACCTCGCTGCGGAATCCGTCCGCCCGGGTGTGGCGCGCGGTGATGCCGAGCGGCCCCAGCCGCGTCTGCAGCGAGGCGCTGGCCAGCTTGCCATGGCCCTGGTCGCCGGCCACGTCCAGTCCCGCGAGCAGGTTTCCGGCCAGCGCCCGCGCGCCCAGCTTCGCGTAGCGGCGCGTCTCGGGGCCCAGGCGCGCCTGGGCCAGGCTGGCGGTGGCGGACAGGTGCGCGGGCAGGCCCAGGTGAAGCTCCAGCAACGCCCGCTCCTGGGCCCCTCCCAGTCCGCTCGCCGCCAGGCGGTAGTAGGCCTTGCCCGGCGGCGTGAGGTCCGCGCCCACGTTGAAGAAGTCCGTCTCCACCCGGCGCTGCCCCTGCGGTCCGTGGAACACGCGCCGGAAGGAGTTCCAGCCGAACATCAGCGGCACGTCCTCGAAGACGTAGGTCCCGGCGGGGCCCGCCTGCCGGTATGCCAGGATGGCGCCGTTGCGATACAGCTCCACCTCCCAGCCGGGCGGGAGGTCGCCGCGAAAGGTGTGGCGGTCGAACTGGCTCGGCTGCGAGAGGGGGAAGCTGCTCAGCAGGAACCCGGTGCCCAGCGCCGGACGGGACACCGTTTCCAGGCCGGGAAATGCGATCTCGCCCACCGCCAGCTCGCGCGCGTGGAGAGGTCCCAGCAGGTCCCCCTGCAGGTCGCGCCTGCCGGCGTGCAGGCGCAGTTCGGAATGCCCGCCCTGGCCCTGCGAGGTGAGCCGCGCGCCCGCCTCGGTGTACAGCAGATCCATGCTCAGGTAGGCGGTGTGCTGGGACCACGCCCGCCGACCGCCCGTCTCGCCCGGAACCACCGTGACCGCCAGCGTCTGGTCAATGGACGGCGCGTCCCACAGGCGGTAGGGGGTCTCGCGCAGCGGCCCGGACGGCACCCGCGCGCCCATGCGGGCCAGGTTGCCGGCGATGAGGCGCTGCCGCTCGAGGCGCTGCTGCATCGGCAGCGGCTCCCGCGGGACCACTGTGAGCGTGGAGGCATAGGGGTCGAAGACCAGGCTCAGCGGCAACCATGCGGCGAGCGACGCGTGCTCCACGCACAACTCCCCGCCGATGCTCTGCACCTGGCCCGCGGTGAACCGGAATTCGCGGCCGCCCACGCGGACCGTGCGGGTGGCGGCATCCAGCTGGAAGCGCCGCTCCTCGGACAGGATGAACCCGTCGGCGGCAAGCCGGGAACTGTCCACGCGAATGCCCAGGTCCAGCAGCCCGGCCAGGGGGCCCAGGGGGACCATCAGGCCCGTGGGGGCCTGGTAGCAGGCGAGCCCGTCGGTGAGCGTCATGTCGCCGAGGCGCACCGCGACCAGGGTGAGTTCCGGCCCGCCGGCCTCGCCGGGCTCGGCCGCGGGCATCGGCCATGCCGGCCGTTGCCCGGGCACGCACAGCGCGAGCAGGAGGAGCGCCGCGACGAGGCGGGGCGAACCCGGCCTCCGTTCAGCGCAGCGGGAGCGTGGCCTCGGCATGAGGTCCTTCGCCGGCCCCGGGGGCCGCGGCGAACGAGATGTGCAATGTGGCGGTCGGCGGACGATCGCGGGGCAGGCGCAGCGGCAGCAGGAAGACGCGGCGGGGGTTCGGCGCGTACACCGCCACACCGCGCGCCAGGCCCACCACCTCACGCTCGCCCGGGCCGCTCTCCAGCACCGCGGTCAGGTCGCCATACACGGAGCGGTTGCCTTCCCGGTCCAGCACCACGCGCACCCGTTCCTGGGGCGGGGCGCCGGCGGGGTCGTCGAGGCTCACTTCGGAGAGCCGGATGGAAGCACGCGTCTCGCCGTGGCGCACGATCACCGGCACGGAGACGCCGAACACGGGCTTGAGGCGCAGCGTGAGCGTGCGGGTCGCGAGATCCGAGGAGTCTTCACCGGCCTGCTCCGGCAGCGCCTGGATGAGCAGGTGGGAGCGGTATTCGCCGGGGGGCAGGTCCGCCGGCTTGCGCAGCTGCAGGCGCACGGTCTGGGGCACCTGGGGCGCCAGCTCCACGCGGCGAGGCGAGAAGCGCACCAGGCTGTCGGCGAAGAGCTCGGCGCCCTCCGCGTCCTGGATCTCGCGGATCTCGCCGGTCTCGGTCATGCGCATGCGGATGATGCGGAGGCGATAGGTGGCCATCCGGGCGCCGGTGTTGACCAGGGTGAGCTGCGCGCTGCGGACGCCGCCCTCGAACACCACGCGCGTGGGCCCCACCAGCAGTCCGCCCATGCCGCCCGCCCCGACCGCGGGCAGTGGAGGCTGCGGTGCCAACGACTCGGTGGTGGTGGTTTCGAAGGGCGCGCGCAAGGCGGCGAGGCCCTCCGGCGCGGCCGGCGGAGCCGCCTGGCCGATCGGAGGGGAGAGGGCGATCACGCCGGCGATCGCGAGCGCAATTGGGAATCGGGGGAGCCTGGCTCCCGGGAGGGTCCGGCCGGGGTGCAGTCGCGGGTCCGCGCGCATCCGTGCTTCCTTTCCACGCCGGCCCGGTCCTGGGCCCGCGGTGCCGCACATTGCTGGTGAAGCTAGTTGTACGTCACCGTCACGGTGAAGGTGCCGGTGTACACGCCGGTCGCCTGGCTGGCCCCGACATTCAGGGTCGCGCCCACGTACAAGGTCTGGGAACCGCCGCCACTCAGGGTTCCGGTGCCGCTGGGGCTGCTGGTGAAGGTGTCCACGGTCATGTTGTTGCCCGCGCTGCTGATGGTGACCGGACTGGAGGGCAGGGTGATGGCATACGTGTTGGAGGGCTCGCCGGTCACGGTAAAGGTGGCCGACGACACGGACGCGGCGTTGCCCAGCGTGGTGCCTCCGCCCGCCGTGCGCGTGGGGCTGGCTCCGGCGGTGAGCACCACCGTGCCCGACGTTCCGCCCGCGACCACCGAGCCGAAGTTCATGTGGGCGGTGCGACTGATGGCGATCGCCGCTATGATGGTGGCGTTGGCGTTCGCCGTGGTGTTGGCGGTGTTCATCTGGGCCTGCGCCAGGGGCGCAAGGGCGCACGCCGCCGCGACGACGAACAGGCAGGCAACGAATGTGGATTTCATGCGGCTCTCCAGGTCCCGGGATTGAGAGCCCCGCGGCCAATTGCCCGCGGAGCCTGCTGGTCGGGCTTCCCGGGAGTTATCGGCAAAATGCACGAGAACTTGCGTCCGGCCGGGACGGCGATAAAACCCGCCCTTGCCTCGCCGCCTCAATCTATGCTACGATAAGCACTTAGCCGCCACACTGGAAGTTGTCTCCAACCTAGGCCCGGGGCCCCGGGAGCCTGTCGCCATGGAAGTCCTGCTCCGCCGGACCAGTTCTCGCGTCACCCGACACACCCGTCCCCGCGGGTGGATGCTGTCCACCCTGGGCCTCCTTGCCTGCGTCGCCGTGGTCTCCACGGGCCGCGCCGGAGCGGCCTCCGTGCTACCCGAGGACGGCGGCATGCGCGGGGAGCCGGGCGCGCCGGTGCGTCCGGGCCTGGTGCGCTTCCAGGCGCTGCCCCGGGCCCACGCCGCCGCCACTCCGGGCCTGGGCGTGATGATGGAAGGTCCGCGGGGCGACTCCCCGGTGGGCCGGGCCGCGGTGTCTGCCATGAAGCGCATGACGCAGGCGGTCCACGCCGCCCAGCTCCCCGGTGTGACGGTGGACTCCAGCGGCCTGAATGCGCCGGACATACCCGTCACCGGGGCCGGATTCGAGGGCATCACCCAGAACGGCTACATCCCGGGCGAACCCACCGTGGCGGCCGGACCCCTCAACGTCTTCACCACCGGAAACGTCACGGTGACCGTCACCGACAAGGACGGCAGCAACCGCACCGAGGTGAACGGGCGCACATTCTTCGGGGTGCTGGCGGGGGAGGGCGCGGTGTTCGACCCGCTGTGTCACTACGACGCCCTGCGCGGACGGTTCCTGGCGCTGGCCCTGACCAAGGGCACCAACCCGAACTACTCCGCCGTGTACATCGCGGTGTCCAAGACCTCGGACGCCCGGGGCGAGTGGTGGCAGTACCGCTTCGACCTGACCCTGGACGGCACCCGCCCGACCACCAACTGGGGCGACTTCCCGGGCCTCGGGGTGAGCGACGACAAGATCGCCGTGAGCACCCAGCAGTACACGCTGTCCGCCGACACCTACAACTACCAGAAGCTCCGCGTGATGGACCGCGCCGCGATGTATGACGGGCTGCCGACCGGCTTCGTGGACTTCGTGATGTTCTCCCCGCCGCCCACCGGCGACAAGGCCAGCATCTTCGCCACCAAGCCGGGGCGGAACCTGAGCCCGGACTCCACCATTCACGTGTTCACCGTGCGCTACAAGGGCGGGCCCAACGTGGCGTACCGGAGAATCACCGGGCCTCCGGATGCGCCGGTGCTGTCCGCGGGCAACCTGGTGGCGTCCAGCGTGTACAGCCTGCCGCCTGACGCGGCCCAGCCGGGGACCACCAACCTGGTTCAGACCAATGACTGCCGCACCCCCGAGTTCCACGTGCGCGACGGGGTGCTGACCATCGCCTGGCATTTCGGGATCAACTTCGGCAGCGGCGACGTGACCGCCATCCGGCTCTACCGCATGCGCACCAGCGACCGCCACGTGCTCACCGACGAGACCTACGGCGCCGACGGCGTGTTCTACTACTACCCGGCCGCGGTCCCCGACGCCGCCGGCGGGGTGTACCTGGGCTTCGGCCGCTCCAGCGCCACCGAGTACCCCTCGTCCTGGGCCACCGGCAGGCGGCCCTCGGAGACCGCGCTGGAGCCCAGCGTGCTGCTCAAGCCCGGCGTGATCTATACCGCGCAGAGCCGCTGGGGCGACTACACCGGCATCGGCATGGACGAATCCGCCTCCGGTCCCGGCGGCACCTCCGCGTGGTACGCGGGACAGTACGTGAAGGCGACCAACAATTTTGGCGCGTGGATCAGCCCGCTCGAGTTCACCTACGGCCGGATCGGTGGCACCGCCTTCGCCGATTGCGACAGCAACGCAGCCACTTCCCTGGACCGCTCCCCGCTGGCGGGGGCCACCGTCACGCTCTTCCGGGGCGCGACCCCGGTGGACACCGCCTCCGTGGACACCGCCGGCAACTTCCTCTTCGGCTACCTGGAGACCGGGGCGTACGACGCCGTGCTGACCGTGCCCCCGGGCGCGGCGGAGCTGGCGGTCACGGTGGGGACGGGCGCCGACACCCAGGCGGTGGTGTCCAACACCCGGCTGCACTTCTCGGTGACCCACGTGCAGTTCTCCGACGGGAACGAGTTCCTGGTGGCACCGGCGCACCCATGGCCGTCCACATCCGCGGCCACCCCCGCGCACAAGGAGGTCGGGGACACCGCGTTCGACATCGCGGTGGCCGGCTCGGGTTTCACCGGCTGCTCCGAGGTGCGCCTCGACGGCAGCCCGCGGGTCACGGTCCAGTCGGGCCCGGGCTCGCTCTCCGCGCGGATCACCGCCGCGGACCTGGTAGTTCCGGGCGCCCACCACGTCACGGTGTGGAGCCCCGCCCCGGGCGGGGGCGTGTCCAACCCGCAGGTCTTCTACGTGGGGATCGCGCCCGACACCCTGCCCCCGACGGTCCAGGTGCTCGCGCCGAACGGGGGCGAGCACTGGCCCGCGGGCTCGATCCAGTCGGTCCTGTGGACGGACGGGGACGACCGCGGCGTGGACTCGGTGCGGGTGGAGTACTCGCTGCATGGCGCGGGAGGGCCGTGGGCGATCGCGGCGCAGAACGTGCCCAACACCGGCTCCTACGCGTGGACGCTGCCCATGGCGCTCACCGACAGCGCCGTGGTGCGCATCCGGGCCTTCGACACCTTCCTCAACGAGGGCCTCGACGCGGGCGACAGCCTGTTCGAATTCAGTTACCCGCTGGTGGGAGTGCAGCCGGCGAAGCCGCTCGCGTTCGCGCTGCGGCGCCCCGCGCCCAATCCCGCGCGGGGCGGGGTCACGCTGCGCTTCTCCCTGGCCGCCGCAGGGCCGGCCGCGATCGAGATCCTGGACGTGGCCGGACGGCGGGTGTGGTCGCGCCGGTGGGAACGACTGGACGCGGGGGAGCACTTCGCTCGCTGGGAAGGCAACGGGAGCGCCGGTCAGAGTGCGGGGGCCGGGCTGTATTTCGTGAGGCTGGCCGCGGCGGCAGGCACGCGGCACGAGAAGCTGGTGCTGGTAAGGTAGGGGAGCAGGGTGCGCGGGCTTCTCCCGTGCGCCCGCGGGGATTCTCGGATGGACGGGGCGGGGCGCGTGGAGCGCCCCGCCCCTTGACCTACTTCCCTACGTCGAGGGTCAGCAGCATCTTCACGTTGAGGATGCGGAACTCATAGTCGCCCGTGGCGCCGAGGGCGTAGAGGGTGAACTTTCCGTCCCCCTTGGCCTCGTTGATCAGCACCGCCTTGCCCGCCTTGTCAATCAGGGCGGCGGATGCGTCCCACGTGATGTGCTGCGTGGCCCCGCCGGCAACGTTGAAGGGCCCCCACAGCCGGGTCGCGCCGGCACGCACTTCGGTGGCGGTGCCGTAGTTGGTGGAGTCGGCGGTGATCCACACCTCGACCCCGAGGTCGCCGGTGCCCACGTTCGTGAAATCACCCATCAGGGCGAAGTCGGCCAAGGTCTTGAGCTCGTCCTTGTGGTCCACGTAGTCCGGCTCGGTGTTGAGATCCACGAACTCCGGGTCCATCCCGGTGGCGCCGGTGACATGGATGTCGGCGAGACCCATCGTGGTGAAGATCTGCGCCGACACCAGGATGCAGCCTGCCGCCGCGGAGACCAGGACCAGGGTGAGCAGCAAGTGGAGCTTCTTCACGGCCTGCCTCCCTTCGCCGGCCCGATCAAGCCGTAGTTGAGCCCCACGAGCACATTGCCGAACTTGCGGGAAGTCTCGCCGGTCTTCACCATGTTGGCGTCGGCCCGCGCGATGATCGAGAGCTTCTCATTCAGCCCCAGGCCCAGCCCCAGGCCGAAGTTGAAGCCCATCTCGCTGATGTCCTCGCTGGCGGTGCGCGTGAGCTTGGTGAAATTCAGCCCGCCGTAGGGGAAGAACTTCAGTCCCATCCCCATGGGGGAGCCCAGGATCACGTTGGCGCCGAACGTGGTGCCGTCGAACGCCGCGCGTGTGACCTGCACCGTGTCGTCCACCGTCTGCTTGCCTTCGCCCATCTTGTACAACTGGAAGAACGGCTCGAAGGTCAGCGGGAAGCCGCCCTTGATGGGCATGCGCACGCCGTAGGTGGTGCCCCGCCCGGCGTCCTGCATGATCACCGGGTAGCTGGCTCCGCCGAAGGCGCCCACCCCGATCTCAACCGCCTGCGCCACCCCCGCCGACACCAGCAGGGCGGCGAGGCACAGCCCAAGAATGCACTTCATGAAGCCAGCCCCCTTTCCGCCAGGTCCGAGACTTCCCCGCGCGCGGGCCGGGAATCGCCCCCGCGCGACGCTGCGGGGCAAGTGTGACCCGCAAACAGTGGGGTCATACTCGTATCCGGCGAGCCGCGATGTCAAGCCTGCCGGCCGCCCAGGGCACACTCGTTGCGCCCCACCTCCAGCTCCTCCGCGCCCGCCTCGTCCACTTCGACCAGCCCCACGTTGACCGCCTTGATGGTCCGATAGGCATCCGGGAAGCCCGCTCCCCGCGCCTCCACCCAGCGCAGGAACTCCTCGCGATCCCCGGGCTGGAACCCCTCGTTGCGCCCGAGCAGGTCGCCGAAGCGCTCGCCCACGGCGCCGTCGGGGCGGCGCTCGCTCCGTTCCGCATAGTGCGCGGGGTAGATCCACATCGCCGGCGGCCACTCGCGCCGCGCCCGCTGCAGGCTCTCCCAGAGTCGCGCGGCCCACTCGGAGGACTTGCCCGCGAGGTCGGGCCGCCCGAGCGTGGCCACGAACACGAAGTCCCCGGTGAACGCGGCCGCCTCGCCCGCGAGGAACGAGATGCTGCCCTCGGTGTGGCCCGGGGTGTGGCGCGCGGTGAGCTCACAGCGCCCCACGCGCAGCACGTCGCCGTCGGCGAGGGGGTTGAGCTTCAGCCGGCCGGGCGTGCCGTCGTAGGGATAGCTCCCGTCGGCCGGGTGCAGGTGGTAGGGCACCCCCAGCTCCGCCGAGAGGCGGGCGGCGCCGGAGATGTAGTCGGCGTGCACGTGGGTGTCGGCCACGCCCACCACGCGCGCGCCGCAGGCGGCCGCCGCCTCGAGGAAGGCCGCCGCGTCGCGCGGCGGGTCCAGGATGAGCGCCTCGCCGTCGCTGACGAGGAGGTAGCCCAGCGAGCCCTTGCCAATCCGGTCGAACTGCACCAAACGGTCCAGCCCGGCGACCGGCTCCAGCTCGCGCGGCAGCACCAGCGCCATCCAGGCCGCCATCCCGCCCTGGAGTGATGCCGCCGGGCATCCCAGGCTCCGCAGGTGCGCGGCCACCTCCCGGCTGGTGTTGCCGTGGCCGCACACGACGGTCACGGGTCGCGCCGGGTCCAGCTCGAGTTCCGCCAGGTCTCGCGCGGCCAGCACCTGGGACCCCAGGCGATTCCGGAATCGTCCGGGAGGTGCCACGTCGATGCGGCCCGCCGCCACCCGGACGGGCAGGCGCACGTCGAGCACCTGTGCGGGCTCGCCGCGCTCGAGGGCCCGGGCAAGCTCCAGCGCGGTGATCTCCGGAATACCGCCGGGGCGCGGCGCGCCACGCACGCTTCGCCCCCTACTTCCCGGGCTGCGGGATCACCCGCAGGTAGGGCTTCTTCGCCACGTACCCCGGGAACTTCTGCTTCGCATCCGCGTCGCTCACGCTGGTGGCGATGATCACGTCCTGGCCGGACGTCCAGTCCGCCGGCGTGGCCAGCGCGAACTTCGAGGTGAGCTGCAACGAGTCCAGCACCCGCAGCAGTTCGTGGAAATTGCGCCCGGTGCTGGCGGGGTAGGTGAGGGTGAGCTTCACCTTGTTGTCCGGGCCGACCACGAACACCGAGCGCACCGTGAGGGTGTCGTTGGCGTTGGGGTGGATCATGTCGTAGAGGTTGGAGACCGTTCGGTCGGCGTCGGCGATGAGCGGGAAGTTGAGCGCGTGGCCGGTGACGTCCTTGATGTCGCCCACCCATGCCATGTGGCTCTCCAGCGGATCCACGCTGAGGCCGATCACCTTGGTGTCGCGCTTGTCGAACTCACCCTTCAGCGCGGCGACGCGGCCCAGCTCGGTGGTGCACACCGGGGTGAAGTCCCTCGGATGCGAGAACAGCACGGCCCAGGAGTCGCCCTTCCACTTGTGGAATTCGATGGGGCCGTCGGTGGTCTCGCAGGTGAAGTCGGGTGCGACATCTCCCAGGCGAACGGGCATGGCGGGATCCTCCGGATGCGGGTGACCGGGTTGAGAATGGTGCCTTGCGCCGCGGCCGGACCCCGCGGCGGGAATCCGGCCGCGCGGGAGAAGCGCTTCAGGGAAGTCGGGGGAAGGACTCTGGCGGGCCAAAGATGCCCGAGGCCCGTGGGGATGTCAACCGCGCGATGGGCGCGGTGCGTCCCCGGTGCGCCCGCGCACCCGGCGTACCGGATCGAGCTCGGCCGCATGCTGCGGGCGCTGCCACCGCGCCTCTCCGCCCGCCCGGCGCGCGCGAGTTCACCCTCCGCGCGGTGTTCGTCTCGGTGGTGGTCGCCGCGCTCATCGGCTTCTCCTATCCCTACGTGGTCCTGAAGCTGGGTTTCGGGCCGCGGATGTCGGTGGTGTCCGCGGTGTTCGGGTTCCTGGTGCTGGGCGTGTTCTCGCGCACCTACAACCGCTGGGAGAACAACATCGTGGCGTCCGCGGGCACCGCGGCGGGGGCCACCGCGTTCCTGTGCGTGCTCATGGCGGCCTTTGACCTGCTGAACTCCGACCCCACGCTCAACTTCCACTTCCAGATGCAGCCGCTGCAGTCGTTCGCATGGCTCACCGCGGCGGGGCTGCTGGGCACGCTGCTGTCCGTGCCCATGCGCCGGCACTTCGTGGTGGAGGAGAAGCTCAAGTTCCCCGACGGCGTGGCCGCCGCCGAGACGCTCATCGTGCTGGACTCGCGCGGCGCCGAATCGCGCGGCGTGACGCAGGCGATGGGCCTGGGGACCGCCTGCTCCGCGCTGCTGATGTCGCTGCGCGCCGACGCGCGGCTGGTGGGGGATGCGTGGTACCGCATTCCCGAGCTGCTGCGCGTGGGGCCCACCGGGACCAGCATGAACTTCGGCGTGGGCTGGAGCCTGCTGAGCTTCGGCTCGGGCATGCTGGTGGGGATGCGCGTCAACGCCAGCATGCTGGCCGGCGCGCTGATCTCGTGGGTGATCGCCCCGGGCCTGCTGCTCGGCCAGGGCATGATCCCAGCGCTCACCCGCCGCGACGTGCTGCTGTGGGTGATGTGGCCCGCCACCGGGATGCTGGTGGCCGGCGGGCTCACCGCGCTCTTCCTGCGTTGGAACATCATGGTGAAGACCTTCCGGAGCTTCTCCGGTTCGTCGGTGCACGCAGACGACTTTCCCATGAAGTGGGTGCTCATCGGCTCGCTGGCGTGCTCCGCCGCGCTGGTGGCCGTGATGCGCTGGAGCTTCGGCATCCCGGAGTGGATGACGCTCGCCTCCATCGTCCTGTCCCTGCCGCTGATGCTGGTGGGCATCCGCGTGGTGGGGGAGACCAACTGGGGCCCGGTGAGCGCGCTCTCGAACATGATGCAGGGCGTGTTCGGCGTGCTGGCTCCCGGGCACATCATGGTCAACATGACCGCCAGCGGCGTCACGGGCTCGGTGGCGGTGGAGTCCGAGGCCCTGATGCAGTGCTACAAGACCGGCGACATCATCGGCAGCACCCCCAGGTACCTCACCTACGCGCAGCTGCTGAGCATTCCCGTGGGCGCGCTGGCGGTCTCGTACGCCTACCCGCTGCTGAGGGCCACCTACGGCATCGGTGGCGAGAACGGGCTGCAGTCGCCCATCTCGCAGAAGTGGGCCGGGTTCGCGCGGTTGCTCTCCGCGGGGCTGAGCGCGTTGCCGCCGGGGGCGCTGGTGGCGCTGGCGGTCTCCGTGGTGCTGGGAGTGCTCTTCACGCTGATGGAATCCTCGCGCGCGAAGCAGTGGGCGCCCTCGCCCACGGGACTGGGGATCGGGATGCTGGTTCCGGGCAGCGCCGTGGTGTCCATGTTCCTGGGCGCGGTGGCGGCGTCCGGGTGGCGCGCGGGCTCGAAGAAGACCGCGGATGTGTACATGGTGCCGGTGGCGTCGGGCTGCATCGCGGGGGAGGCCATCGTGGCGGTGGTGATCCCGATCCTGGTGGGCGTGGGGCTGGTGAAACTACACTAGGCGGGTGGGGAGGTTCCGCCGGGCTTCCTGCGCGTCTCCTCGCGGAACTGCCGCAGCAGCGCCTCGCGCGCCGGGCCGGCGTCCCCGGCGGGCGTCAACGAGCGCAGGCCCGCGATGGTGAGCCGCAGCTGTTCCACGTAGGCCTTGCAGCCCGGGCACATCGCCAGGTGCACCAGCACCCCGATGCGCTCGCGCAGCCTGAGCCTGCGCTCCAGGAAGTCCGAGGCGCGCTCGACCACCTGCCTGCAGCTGGGTATCAGCATCTCAGGGCCTCTTCTCTTTCACGACAGGGGTCCCCGGGCGGAGACCCTCCTTCATATACGCGTCCAGTGCCCGCCGCACCCTTGCGCGCCCGCGGTGCAGCAGCACGCGCCGGTTGGCCTCGGACACCTCAAGGATGGCGCACACGTCCCCGGGGGGCAGCCCTTCCACGTCGCAGAGCCGCACTGCGAGTTGCTGGGGCTCCGGCAGGTCCCCGAGCGCCTGTTCCACGATTGCCAGTGTCTCGCGGCCCAGCATTTCCGATTCCGGGTCGATGAGGCCCCACGACGCCGGCGGCTGCTCCCAGTGGCCGTTGGCGCCCATGCCGGGCTCGTCCCCGTCGCCTTCGGAATCCTCCGGGTCCGCCGAAGCCGCCGGGGACGGAGGAACGGGCCTTCCCTCGACCTCCGCAGCGCGCTTCTCGCGCACCGCGATGGTGCGCGCCCGGTTCACCAGGATGCTGAACACCCACGTGCTCAGCGTTGAGCGGCCTTCGAACGCGCGGATGCCGCGGATCACCGCCAGCCAGGTCTCCTGCACGGCCTCTTCCGCCACCGCGTCGGTGCGCACGATGGTGCGCGCCATGGCCCGCAACCGCCCGTGAAGCCGGTCCACCAGGGAGGCGAACGCAGCCTCGTCGCCCTCGCGCAGCCGCACCAGCAGCGCCGACTCGGCGGCGGGCGAAGCAGCCGCATCCTGCGGCCCGGCCTGCTTCCGGTACCTCGGAGTCAACGCACGAACCCCCGGTTTTGTAGACGGCCCGCCTTCCACGCACGCATCGCGCGGGAGCGTACCGCCAAACCGCGGGTTTGAGAAGCCACCGGGCGGAGTCACCACCGTACGGACCGGCAGGCGCCGCAGACGTGGGGGCCCCGGGGAAACCCCCGGGGCCCCTCGACCGGGCAGGCCGCGCCCCCATTGTGCGGGCGCCCGGTCCTACGGAACTACCGCAGCGAGGCCCACTGCTCGTCCGCCTTCTTCGCGGTCATGTCGGCGTCGACGTCGAACATCTTCTTGGCGTCGGCGTTCGAGAACAGGTAGGTGGTGCCGTTGTGGACCGTGAACAGCGTCGGGTCGGACTTCACCTTCTTGCCCATGGCCACGGCGGTGGCGCACCAGCCATCGTAGGCCACGTTGTACTTTGCCGGATTGGCCTCGAACATCTTCTTCGCGTCGGCGCTCACGAACCGGATGCGGTGGCCCTCGTGCCGGACGGTGAACTTCGAATCGCCCTTCACGGCCTTGCCGGCCTCGACGTAGGCGACCGGGCAGTAGCCGTCGTAGGCGGCCCTGGCGCTCTTCGCCTGGGCGGTGACGGAGGTGAATGCGACGAGCGCGAGCACGAGGATCGGGAGGAAGCGACGCATGGGAGACTCCTTCACGTTTTGGGGTGCTGTGCCGGTTCGGGCCGGCGGACGGTCTGCGGGAAGCGGCCCCCCGCGTCGATGTGGCCGGATTTCCTGGCCTTCACGGGGTTGGTCTGCAGGGGAAGCGAAACGTTACACGGGGCGGGAATGCTGGTATCTTGGGGCCGATTTGTGGAGGTATCTCCAATTTGCCGGGGGCGGGCCGTAACATTTGCGCGCGGGTGAGGACCCAGGAGTTGGCCGCGCGCCGTCGATCCGCAGGTTCCAGCACCCCGCGCCGCGAAACGAGGTCTCTTTGAGCAATCCCATCGCCCGATACGCCCGCTGGCTGCACACCGGATGGCCCGCGGGCCAGGTGGAGAAGCTGCCCGAGGTGCGCCCGGACGGGGGCACCTCCGTGCCCGGCGTCTACGTGTGTGGTGACCTGGCCGGGGTGCCGCTGCTGAAGTTCGCGCTCGACACGGGGGCGCGCGTTGCGCGGACCATCGCGAGCGAGCTGGGCGTGAGCGGGAGCGGCGGGGGAGTGCCGGACCTTCTGATCCTGGGCGCGGGCGTGGCCGGCATGGCCGCCGCCCTGGAGGCCCGCAGGCTCGGGTTGATCTTCGAGGTGCTCGAAGCCGCCGAGCCCTTTGCCACGCTGGTCAACTTCCCCCGGGCCAAGCCCATCTTCACCTACCCGGCCGGGATGCAGCCCGCCGGCGGGCTGCAGGTGAGCGCCACGGTGAAGGAAGCGCTGCTGGGCGAGCTGCGCGCGCAGGTGGGACGGGCGGGCATCGAAGTCCGCCGCGGCCGCGCGGAGCGGATCGAGCGCGAGGGGAACGCGCTGGCGGTGCGCCTCGCGGACGGCGCCACGATTCGCGCGCGCCGCGTGCTGGTGGCCATCGGCCGCAGCGGCGACTTCCGCATGCTCGGCGTGCCCGGGGAGCACCTCGACAAGGTGTACAACCGGCTTCACGACCCCGCCGACTACCGGGGGAAGGACGCGCTGGTGGTGGGCGGGGGCGACTCCGCGGTGGAGACGGCCGTGGCGCTCGCGGAGGCGGGCGCGCGGGTGACGCTGGCGCACCGCGGCCCGCAGCTCTCGCGCGCGAAGGGCGAAAACGTGGCGAAGCTGGAGGCGCTCTCGGTTGGCGGCGCCGTTTCGGTGAAGCTCCATGCGCAGGTTCGCGAGATCCGCGCCTCCGAAGTGGTGCTGGCCGGCCCCGGCGGCGAGGCGGCGACGATCGCCAACGACGTGGTGTTCGCCATGGTCGGGCGGGAGGCGCCGCTGGAGTTCCTGCGCCGGTCAGGGATCCGCATCGCGGGCGAAGGCACGGCCGCGGGCTGGATCGCGGTGGGGCTGTTCCTCGCGTTCCTGGCCCTGCTCTACGACTGGAAGGCCGGGGGTTTCCTGGAAGCCGCCGTGTGGTCGAAGTGGGCCTGGCCCGGAAACGCCCCGGAGCTCCTGGCCTCGCTGGGCTCGTGGTGGTCGGCGCAGGTAGGGGAGCGAGCCTCGCTGGTGGGCACCGTGGCCGTGTCCATGAAGAGCCGGTCCTTCTATTACACGCTGCTCTACACCGCGCTGGTGGGCTGGTTCGGCATTCGGCGCATCCGAAGTCGCAACACCCCCTACGTCACGGCGCAGACGCTGAGCCTGTTCCTGGTGCAGGCGATCCCGCTGTTCGTGCTGCCGGAGATCGTGTTGCCCTGGCTGGGGTATAACGGAGTGTTCAGCGGGGGTGCCGGGAAGTTCGTGGCCGACCGGCTGTTCGAGAGTTACATCCCCGCCGCCGACTACGCCGCGCGCCACTGGCCCGACTGGGGCCACCCGCGGGCCTACTGGCGCGCGTACGGACTCATCCTGGCCTGGCCGCTGAACGTGTACAACATCTTCACCGAGCAGCCCCTGTGGTGGTGGATCGGAATCGGGTTCGTGCAGACTTTCGTGCTGCTGCCGCTCGCGATCCGGAAGTGGGGCAAGGGCGTGTACTGCGGCTGGATCTGCTCGTGCGGCGCGCTGGCCGAGACGCTGGGAGACACCCAGCGCGGCAAGATGCCCCACGGGCCGGGCTGGAACAGGCTAAACATGACCGGGCAGGTGTTCCTGGCCTTCGCTTTCGCGCTGCTGGGGCTGCGGATCGCGGCGTGGGCCATGCCGGCTTCCGGGCTCGGCAGCCTGTTCGCCCTTCTCCTGGAAGGCAGGAACGCGCAGCACCAGCTGGTAAACCCGGCAAGCTACAAGTGGATCGTGGACATCCTGTTCGGGGGCGTGATCGGCGTGGGCTTCTACTTCAAGTACTCCGGGCGCGTGTGGTGCCGGTTCGCCTGCCCGCTGGCGGCGCTGATGCACGTGTACGCGCGGTTCAGCCGCTTTGCAATCGTGGCCGAGAAGAAGAAGTGCATCTCGTGCAACGTGTGCACCTCGGTGTGTCACCAGGGAATCGATGTGATGAACTTCGCCAATAAGGGGCTGCCGATGCGCGACGTGGAGTGCGTGCGCTGCTCGGCGTGCGTGCAGAGCTGCCCCACGGGAGTGCTGAGATTCGGGGAGGTGGGGCCGACGGGACAGGTCTTGCGGCTGGATGCCGTGCCGGCGAGGCGGAGGATGGAGGGGCAGGGACGGTGAGCCATGAGCCCACGCCGGCCGGGCCGATGAAACTCGATCAGACCATCCCGGACGCGGATCTCCAGCGCGCGCGGGAGCTCCTGGAGGCGCAGACGTGGACCTTCGCCAAGACCATGCCGTGGGTGCCCCACTGGTATTCGCTTCGGAAGAACTGGGCCAGGGACGAGGAGTTCGTGTGGGTCGTGGAGACCATGAGGCGGGACGGCTGTGACGAGATCTATGAAGGCCGGCGGTACAGGGTCATGATCGTGGGCGGGTTCAAGTACTGGACGATGGAGGCTCCGGTGGGGGAGACGATTCTGGTCAATCGGAAGGCGGTTCGGAATGCAGTAGAACGAATATAGGTGCAACCGAAGGCACGCGGAGCGCCGTGGCAGGGCCAACGGTAACCCAAGTTGGTCCGCGTGCCACGTGTCTGGCTCCAGGGAGTCAGGCGACCGTCCCCCGGATGGGGGGACGGTCGCCGTAGCCCGCGAAACGAGCTTCCCGGATTACTTGAGCAGCACCGCCCGGCCAGTCAGCTCCTGGCCGCCGGTGACCAGGCGCCAGAAGTACACGCCGGCCCCTGCCGGCCCCCCCGCGCTGTTCCTTCCGTCCCAGTGAATGATGTGGGCACCCTGCTCCTTCGATCCCGAGACGAGGGTCCGGATCCTCCGCCCCGCGGCGTCGTACACTGCGATGTCGACATGCCCGGCGCCTGGCAGCGTGTACGAGATCGCCATCCCCCGGATCGCAGGATTGGGGGAGCTCCGTGCAGCCAGTCGCAGTTGCGAATCCCCACCGATGCCGAGCGGCGACGGGTCACAGCTGGTGTTCGCCCCGCGCAGCACGTACTCGTACACGTAGTCGCATGCCATCTTCGTCTGCCAGTTCTGCAGCAAGTGATAGCGGCGCATCCACCTCCAGCGGACCTTGGTGGACTTGCGGAGGAACTTGCCCAGGCGTCCGAAGCTGATCTGCCGGCCGCGGATGTACTCCTGGTCCCATGGGGGGAGCAACAGGCGATTCAGAATCGGCGCCGATTCGCCCGGGTAGTACATGCTCCCGAAGCTCACCCCGTCCGTATTGAACGGCGCGAACACGCCCTCGTCGGTGATCACCATCTGCTCTTCATCGTTGATCTCGCCGAACGTGTTGCGATAGGCATTGCCATTCCACCCGTTGGGATAGGACGTATGGCTGAGGCCGGTCGAGCCGCCGAAGTGGTCCATCGACGATTGCAGGAATGAGAAATGGTTGCTGTAGCGGCGCAGTGGATTGAAGCCATTCGTGGGATGGTAGTTCTGCCCGAAGGGCTGCACCATCCCGGTGGGGGAGAGGTACGGGGTGGCGCCCGCGGCGACAAGGGGGAACGGGGATGCGACCAGGTTGAGGGGGTTGAACGCCCGGTCGAGGACCTGGTCCACGTAGAGCAGCGCAGCCCGCTTGGGTGCGCAGGCGCCGCGGTTGGCGGGAGAGCCGGCACAACTCCACAGGCCGCGGTCGAATACCTTGATGAAGCCGAGGGCGCCCTTGGGATGGTACCCGCTGGGCCACAGGGCTGTCGTGTTGGGATTGCCTACCTGACTATTGATGGTGCAAACGCCGTCGTCATAGCCCGGGTGAATGAGCCACTTGAATGGACTCACATAGGAGGGATGTCCGCCCACCACCGTGAGATCGCGCACCGGCGTCGTTTCGATCTTCGGACCCCACTTGAGCTGCGCGACCAGCGGTACCAGGTCGACCAGGACGCTGTGGCGCAGCGCGCTGAAGTTCGGAGGGCAATTGAAGGCCGGGAACGCCGGCCAGATCTCGTTGGCCATGCCGAAGGTCACGTTGACCAGCGGGCAGACCCACTCGGGCACGTTGTTGGAGAACGCCCGCTCGCAGTACCCGGACGCGATGATCACGGCCGTGGCCAGCCGCGAACCCGAGATCGCGGCATCGAGCGCGATGTGGGCCTTGCACAGCTTCGGAACCACCGTGGCACCGAGGTTGGGGCGTATCTGTGCGGCGCTCATGGCCACATCCGTGATCAGCCCACCGGTCGAATGTGAGACGACGACGAAGCTGGGCGTGCCGAAGCCCTGCACGTCGTTCCTGCCCGAGAGGTCCACGACCCCGGTGCCGTCCCGCATGGCATCCACGATCTGCGTCAGGATCGCCCGAACGCCGACCTCCAGCCGCTGCGTCACGGGATAGGACACGACCAGGTAGCGGTTGCTGAAGCCCTTCTCCACGAGGAAGCGCTGAATGTGGTCGGCCCAGTAGGCATTGGCGAGGGTCTTCCACCAGCCGTCCCCGTAGAAGGAGGGATTCTCGATTCTGCCCTGATAGGGCCGTGGCACGTGCCATTCGACATTCACGTCCTCCGGAGTGCCGAAGACCTTCTGTGCCAGGGGCTCCATCATCAGCCCATGCACGAAGATGATGTCGCGACCGCCGAATGCGTAGTGCCGCGGGTCTTCCGGGGAGATGCAGTGGGGCTGCGCCGGCGGAGTGAACGGCGCCCAGCCGGCCGCGCTCGTTCCGAACGTGTCGGGTTCGGAGCTCGCCTGCTCCCAGATCAGGCTCTCAAACCGGGTCAGGGAATCCGACATCTCCTGCGGATCGACGGTCATGTTCAGCGCCGTGGAGAGCGAATCCGTGAAGTTGATGTTCACCTCCGGCGGCAGCGGCTCCTCGTCGATTGACGGCTCGCAGGGGAAATCGAGGTACCAGTCGGCCGTGGCCAGGTCCTTACCCGGGTAGAGGTCGGACAGGCTGCCGGCCAGCGAGTCCACGTCGTTGAAGGTCACCTGGACGGCCGGATCGAGATCGTCCGGCAGAATGTCATTGCCCAGCGAATCCACCTCCGCCGGCTCGTTCCTGCAGCCCGAGCACCACGCCCACGTGTCGTTGTAGGTCGGTCCGAACGGGGGTATCCAGCCGCCGAAGAGCATCGACCGGCCCTGCACCACGTCGTAGGCCATTCCGGCGAACAGGCGCACGCCCAGGGCGGCGGGGAGCCGCTTCCATTTCACGCCATCCCAGCGCCCGACAGTGGAACCATCATCCCCGTAGAGCAACAGGCGACCGCAGTCGGGGCTGTACGCCATCGACGCCCCCCGTACCGGCTGCGCGGACGTGGCGTCGAGAAGCGCCCAGGCGGAACCGTTCCACTCCCATGTTTCGCCCGAGAGCCCGGCACCGGTGTCGCCCCCCGCCAGGAAGATCGTGCGCGCGTCCTCGTCGTAGGCCATCGCGGCCCCGAAGCGGGCCGAAGGAGCGGGGATCGTGGCGGTGACCTGCGACCACGCGATTCCGTCCCAGGTCCACATGTCATCACGGGGTGTGCCATCGAATCCCCCGAACAACACCACGCACCGCCGGACGTCGTCGTAGACCATGCTCTGGCTGTGCCGTGGGGAGGGCCCCGTGCTCGCCACCTGCTCCCAGGTCAACCCATCCCATTCCCATGTGTCGCCGAATGGGGCGCCAGACAAAGTCCCACCGAATAGGACCACGCGTCCCCGGGCCTTGTCGAAGGCCATGGAGTGCATCCGGCGGGCAGGAGGCGAAGTTGCCGGCGCGTCCTGGGTCCACACGAACCCGTCCCACTCCCATGTGTCGCCGAAGTTGGTCGGCATGTTGGCGCCCCCGAAGAGCACGATGGTGCCTCGTTTCGAGTCCGTCACCATGGCGTGGCCCCAGCGCGCGCTCGGCGCCACCGGTGAGCCTGCCACACCGGGCCCCGTGAGGTGGGCCCAGGTGTCGGGGCCGAAACACCGGGTAGAATCGGACGCGCATGGTACCAGCGGCACGCTCGCGGCCAGCAGGACACCATCGGCGCGGATGCTCACGCTGCACGGCAGGGCGACGTTGGCGCAGATGCAGAATCGCGCGGTGCCCGATACGTCGGTGAAGACGCGCACGGCGCTGCACTCGACGGCATGCCCGAGCGGTTGGGTGGGGCAGAAGTTCAATACCCCGTTTCCGAAGTCGACCACCACCTTGGACCCGGTGATGGGGTTGCCGAACAGATCGTGAACGATCACGTCGAAGCAGCAGGTCCCGTTCGCCCCGACCGACAGTGTGGATGGCACCGTGGAGTTCGCCGCGCTGGGTGGGAAGCCGAAGTAGGGGCTGGTGTTCAGCAGCACCGACGCCGTGTTGACAGCGTTGTTCACCACGGCCATGTCGAGTCTGCCATCAGCGTCCAAGTCCCCAAGCGCGACCCAGAAGGGACTCGTTCCGACCGCAAGATCGGTCTTGGGACCGAATCCGCCAGTGCCGTCACCCAGGAGTACCGACACCGTGCTCGAGTTCTGGTTCGTGACCGCGATGTCCAACCTGCCGTCGAGATCCAGGTCGGCGATCGCGGGTTGTCGGGGCAGGGTCCCGACCGCGAAGTTGGTCCCGGGGCCGAACCCACCTGTGCCATTGCCAAGGTGCACCGCCACGCTGTTCGCGCTTGCGGCTGCGACTACGGCATCGAGCCTTCCGTCGCTGTTCACGTCTCCGAGCGCGACCGTCCGCGGGCTCGAACCTGTCGGGAAGTCGGTCTTGGGGCCGAAGCCGCCCACGCCGTCACTGAGGAATACCGAGATCGCGTTAGCATACCAGCTGGTCACAACCAGATCGGGCTTCGCATCCAGGTTCACGTCCCCGATTGCGGTCGACGTTGGGCCCCCCGCGCATGCGAGGTCGGTCTTCGGACCGAATCCTCCGGCGCCGTCCCCGAGAAAGACCGATACAGTGTTGGAAACCAGGTTCGCGACCACCAGGTCCGCCTTGCTGTCACCGCTGACGTCCCCAATCACGATGTTGTAGGGCTCCGTGCCAGCGGCGTAGTCGGTTCTGGGCGCGAACCCCCCGGCCCCATCGCCGAGGAACACGGAGACGGAGCCCGGACTGCCCGGATAGTAGCCCGCATTCGCCACCACGACGTCGGGCCTTCCGTCTCCACTGATATCTTCGATTGCCACCGAGAATGGAATGATGCCGGCGGAGAAGTCGGTCTTTGGACCGAACCCACCGGCGCCATTGCCCATCAGCACGGAGATGGTGTTGCCATTGCGGTTCGCTGCTACCATGTCGAGTCTGCAGTCGCCGTTCAGGTCGCCCATCGCGACCGAAGTGGGGGCTGCTCCGGTTGGGAAATCAGTATTCGTTCCAAAGCTGACGGGGTAGGCGACGCCCGCAGTTGCGGGAACGAGCGCAGCCATGAGGAGCAGGGAGAGCAGTGCACGGGAAGGCAATAGCGATGGCTTCATGGATGGGTCCCTTTCATCGCCCGAAGGCGGCCGGGGTACAACGGGACGTCACACACGAAAGGACCGAATGTGTCTGGCTGGATCCGGCGGCGCGGCCTCGATGCTGCCGCCGGAGCGAGGATGAAAGGGCTGGTAGCGAGTGCTAAGCTGGGGGGGAATCCGCCGTGACTTCAGAGGTGCCAGGGACAAGTGTGCTGGCGGACGAAACTAGAGATTCGAATATAGGTATCACGGCGACACAGATTTGTCAATATGCATGTTTATCTGCATGCGCACGTTCATATGTGAGCGCAAACGACCGCTGAAGGGTAGTTGCCTCGGGCCAGAGTCCATCCGGGCCGGCCCAACCAAGGGGACCTCATGGCATCGCCGAGCACGGACTGGATTGGCAACCACCGGCGCCCAGGCATCGCGCTGTTCGTCCTGCTGCTCGCCGTCATCGCCGGGGAGGGCTACCTGCTGTTCCAACAGTCGTTGGTCATCAGAGCCAGCCGGGCCCAGTCCGACAGGCTACGGACGAAATTCCTGGGGGCCGACACCGCCCAGTTCACAGGCGCCCCGGGGGTTCGTATCCGACTTCAGAACGTCCGATTCAAATGGTCGGACAGGGTCTACATCGACGCGGGCAACATGGCGCTCCGGGCAGTGCCGGTTCAGGGCACGTCGGTCAACTTCGACGACCCCGAGTCCTATCACCTGGTGGTTCAGAAGTCCGTGGTGCTCATCCGGCCCGATGTTCTGGCCGGCATGTTCAACGAGAGCATCTTCAACTACCCCGGATCGCGGGTGAAGAAGCTGCAGGTGTCGATCGTCACGGACGACAAGGGCAGGCGGCAGGTCAAGCTGAGCGGCAAGGTCAATCTCGTGGTCTGGATTCCCTTCTCGATGTATGCGCATCTCAGCGTGGACACGCTGACAAACGTGCTGGTCATCGCCGTAGATCATCTGCGGGTCTTCGGCGGGATTCATGCCACCAGCCTCATTCGCTGGGCGCCGTTGCACCTCGACCGGGTGATCGCGCTGCCGCCAAACAGGAGCCTGCTGGTGGACGGAAACCGGATCATGGTGAGGCCATTTGGCTTGTTTCCGCCGCCGCGGGTTGACGGGACGATGACGGGTGTGGAGGTCGGCGCCAACGCGATCAGCATCGCGTTTTCGGGCGACGCCATTCCCGCGCCAGAATCCCCGGCCAGGAACTACGTGTATATGCGGGGAGGCACCTCGCAGGTCGGGCGCTTTCGAATGACGGACACCGACGTGTTGATCCTGGACCAGGACCAGGCGAATCCGTTCGTCTTCTCGCTTCTGCATTACGCGGAGATGCTCCCCAGGAGCAAGGTCGAGATCCCCGACATCAAGTCGGCCCGGATCACGATGCCGGATTCCTGAGCCGCCCCGAGTCCGCAGGCCTCCGCGCGGGGCCCCGGCGCCGGGCTCGCGGCGTCCGCGCATGAGTACGTCCCCGCAAGAGCATTGACATGCCCCCGGAATCCCCGCGATGATCCTCCCCGAACGGCCGCCATTCGGAGACACGCCGCCCTGGCGTGGAGGTGGTCATGCGAAACATTCCCCGTCTCACACTCGTCATCGGCCTGGTGGCCGTGTCACTGACCCTGGTCATCTACGTCGTGGGCATCGGCCGATCCGGCGTCTCCTCTCGAGCACGGGCCGCGGCCGCGGATCTCGGGAATGTCGGACGCGTGAGCTTCCCGGTGACGAGCGCGCCGGGGATCCAGCCGGACTTCGATCACGCGGTGGCGGTGCTGCACTCGTTCTTCTACGAGGAGTCGGAACGGGAGTTCGCCGCGATCACGGAACGTGACCCGCGCTGCGCCATGGCGTGGTGGGGAGTGGCGATGAGCCTGTGGCACCCGCTGTGGGAGCCGCCCGACAGCGTGTCCCTGAAGCGCGGCTGGGATGCTGTGCAGCGCGCGGAGGCCATCGGGTTCGGCAGCGAGCGCGAGCGCGCCTATGTCGCGGCGCTGGCCACCTTCTATCGCGACTGGCGTCACGCAGACCACCGCACCCGGGCCGCGGCCTACGAGCGCGCGATGCAGCAACTGAGCGCGCGATTCCCCGAGGATCTCGAGGCCGCGGCGTTCCACGCGCTGGCACTCGACGCCACGGCGGATCCCAGGGACAAGACCTACGCCCGGCAGCGCCGGGCTCTGGCCATCCTGGAGCCGCTCTACGTCCGTCATCCGGATCACCCGGGAATCGTGCACTACCTGATCCACAGCTGCGACGCGCCGCCGCTCGCGGAGCGCGCCCTGCCTGCGGCCCGCCACTACGCCGAGATCGCACCGCGCGTGCCGCACGCGCTCCACATGCCGGCGCACATCTTCACTCGTTTGGGGATGTGGGACGAATGCATCCTCTCCAACCTGGCCGCGGCGCAGGCCGGGCGCGAGTACGCGGCGGCGGTCTGCGGTGGCGGTGCGTACTACGACGAAGTGCACGCGTTCGATTACTTAGAATACGCCTATCTACAGAAGGGACAGGACGTGGAGGCCCGCGCCATCCGCGACAGCGTCCTGGCGATCCGGCGTGTGAGCCGGCAGACGCTGTCCTTCTTCTACGCGCTCGCGTCCGTGCCCTCGCGCTACGCGCTGGAGCGGCGGGACTGGAGGGCGGCGGCGGAGTTGCGGCTCCCGCCGGGATGGGATTGGAGCCGTTATCCGTGGACCGAGGCGACGCTGCAGTACGCGCGCGCCCTGGGTGGCGCGCGGTCGGGCCGGCTCGAGGTCGCGCGGGAGGCAGCCGCGCGCCTGGAGGCCATCCGGAAGGACATCAAAGATCCGAAGCTCCAGTACTGGGCGCGCCAGGTGGACGTGCAGCGCCGGGTGGCGGCCTCGTGGCTGGCGTTCGCGGAAGGGCGGCGGGAGGCGGCACTGACGGGGATGCAGGCCGCCGCGGCCATCGAGGATTCCAGCGAGAAGCTGCCCGTGACCCCGGGCTCGGTGCTGCCGGCGCGCGAGCTGCTGGGGGACATGTTGATGGAGTTACGACTGCCGGCCGAGGCGTTGGAAGCCTACACGGCGACGCTGGAGACCTCGCCGCGACGGCTGTACGCACTCGCGGGCGCGCAGCGCGCGGCGGAAGCGTGCGGGCGGCACGCGGCCGCACGGGAGTGCGCCACGCAGTTGCTCGCGGTGGCGAAGGACGCGGACGGGGAGCGCCTGGAGGTGGGGGAGGCGCGGCGGCTCCTACGTCCCTGACTTCTCCCTCGCGCGCAGCTTCACGGAGCAGCCGAGGGCCTTCGTCTCCGCCAGCCGCACGGGCTTGCCGGCGGCCACCGCGGCCACCGCGTCCTGCAGCCAGTGTTCCTGCACGGCCTTCTCGTCGCGGGCATTGTCGTCCACGCCCCCGTGATAGACCAATCGTCCGGATGCGTCGAAGAGGAACACCTCGGGCGTGTGCGTGGCACCGAAGGCGCGGGCCACTTCGGAGGTGGAGTCCACCGCGTAGGCGAACTTGAACCCGAGGGCCTTGGCCCGGGCCCGCGTCTGCTCGTAGTCATCCTCGGGGTAGGCTCCCGGGTCGTTCGGGTTGACGGCCACCACCCCGATTCCTCCCTCCAGGGCCGCGTTCCCGATGGCAGCAATCCGGGCCTGCCACGCCTTGACCCATGGACAGTGATTACAGGTGAAGATCACAAGGGTGCCCTTCTTCCCGGCGACGCCCCCGATCGAAACGTACTGGCCATCTCCGGCCTTCATGGGCTCCGCCGCCATCGGCGCGGGCTTGCCGAGCGCGAGTGGCGTGGCAGCGCTCACGGCGTGGGACTCGGGGGACGGGCTCTTGCCATCGTCTCCACGGGCCACCCCGGCGGATGCGATGAACAGCGCCGGCAGGAAGGCGGACAGGAGCAAGACACCGGAGTTCAGCTTCATCTGGAAGGCTCCTTGATCGTTGAAGGTGATGCCAGGGCCTGTTGAATCGCGTTCCCGAAGCGCGCGGTGTCGCATTCGCCCTCCCAGAACTCGACCAGCCTGCCCCGACGGTCATAGACGAACGTGGCCGGGAGCGCCCCGGACCACGCGGGGTTGAGTGTGTTGATGAACTCCATGTCCGGGCCCGTCTTGATGTAGCTCGTGTCCCGCACCCCCTGTGCCGCCAGGAAGCGTCGCACCTCGGGCAGTTGCTCGTCGAAGTCGGCGGATACCGGCATCAGCCGGAGTTTGGACCCGGCAAGTCCCCGGGCCGCCCTGAGCAAGGCAGGGAACTCCTGCCGACATGGGACGCACCAGGTGGCCCAGACGTTGACCAACGTCGCGTCCGCGCCCGGGCGGGCCACACGGGCCAGCAACTGCTGAGCGGTCGCAGGCACCACGGGCACACCGGCCGGTCGATGCCGCCTTTGCGCCGTGGAGTCTCTGGAGGCCTTTGCCGCCAACGCAACGTCGGCCCCCGGGGGAGTGAGCCACGCTGCCGACATCAGTACTGCCAGAAGGAATCCATGGGATGTGCGCATAGGGATTGTGCCTGTGTTCTCCCAGGGAAGCTCAGGTGTGGGGGCCGGAGGGGCCGGCTTCGCGGTCTTCACAGTTTGACGCAGCATCCGGCCCAGCGGTTCCCGGGGGGCGCCTTTAGGCTCCCCAACCATGCGGGCTGCCGGGTGGTTGGGTCTGCCGGAGATGCGACACACCGCGGCCGAGCTGGTTCACTTGCCGAGACCATCCGCCTCTCAGAGGTACACCCCGACTGCGACCCATCCCCGAATGTGACTTGACGCAAACTAGTCTGCATGGCAAACTACATCCATGGATCCGAATCCCACCGCTTACTCCGCCGCCCCCGAGGCCGTCGCCCGCATGGAACGGCTTCAGGAGCTGACCCGGAGGTACTCGCGCTTCCAGCGCAACGAGGCCGGGCTGGGTCACGTCGCGGGCGGACTGCTGTGCCTGGGCTCCTATTTCGGTGGGGCGCTGCTGCCCTGGGGGCTGCCACTCCGGCTGGCGCTCGCCGCGACGCCTTTCCTGTGGCTGGCCGTGCGGGGTGTGCTCAGGGCGAGGTTGTACCAGGGCCTCGGGCGGGTCGTGGAGCCGCTGTCCGCTCGAGAGGCGAGCTGGCACAGACTTATCACGGGCCTGCTCGCAACCGGCAGCGTTGCCGTGCTGGTACTTCTGCTGTGGAAACTCTCGGCGCGACCGCAGGGCGCCGGCCTGGCCGTGCTGCCGCTCGCCGGCTACCTCGGCTTCGTGCTCGCGATCCCGTTGGTGGTCTGGTTCTGGCTGTGGACGGTGGGGGAGATCCTGGTGGGCGTGTTCCTGATGTGCCAGGCAGCCGTGGCGCTCGTGGGACTGCACTACCCGCTTGGCAGCCAGCTCCAGGCGCCGCTGGCGGCGGGGATCATGGTCGTGGCGGGCGCGATGCAGCATGCGCGGTTCCGCGCGTTGAAGCGGGAATTGCGCGCGTTTAGCGGGGGCGCATGAGCCGGGCTCGCGCGCAGGGATCGGTCCAGGCGTTGCTGAACCTGGACCGCCTGGTTCACGAGCCCGCGCGGCTCGTAATTCTCACGGTGCTATCCGGCGCCGCGGAGGTGGAGTTCAAGTTCCTCGAGGCCACCACCGGCCTCACCCGGGGGAACCTCTCGAGTCATGTGTCGAAGCTGGAGGCCGCTGGGTACCTGGATGTGCACAAGTCCTTCCGGGCGAGGCTGCCAGTCACGAGCTACCGGATCACCGCATCGGGACGGCGTGCGCTTGCGGACTATCTTGAGCATCTGAGAGGCGCTCTGCCCCGCCAGGGCAAGGTGGCATCCTGAACCACGCAGGCCGCGAGGCGGCCCCGTCGCCCGGCTCCGGGCGCAGCATTCAAGGAGATCCACATGGCACGCATTGAGATTCGCTACTGCGCGTACTGAATCACCGGACTTCATGCTGTCCGTGTGGCGGCACGAATCCGACGTGAGCTCCAGACCGACGTCGAGATGGTCGGGGGACGCTACGGTGAGTTCAAGGTTCTCGTGGATGGGAAGATCGTGATTGATGGGGGGCCGATGGCGGCGCTGGGGGTACTGCCGTCGGCGGGGAAGGTGCTTGAAACTGTGCGGCGGTGCCTGTCTGCATGACGGTCGGAGGATGGGCAAGTCGGGCAGCGTAGGCAGACTGTCTACGGAAGAGGGGCGAGCCCACCCGCGTCGCGCACGGCGGGAAGACCCCTTACGAGGCCCTGCGCCAGCGGCTACCCTGGGCGGACAATCTGAAAGGCGATCTTGCGCACGCTGCAAACTCCCCCGGGGCGAGTTCGCCGAGCAGGATCGGGAACGCGCCTCGGGCATACCCGAATTCCAGTCCAGGACTGTCCGAATCGGAGCCGACCCAAACGCATCTTGAGGCACATCATGTGATATGCTTGCGGATGGATCCGACGCAATCTTCTCGAATTGAGGCCGCCGTGCCTAAGTCAAGACTCAGCCGCTTCCGCCTCTTCTCCATAGCCCCGCTGGTGCTCGTCGGGGCCCTCTCTGCCGGTTGCGCGGACCATGTGACGCCACAGCCGCAGCCCGATGCCGTGCTGAACCCAACCAGTATCGATTTTGGCTCCGCTCGCGTCGGAACGAGTCCCTCCCGGTCGTTCAGTGTCACAAATGCCGGAGGGGGAACGATCGCTGGGACTCTCGGAGTGTCCAGCGCTGCGTTCCTCCTGGTGGGCGACAGCACGTTTTCGCTCGCTGCGGGACAGTCCAAGTCCTTCACCATCAGATTCACTCCGCTCGACACCGTCGCCTACGCGTGCAGCGTCTCGGTGCGCGGCATCGGCGCGTGGATCCGCGTTCTGGGCCGGGGGACTGCGACTGCCGCGTCGACACCTGTATGTTACGTTCCGCGCACCCAGGTGTCCTTTGACACGGTGACCGTGGGTGCATCGAGAACCCTTTCATTCTCGGTCCACAATCTGGGTGGTGGGGTGCTTCGGGGGAGTGCAGGCATCTCGTGCCCGGAATTCTCGGTTGTCTCCGGTGGGGAATACGCCCTCACTGAGGGGGAGTCGGTCCTGGTTGCCTTGAACTTCGCGCCAACCGGGTCGGGAGGACTGAAGACATGCCTCGTCGAGCTCTCCGGTGGCAGCTGCGGGAGCGTGTTGCTTACTGGAGTCGCGGCATCTCCACCGACCGGCAGCCTCCGGCTTTCCCGGAGTGCCATCGACTTCGGACAGCTGCTCGTGGGCAGAACAACGGATCAGACCTTCAGGCTTCGAAATGCCGGGAGCGCTCCGGTGCCTGCTACCGTGCAGACCTCGTGTGCCGCGTTCCGGGTCGTCACGTCGCTTCCGGAGCTGTTGCCAGCCGGCGACTCGCTCGAGGTGACTGTGCGGTTCGCCCCGACCGACGTGGTCGCCTACTCCTGCTCCCTCGCCATTGGCTCGCCGCCGTCGGCATGGCTCGCGCTCCGGGGAACGGGCTTCGAGCCGCCGCACTGCAACATTGAGTCTGTGCTGGGGCTGCCGTCCCGCCTCATGCTGGGAGATTCCGCCAGCGGATGGTTCACCGTTGTGAATACCGGGATCACCCGCATCTCCGGCAGGGTGACTGCCACATGCCCCGGGCTGGTCCTGTTGGACAGTGTCTACTCGATCAAAGGTGGCGCTTCCGCCATTATCCGATTCAAGGTAATTCCGGTTCGTGTGGGCACATTCAACTGCACGCTCAACCTGGGAAACTCTCAGTGCTCATCGGTCAGTGTTGGACTTGTCGTGGACCCACAGCCCCCCGCGGACTACTTCTCCTGGGGGAGTTGTGGCAGCAGGGATGGACAAATCGGCCAGGCTACATCCGTGGCAGTGGATGGCTAGGGACACGTGTACATCGGAGACGCCGGCCGAAGCATGGTGCAGAAGTTCTCGTCCGACGGCGCATTCGTCGCAGGCTTCCTGGTCAACGACCTGGACAACGGGAGGCCGGCGAACGTGTCCGGGGTAGCGGTGGATCCGACGGGCCGGATCTACGTGCTCGCGGGGCCGAGCGTAGCCGGCGGAAATGTGCGCATCCTGGTGCTTTCCTCGGATGGAGCGGCGCTGAACGACTGGATCGTGGATAGACGCACGTCGAGCATCGCCATGGGACCGAACGCGCAGCTCTTCACGGTTGGAAGTCACTACATCTCGAGTATCGACGGTCCTTTGAGAGTCACCGTCTACGATCATTCCGGCGTCCTCCAAAGGTACATAGACGTGCCATCGATCAATCAGCAGTGGCCAAACAGTCTGGCAGTCGATGCCTCGGGGCGGGTCTACGTCTCAATTAGGGACTTGCGGGGCGTCTACTCGATTTCCGGCGGAGGTGCAACCCTTGTCGGCGGGCCGGGCCGGGGGGACAGGCAATTCACATTCCCGGGGGGACTCGCGGTGGACGCCGCCGGCAACCTGTACGCCGGAGATCTGCCCGAGTGCACGACCCTGCCAGGCCACGGGACGACTTGCGTCGGCGGGCAGAGGATCGGCGTCTTCGAGACGGCGGGAGGGTATCACCAGCTGGGCTCGGGCCTCGTCTATTCACCCGTGGGCCTCGCGGTCTCAACCCAGGGCTTCCTGTTTGTGGTGGATGGATGCAAGGTGCATCGGTTCCACGTCGCCGCCAGTCCCTCTCCAGGCCGGGCGGGATCATCGAGCACTTTCCGTCGAGGCAGTCGCTGAATCAAGTACGGTGCGTTGGTGCCGGAGGAGGGACTCGAACCCTCACGACCTTGCAGTCACGGGATTTTGAGTCCCGCGCGTCTACCAGTTTCACCACTCCGGCAAAGTAGTCTCCGAGAGAATCGCATCGCCGCGAAATCATGTCAACGCAACGCAGTCCAAATCGGACCCTGGATGCCACGCGGATGGCCACGCCCGCGGCCGCCACGCCCCGGAACCGCCGGCGCCCCGCGCAGGGGAATGATGCAGCCGCGCCAGGGCCCCCGACGCGGCTGCGATGAGCGCACGCTCGTGCGCTCGAGCGGGCGCAGAGCGCCCTATTTCTGAAGTTCGTCTGCGGCGACTGCACTCGCCAGGAAGCGCGTCGTGCCTACTTCCTCCGCGCCCCGCCCACCACGACCAGCCCGGCCAGCCCAAACCCCACCAGCCACCCCGAGCCCGTCTCCGGCACCGGCGCCACGCTGCGGTTCAGCTTGAACCACACGTCCGTCGGCGCCTCGACGGTGAAGTTCTCCAGGCTCCAGATCCACTGCGCATCATCGGCGATCCCCGCGATCGGGCCGCCGTTGGTGTGCTTCCAGATCGAGGCTGCGTTGGTCTGCACGCCGCTGGTCATGGGCCGCGAGCTGGCCCAGCCGGAGTGCGGCGTGTACCACGTCGCCGGCCCCGCCAGCGGGTCGCTCAGCGCGTACAGCCAGTCGTTGGTGTTGGTGAGCAGGGTGGCGCCGCCGGTCTCCCACATGAGGCCGCTGCCGGGGGCGATGTCGAGCTGGGCCAGGAACGCGCCGGGATTCTCGTCGCCGTTCAGGCCCCAGTGATCGTGCACGTGGAAGACGAGATTCCGTTCCTCGCCGGGGGCAAGGGAGAAGCCGAACACGTCCGCATAGTGCCAGTTGTCCCAGTTGGCGCCGCCGTAGTAGGCTCCACCGTTCGAGGACACGAACGTGAAATCATCCCCGGTGGCCGTGATGTTCAGGCCGTAGGCCATCGCCGTGGAGGCCGCGAGCACACCGCCAAGGACCAGGGCCGCGCAGCGAAGCAGTCTCGTCATGGGAACTCCCGTGTGTCAGGCTGAGGGCACGCTGGCGTCCGGCTCTCCCGGACGCCTTTCCGTAGAGCATATCAAGGAACGATAACGTGTCAACCGTCGCATTTGCCGGGCTTCCGGCAGGCTGCTTCCCATCGCTGCTGGATGCCGGGCCGCGCCATGGCGGGATCGGCTGCATGGCGGCCTGGCCCGCCCTGCACCGGACCGTCCGTTGGAACAACGAGGCCGATGCGCGTTCCGCGCTCCAGGGCCTCCTCGGGACCCTCGAAGCCAGCCTCGCGCCCACGGCAGGAGCCGCCGGCTCGCTCGCGGTCCTGGCACTATCCTACGAGGCCGGCTGGCTCCTTCAGCCGCGCCTGCCGGGTAACTGGGCGCGCGGCCTTCAGCCCGGCGCGGTGCTGGCCGACCTCGCGGTCTACCCCGGGTGGGCCGAGTTCGACCACGCGCGGCAGCGGCTGCACCTTCGGGGCACGACCGGCCTGTTCCAACGGCCGATGCCCGAGCCCGCGTCGGCGCACCCGCTCGCCGCGTTGCGCCCCGGGCCCTGGCGCGCCGCCTTCGGCATTGCCGAATACACCCGTGCCGTGGAGCGCACCCGCGAGTACATCGCCGCCGGCGACGTCTATCAACTAAACCTGGTCAACCGCCTCGAGTGCGCGGTCACGGGTCACCCGGGCTCGCTCTATCGCTCCGCGCTGCGCCACGCCCCCGCGCCCTACATGGCACTGCTGCGACGTCCCGGCCTGGACCTGGTGAGCCTCTCGCCCGAGTGCTTCCTGCGACGCCGGGGCGACACCCTGCGCGCCGCGCCGATCAAGGGCACAGCCGCGCGGCACGCCGATCCCGCGGCCGACGCCCGCTCCGCGCGGGCCCTCACGCTCGACCCCAAGAACTGCGCCGAGAATGTGATGATCACCGATCTCTTCCGCAACGACCTCGGCCGCATCGCGCGCACGGGCACGGTGCACGTGCCCGAGCTGCTCGCCGTGCGCAGCTTCCCCGGCGTGCACCACCTGGAAAGCGTGGTCGAGGCGCAGCCGCGCGCCGGCGTGACCATCGCCGAAATCCTGGCCGCCACGTTCCCATCCGGCTCCATCACCGGTGCACCCAAGCTGCGCGCCATGGAGCTGATCGCCGAGCTGGAGCCCGCGCCGCGCGGGTTCTCGATGGGCTCGATCGGCGTGTTCCGCGCGCGCGACGAATGGGAGATGTCGGTGGCCATCCGCACGCTGGAAATCCGCGACGGCCGCGCCTCGTTCCCGGTGGGTGGGGCGATCACGTGGGACTCCACCCCGATGGACGAGTGGCGCGAGTGCGGCCTGAAGCGGCGCGCGCTGGAGCGCGCGCTGGAAGGGCAGGGGGATGCCACGCGCGAGCCGGTGCGGGTGAAGGCAGACGAACTGCCGTGGCCGGCGGACGCTGCGCTCCAGGCGGACGCCGCGCTACAGCCGGGAGCCTCGCTGCAGGCCGCCACCCCGTGACCCTGCCGCTGGTCCATCTCGACGGCCGCGTCGTTCCGATGGCGGAAGCACGAGTCCCGCCCACCTCCGCGGGCTTCCTGTGCGGCGCCGGCACATTCACCACGGCGCGCCTCGTGGCCGGCCGCCTGTGGCAGTGGCCCCTGCACCGCCTGCGCCTCGAAGCCGGCTGCGCCGCACTGGGCTTCGACCCGCGTGCCACGCGCGTGGAATCCCTGGAAGCCGAGACGCGCGCCCTGGCCGAGGCCGCCGGCGCCCCTCCCGACGCCCTGGCCCGAATCCAACTATTCGAGGGCGCCGGTCCGCTGTGGCCCGAGCCCGCCGCGCCGGGGTCTGCGTCGAACGCCGCGACCCACCCTGGCGAGCGTCCGATCGGGCCCGGAGGGCGTTCGACCGCGGCACACGGCCCCGCGGACCACCCGGACCGCCCGGTCCACCGCCTGATCCTCCTGCGCCCCGCCCCGGCCCCGCGCCCGCCCGCGCGAGTGGGCTTCTCCGACTGGAGGGTGTTCTCGAACGCCCCCCTGCGCGGCCTCAAGCTCCTGAGCTACGCGGAGCCCTGGCGCGCAATGGAAGCCGCCCGCGCGAACGGATTCGACGAAGCGATCCGGGCCAACGAGAGGGGCGAAGTCGCAGGCGCATGCAGGGCGGGAGTGCTGTGGTCGCGCGATGGAGAAGTCTTCGGCCCCGACAGTTCCTGCGGCGGCCTCGAAAGCACCACCCGCGCCTGGGCCATAGGAAAGCTGCAAGCCCGAGGCCGCAAAGTCACACTGGGAGCCTTCCCGGTGTCGGAGGTGGCGGGAGCGGAGGAACTGATCCTGTTCTCCGCCGGCGTCGGAGCCTGGAGCGCCGCCGAATTCCAGAGCCGCCCCCTGGCGGGAGAGGGCGGTCGCGTTGCCACGGATCTGGGGAAGGCGTTCACGCCAGCTTAGGACGAACAGCGCGGAATTGCGCAGCACCGAAGCGTACGGCGGAGCAAGTGCAGAGGAGTCGCAATCCACGGAGCTGCGCGGCGGAGCAACCGCAGGGCAACTTGACTGCACGGAACAGCACGGCGAGCAATCGCAGGACGCTTGATTGCCCGGCACGGCAATACCCTCTCCCGGGGCGCGGGTGCACCCCTCACGGTGCGTCTGCGACCGACGTAGCCAGGATGGCGAAGGAGGGAGCAGCCGCAGTGATGGCTGCGCAGGATGCGCAGCCGAACGGGCCGTGAGGGGTGCACTCGCGCCCCGGGAGAGGGCTGCGCGCGATGCCGACCGCCTTCATCGCGGTCTCGAACTGCCCCCACCGCTGCTCCAGGCTCCCCGTGTACCCGATCGAAACCCGCACCAGCCCCGGCGAGATCCCCGCCCGAGCCTGCTCCTCCTCCGACAACTCGCTCGAAGTCGAACTCGCCGAGCACGAAAGCAGCGTTTCGAAGTACCCCAGGCTCACCGCGATCATCCCGAACCCGCCCTCGTTCTGCAGCGCCTCCATGAACCGCGCCGCGCGCTCGGCGGTGCCCAGGTCGAAGCCGAAGATCCCGCCCCAGCCGTAGCCCGGGTTGAGCATCCTCTCCAGCGCCGCGTGCCCCGCGTGCGAGGCGAGCCCCGGGTAGATCACCGGCAGACCGCGTGACGAGAGACGCGTGGCGAACTCCAGCGCGCGCCGCGAGTGCTCCGCGACGCGAATGCCGAGGTGCGGGATGCGCAGCCCCAGGTGGAATGCCACACCCGGATCCATCGTGGGCCCCAGCAGCATCAGCGAGCCGTTGTTGACGTCCATGAGGCCGGCGATGAACTCCTCGCTGCCGCACACGGCCCCGCCGAGCACGTCCGAGGCGCCGCTCACGAACTTGGTCAGGCTGTGCACCACCACGTCCGCCCCGTGCCGGGCGGGGGAGACGATCACCGGGCAGAAGGTGTTGTCCACCACCAGCAGCGCGCCGTGACGGTGCGCGATCTCCGCGAGGCGCGTGATGTCGGCCACCACCAGCGTTGGATTGGACGTGGTTTCCACGTACAGGAGCCGCGTGCGGTCCCGGAACGCAGCCTCCACCGCGGCCAGGTCGGTGACGTCCACGAAGGAGGCCTGGATGCCCGTGCGCGCCGGCAGGAAGTGGCGGAACAGCGCGAACGTGCCGCCATAGATCGTGTCGCCCACCACCGCGTGATCCCCCGCGCCGCAGATGCCCAGCACCGTGGCCGATATGGCGCCCATGCCGCTGGCAGCGCAGTAGGCGGCCTGCGTGCCTTCCAGGGCGGCCAGCTGGCGTCCGAGCGCGTACACAGTGGGGTTGAAGTGGCGGCCGTAGAGATAGCAGCCCTGCCCCGGGCCGCGCAGCCCGTGGAAGATCTCGGGCATGGTGTCGGCGTTGAGCACGGTGAAGGTGGTGCTGGCCTCGATGGACATGTTCACCCCGCCGTGCTCTCCGAACTCGTGACGGGCGCGGGCCAGGGACTCGATCGGGTCGAAGCGGCTCATGGATCCTCCATCGGAAGCTCGCAGGGCAGGCCTGCGCACCTGCCGGGAACAGCTCGGGAAACGGGCGGCACGAATGCCGGCGCTACAGCGCCCGGCGCGGCGGTACCAGCAAGTTGGCGGCGAGCAGCCCGGCGACCAGCGCCACGGCCACGAACGCCATGGTGAACGCGGCCTGCAGGCCGGACAGCACGTCGTGCGCGGCCAGCGCCGAGAAGCTCCGGAAGCCCAGGCTCCCGGGGACGAGCAGCATCAGCCCGGGCACCAGCGTGACACCGGCGGGGTGGCGGCGCACGCGCGCCAGCGCATTGCTGCCCATGCCCACCAGCAGCGCCCCGACCAGGGCGCCGAGCTCGGGGCCCAGCACGTGGGCGCCCAGGCGCGCCCCGAAGAATGCGAGTACACCCGCGCACAGGATCCAGCCCATGTCGCGCGGGCGGGCCCCCAGCAGCACGCCGTGCGCGAACGGGGCCACCCCCAGCGCGGCCCACAGGATCCAGCCTGGCGGAGCCACCGGATCCACCGGGGCGGGCGCGCCGAAGAAGATCCCGGCGACGCGGCTGCCCAGCACCGCGCCGAAGGCCAGCCCCATGAACATCACCACCGCACCGGTGAGCCGCGAGGAGCCCGACACCAGGTGCCCGCTGGACAGCTCCGTCATCGCCACGGTGAGCGTGAAGCCGGGGATCAGCACGATCACCCCGGCGAGCAGCGTCACGTGCAGGCTCACGTGCGGAATGGTGGTGGCGGCGGCCACTGCGACGGCCGCGGCCAGTGCCGCGGCCGCGGGCTCGAACAGCCGCCCGGCGTTGCGGAAGCGCCGCGCGAGGATCGCCATGAGCCCGATCACCAGGCCCACGACGGAGGTCAGCGCCATCTCGCGCCAGCCCCCGCCCAGAAAGCTCGCGGCGGATCCGGAGGCCACCGCGAAGCAGGCTGCCCGGGTGGCAGGGCCGTACCTCGCCGGTGCGGCCAGGATCTCGTCCACCCGCTCCTCGGCCCGGGTGGGAGAGATCCGCGCCGCGGAAACGTCGTCAATGGCCTGCTCCACCAGCGTCTGGCGTTCGAGGTCCACTTCGCCCTGCTCGGCGCGGACCAGGAAGGTCTCGCGGTAGCCGGGGGCGTCGAAGGTGGCGAACACCGCCGTGGGGGTGGCGAAGAAGGCGCCCTGGATCCCCAGCGCTCGCGAAACGTCGGTCATGGCGTCTTCCAGCCGGTGGCTGGGCGCGCCCAGGCGGTGCAGCGCGCGGGCGAGCTTCACGGTGAAGGCCACCGCGGGCGGGGGGGATGATTCTGTGCGATGGTTTGACATCGGAAGATCCTTCTGGAAGTTGGTCCGTTCTGGATGATAGATTCATGTCCATGGCAAAGAAACAGAATAAATTGCGGAAGGAGCCGACGCGCAGGACCCTGGACCGAATGGATCTGGAGATCCTGGCCGAACTGCAGAACAATGCGCGGCTCTCCAACAAGGAGCTGGCGTCGCGCGTGGGCCTGGCGCCCTCGAGCTGCCTGGAGCGGGTGCGGCGGCTGCTGACGGAGGGCACCATCCGCGGCTTCCATGCGGAAGTGGAGCCTGCGGCGCTGGGGATCGGGCTGCAAGCCCTCATCGCGGTGCGGCTGCGCCGTCACTCCCTGGCCATGGTGCGCGCGTTCCGCGGCCATGCCGCGGGACTACCGGAGATGCTGGCTGTCTACCACCTGGCGGGGGCGCAGGACTTCCTGCTCCACGTCGCGGTGCGCGACGTGGAGCACCTGCGCGCGCTGGCAGTGAACGAGCTCACCTCGCGCCCGGAGGTGGACCACGTCGAAACGTCGCTGATCTTCGAACACTCGCGCGGTCGCCTGTCGGCAGGAGGCAGGTGAGACAGCCGCAGCGATGTCGGGCCAGGATGGCCCGACGAGCGGGCCCTGAGAGGCACACCTGCGTCCCGGCAGAGGGCATGGGAAGCCCCGGGCCGAGGCCAGGCAAATGAAGCAGCCGCGCCCGTGCGAGGTCGGGCGCGGCTGCGAAGGGAGCGCACGTTCGTGCGCTCGAGCGGGCGCGTGGGCGCCCTATTTCGGGGTCACTTCCTCCGCGCGCCCAGCATCGCGCCCGCCAGCCCCAGCGCGACGAGGATCCCACTCCCGGGCTCCGGCACCGGGTCCGGTGTCGGGTCCTTCTTCTCGGCCACGATGTTCGTCCGCAGCCGGTACCACGTGTCCCGCTGTCCGGGCATGAGCTCGTTCTCCGGCTCCCAGATCCACATGGCCTCGTTGGCGATGCCCGCCACGGGGCCGCCGTTGTAGGTGGTCCACACCGAGCGCCCGTTGGTCTGCGGGCCGACCGCGACCGTGGGGTTGGCGCCCGCCACCAGGAACGAGGGCCCGCTCCAGCCCGACCACGGGTCGTACCACTGCACGTCGCTGTTGTACAGCGGGTCCATCACCGCGTACTCCCAGTCGGTCATGTTGGTGGTGAGCATGTCCGTGCCGGTGGATTCCCAGACGAATCCCGAACCGGGGGTGATGGACACCTGGGCCAGGAAGGCCCCGGGCTTCATCCCGGGAGCGTCAATGTCCGCCTCCTGGACGTGGATGATGATCTCGTGCTCCTTGCCCGGCGCCGAAAGATTGAAGTCGAACGAGTCTGCGTGGCGCCAGTCGTCGAAATGGCGGCCGGCGTAGTACGGCCCATGATCGGTGGAGACAGTCATGCGATCGTCGCCGGTGGCGGTGAGCGTCAGGATGAAGGCGTGGGCGGGCGTCGCGTTCATGCCCACGGCCAGGAGCATGGCGGCGGCAGCGAACAGCTTCACTCTCATCGAAGAATCCTCGCAGGGGGCCTGGTGGCGACCGGGTCTGGGTGCTGGGTGCGGCCCCATAACGAAAGAATTATATCACGAACTCGTAACGTGTCAAGTTGGAGATGGGGGGCCGCCGAAGGAAGGCCACGGAAAAGCGCTCTTGCCGGGAACCCGGAGGCCGTATTTCGAATTCTGATAGGTAGGTAGGCGGTCCGGGGCACATTTCCGCGCTCCCGGCGCATGGCAAAGGGGGGCGGCTGGTGGCACGGCCGTTGACCCAAGTGCCGCAGGTTGTTATGGTGCCTTCATCGCCCGGAATGACCCGGGCTTCTCAGGCCCTGCGGGTCCGTCCGCGGCGCCGCCCCAACCGGGGCGGGCCGCGCCGGCAGCCCGCCCGGAAAGGCTGATCGCATGCGGTGTCCGAACCGGATCCTCCTGGCGCTCCTGCTGGTGCTGACCCTGCCCATCCCGGCCCGGGCCGACAAGTACGCCGGGGAGTTCCTGAAGCTGGGCGTGGGCGCGCGCGCCCTGGGCATGGGCGGGGCGTTCGTGGGCCTTTCCGACGACGCCACCGCGATGTACTGGAACCCGGCCGGGCTGGGCTTCCTCACGCGCCGCCAGCTCCTGCCCGCGCACTCCGAGGAGTTCGGGCAGGTCCTCAACTACGACTACCTGGGCTTCGTGCAGCCGCTGAGCCCACGGGAGACCCTGGGCTTCGCGGTGGTTCGCCTGTCGCTCGACAACATCCCGCTCACCGACAGCCTGCGCACGCAGCCGGGCCCGGGCGGCCTGCCGGTGCCGATCTACGACGAAGGCCGGCTGATCTACACCAGCGACTCGGAGATGGCGCTGCTCATGAGCTACGGGCGCGTGGTCAGCCGCCGGCTCAACCTGGGCCTCACCGTGAAACTCATCCGCCAGAGCGTGGCGGAGCACTCCAGCTTCGGTTTCGGGGCGGACGTGGGCGCCATCTACACGCCCTCGCCCAGCGTCTCGTTCGGCCTGGCGCTCCACGACGCCTTCGGCACGTTCCTCAACTGGGACACCGGGCGCCACGAGCGCATCTCGCCCTCGCTGCGCGCGGGCACCGCGATCACGCGCGGCATCGGGCAGGACCACCTGGTCACCCTGGCCGGGGACGTGTACCTGACCTTCGACAACCGGCGCACCTTCAGCCAGTTCTCCACCGGCAAGGTGGGCGGCGAGTTCCACACCGGCGCCGAATACTGGTACCGGCGCACGCTGGCGCTGCGCGCCGGGTTCAACCACGGCAACTTCACCGCGGGCGCCGGCGGACGCCGGGGCCGCTTCGCGCTGGATTACGCCTTCATCTCCAACTCGAACGCGGGCCTGGACAACACCCAGCGCATCTCGGGCAGTTTCGAGTTTTAGCCCCGGGGCTCCCTCATGCGCGACGTCTACGTGATGGTCCTGGCGGGGGGCAAGGGCGACTCGCTCGGGCTGCTCACCGCGCACCGTCCGGCGGCGGCCCTGCCCTTCGGCGGGAAGTACCGCGCCATTGATTTCGTGCTCTCCAACTGCGCCCACTCCGAGCTGTCCCGCGTGGGGCTGCTCACGCAGTACGCACCCACCTCGCTCAACCGCCACGTGGGCATCGGGCGCCCCTGGGGCCTGGACCGCCGCGACGGCGGCCTGACGCTGCTGCAGGCGTTCGGCCGGCGGCAGGAGGCCAGCTGGTACCGCGGCACCGCCGACGCGGTGGCCCAGAACCGCGACCAGTTGCAGGGCGTGCGCATGACGCTGGTGCTCTCCGGCGACGCCGTCTACATGGCCGACTACGGCGAGCTGATCCGTTCCCACCAGGCCTCCGGCGCCGCGCTCACCGTGATGGTCAAGGAAGTGCCCGCCGATCAGTGCGGTCGCTACGGAATGGTGACGCTGGAGGGGCCGCGCGTGGTGCGGTTGGAGGAGAAGCCGCGGGCCACCGAGACGCGCTGGGCCTCCATGGGGGTGTACCTGTTCGAGACCCAGGCCCTGCTCAAGCGGCTGGAGGCCGCGACCGGGCCGGACATGGTCTACCACGTGATCATCCCCATGATCGAGCAGGGCGAACGGGTGGAGGCGCGCACCTTTGACGGCTTCCACGAAGACCTGGGCAAGGTGGACGCCTACTACCGCGCCAACATGGACCTGCTGGGCAAGCGCCCGCCGCTGAACCTGTACGACCCCGAGTGGCCGGTGTTCTCCAAGAACGAGGAGTTGGCGCCGGCGCTGGTGGGCACCGACGCGGTGATCTCGGGCAGCGTGGTCGCCAACCTTTCGGTGGCGTGCGGGTGCAGAAGGGCGCGCGGGTGGAGCGCTCCATCGTGTTCGCATTCTCGCGCATCGAGGCCGGCTCGGTGGTGGACACCACCATCCTGGACAAGCGCGTGCACGTGGGCGGCGGCGCCCGGGTGGGCGGACCGGGGGCGATCACCGTGATCGGCAAGAACGCCACGCTGCCGCCGGGCCTGCTGGTGGGCGAGGGGGCGCGCGTGGCGCTGGGCGCGGTGCCCGCGGATTTCAGCGGCACCACGGTGGCCGCGGGCGCCGAGGTGGCGCACCGATGAGCCAGCGCTACTCCATGCTGCTGGCCGGCGGCGAAGGCAGCCGGCTGTGCCTGCTCTCGGAGAAGCGGGCCAAGCCCGCGGTGCCGTTCGCGGCCAAGTACCGCATCATTGACTTCGCGCTCTCGAACACCGTGAACTCCGGCATCTTCGACATCGGCATTCTCACCCAGTACCGGCCCGCCTCGCTCAACCAGCACATCGGCAGCGGGCGGCCGTGGGACCTGGACCGCACCCGCGGCGGCGTGGAGCAGCTGCAGCCCTACCTGGGCTGGGCCGAGACCGACTGGTACAAGGGCACCGCCGACGCGGTGTACCAGAACCTGCACGTGCTGCAGGCCACCCGCGCCGAGGAGGTGCTGATCCTCTCCGGCGACCACGTGTACAAGATGGACTACAACCCCATGTACCAGTTCCACGCCTCGCACCCCGGCTCGGTGACGGTGGCGGTGAAGGAAGTGCCCGAGCAGCTCACCAACCAGTTCGGCATCCTCCAGCTGGGCCCGAAGAACCGTGTGGTGCACTTCGAGGAGAAGCCGCGGCACGCGCGCAGCACGCTGGCGTCCATGGGCATCTACATCTTCTCGCGCAGCCTGCTGGAGCGGCTGCTGACCGAGGACGCCGCCGACGCGAACAGTCGCCACGATTTCGGCCACGACCTGCTGCCGCGGCTGGTCGCCGAGGGCGAGGTGTACGCCTACGCCTACGAGGGCTACTGGGCGGACATCGGCACCGTGGACTCCTACTACCAGGCCACCATGGACCTGACGCGCGTGGACGCGGAGCTGGACCTGCGCGATCCCGATTGGCCCATCCACACCGTGAGCTACGACCTGCCCCCGATGTTCGTGGGCAACACCGGCTCGGTGAGACGTTCGCTCATGGGCAGCGGCAGCATCGTGCGCGGCCGGGTGGAGAACTCAGTGATCTCGCCGGGGGTGATCGTGGAGAAGGGGGCGGTGGTGCGGGATTCGATCGTGATGAACCAGTGCTGGATCGGCAGCGACGCGGTGGTGGACCGGGCGATCATTGACAAGAGTGTCTTCGTGGGCCGCGGGGCGCGCGTGGGGCACGGTCCTTCAGGCGTGCCCAACGTGTCCTGCCCGGAGCACCTGAGCTCGGGGCTTTCCATCGTGGGCAAGGGCACGCGGCTCCCCGACGGGCTGGTGGTTGGCCGCAATTGCCGCATCGCCCCGGACCTGATCGAGAAGGACTTCGCCGAGGGCGGCCTGCCCAGCGGCGCGGCCATGGACCCGCCGGCGCGCAGGGCGGCCTTGAAGTAGGGAAGGCACTCATGCCTGCCCCGCGGGTCAGGCATGAAGGCCCGGCCTACTCGTTCACCTCCGGTTGCGCCACCACCAGCGTCTGCCCCGGACGGATGCTCTCACCTTCCTCCAGCCCGTTCCATTCCACGAGGTCCGACACCCGGCATCCGAACCGCGAGGCCAGCGCGTAGAGCGTCTCGCCCTTCTTCACCGTGCAGGTGCGTCCCAGCGCCGGTCGCGCGGGACCCAGGGGAGGGGCGGGCTTCGCCGCGCCGGAGGGCAGCGGAGGCCCGGCCAGGGCGGCGCGCGCGGTCGCGGGACGCGGTTCGGGAGCCACGGGCCCCGCCATGGAGGCCGCCATGAAGCGCGGCACCGGAGGCCCGGCCTGGACCGCGGCAAGCGCCGGCGACGGCACGCCCACGGACGCGCCCGGCGCGGGAGCGGATCCCGCGGGCGCCGGCGGATACGGGCCCGCCGGGACCATCGGCACGCTCTCCTCCCTGCCGGGTACGCGCAGCACGCCGCCCGGCCGCAGCCGGGAGCCGAGGTCCCGGATCCGGTTGGCGCGCGCCAGCTCCTTCACCGTCACGCCGTAGCGGCGGGCCACGGCGCTCAGCGTCTCACCCTTGTGAATGCGATGGCTCAGCACCACCGGTTCGGCCTTGGCCAGCGCGGCGGGGTAGTCGCGCGCGCGCAGCTTGGCCAGCACCTCTCGTCCCGTGCCCTTGGGCACGCGCACCAGCGTGCCGCCGTCCTTCGGCGAGGCGGTCTTGCGCAGGTAGGCGGGATTGAGCTTGCCCAGCACCTCGATGGGCGCGCGCGAGAGGTGCGCGAGCACCTTGAGGTTCACGCCACCCGGCACGTGGATCTCGTCGAAGCTCAGCGGCGTTCCCATGGGCGTGCCCTTGAACCCGTAGGAACCGGGGTCCTTGGCGATGGTCAGCGCGGCCATGAACGCCGGCACGTAGTCCTGCGTCTGGCGCGGCAGGCGCAGGGACCAGTAGTCGTAGCTGTTCTGGCTGCTGAGCGCGCGCAGCACCGTGCCCTCGCCGCTGTTGTAGGCGGCCAGCGCCAGCGGCCAGTCGTGGAACAGCGAGTACAGGTGCTTCAGGTACTGGGCCGCGGCCTCGGTGGACCGCGCCGGGTCGCGGCGCTCGTCCACCTTCTGGTTCACGTTCAGGCCGAAGATCTGCGCGGTGCTCTTGATGAACTGCCACGGGCCGGAGGCAGCCGAGCTCGACAACGCCTTGGGATTGAACCCGCTCTCCACGAACACCACGTGGATCAGGTCGGTGGGCAGGCCGTTGCGCTCGAGCACCGGCAGCATCATGTCCACGTATTCGCCCGAGCGGGTGAGCCAGGTCTGGAAGGTGGAGTGGCCGCGGCCCGTGAAGAAGTCGATCCACTTCTGCACCCGGTCGTTGCTCTCGGGCAGGATCTGCTGGGCCTCCCGTCCCTGGATCAGCGAGTCCGCGGGCGAGGGCGGAAGCGCGGCGAGCAGCGAGGGCCCCAGCGAAGCGGCATGGCCGGTGTGGGTTGGAGTGCCCGCCTGGCGGCTGCCGGCGGGGTCGGCCTCACCCGGGCGGGGCGCGGAGGAAGTCGCTCCGTCCGTGTCGGGGGCATCCGATCCCTCGCCCGCGTCGCTCCCTGCCTCGCGCATTTCGGGTCGCAGCGTCAGGTGCTGCCGCACGCAGCGCAGGCGCACGCCGCCGGCCTGCTGGATCAGCTTCACCAGCTGCTGGTTGCGCGCGTAGGAAAGCGGGACCCGCTGTCGGAGGTCGTGGAGCGACGCCAGCAGCCGCTCGGCCGCATGCTGGGCCTCGATCATCCGGCCGTTCTTCAGCAGGCGATGGCAGCGCGAAAGCTCCGCTGAAGCCCTGTTCATTTCGCCGGGGACATCCACCATGAATGCGAGACTGTCGGCGGGGGTGAGGACGGGCACGTCCGGTCCGAGGTAGGTGGAATCATCGGCGGCCCTCGCTCCCGGGCCGGGCGCCCAGGATAGTCCCAGCAGGGCCGCCAGGATGACACCGCGGATCCCCGGTTGGAAGTGGTTGGCCATGAATCCTCCCTGATGAGCAACTGGGCCGCAGGATACCTGTTTCGCGCCCCGGGTGGCAACCAGGCCCCGGAACCGGGCCGCGGCACCGGGCCCATCCATATGTATGGAATTATCGGTTCGCCTGCCCCAACTCTCCACCCGCGCCTCCACCGGAGGCAGAAGCCCATTTCTTGACACCGAGTTACGCCATGGGCTAGGTTGGCTTTGGGAGGGACCCCGTGGAGTTTCAACTCGCCTCACGCGCCGACACCCTGGCGCTCGAGTGGAAGCGCACCGACGGTTCGCTGGCCCTGTTCACCTGGGGCAGGACCGCGCTTTGGGACGAGCGCAACGGACCGGACTGGCTCATCCATCTGGGCCAGACCGTCACTGCCGCCACCGAGCCCGTGGCCGGCCTGCCGGGACCGGTCGCGAGCCTGATCGCCGCCTTCCGGCTGTCCGCCTCCGAGTACTGGCGCTTCTCCGACGTTGACCCGCGGCTGGCCGTGGATGCGCTGGCCGTATTCCATGACGCGGGAATCGTGTACGTGGTTGCCGCGGGCAACTGCCGGGTGTTCCGCGCCCGGGAGCGCCGCGAGATCTTCCTGATCGAGCCCGTCTATTCGGAGCGGGACCAGGGAGCCGGCCCGATCGGCGCGGGGGAGAACATCGAGCAGGTGACCTGGGGCCAGGACCTGCCGCGCCCGGGGGATGTCTACCTGCTGGCGGCGGGCCTCGAGTCCGAGCCTTCGCAGGGCCTGCGGGACTACCTGATGGACTCCGCCGGCGACATGGGCGCCGCGCTGAAGTACTGCCGCGGCATGCTGCTGATGGGACCCGATGCCGCGATCCTCGAGGCCCCGCCGCCGAAGTCCATCGCCATCGCCGCCGGCTACATTCCGCCCGGCGGACGAGCCGTCCCCGAGGATGAGCCGCTCCGCCTGCCCGATTTCCTGGAGAACCTGCCCACCAGGAGCACGCTGCGATCCAGCGAGTCCCCGCGGGGTGCGCAGCCGGGGGGCGTCGTGCCGGTGAGTGTATCCGGATCGGCTCCGCCGCCCGCGGCACCCATTCCCTCCGCGGCTGAGTCATTCGCACCGCCCGCGGCGCCCCTTCCCTCCGCGGCCGAGCCATCCGCGCCGGCGGCGCAGGTGCCCGCGGCGTTCGAGCCGGTTCCGCCGCCCGCGCGCCCGGCGTCTCCCACCCACGAGCCGGCATCCGACTCGCCGAAGCGTCCGATGACTCGTCCGGCCCCGACGTTCGCCGAGACGCAGCCTCCGCCGGAGCCCGCGGTCGGATGGCGGCGCTACGCGGGCTACGCCGCGCTGGCCCTGGTGGTGGGCCTCATCGCCTGGATGAGCCTGGGTCGCGGATGGATGCCGTGGCGGCACGCGCCGTGGGCTCCGGCCTCGCTCTCGGTGGTCACCGAGCCCGAAGGGGCGCGCGTGAAGGTGGACGGGCGCGAGGTGGGCTCCAGCCCGCTGCAACTCGAAGTGAAGCCCGGGAAGCACTTCGTGGAAGCCCGCCTGGGCGACCTCGGCGTGGACACCCAGACCTTCGCCCTGAAGGCGGGGGAGACCGCGCAGTTCCGGCCGCGGTTCGCAGGCCAGGTGTCCATCGGCAACACGCACCCGGGGCTGCCATTGTACGCGCAGCTCGACGGCTCCACCGCCGACAGCGTTCCGGTGGTGTGGAAGGACGTGCCGGCGGGGCGCCACCTGGTGAGCTTCAGCGGGCCCGGCGTGCTGTCCTGGACCGCGGAAGTGCGCGTCACCAGCGGCCAGGTCACCACCTATGACGCCCAGCCGCAGACCACCGCGGGCGATGGCGGGCTGGAAGTGACGTCCATGGTAGTCGGCAACCAGGGCCTCAAGGAGTCCAAGGGCGATGCCGTGCGGGTGGACTGGAGGCCGGCGGGACGCACCCCGTTCCGCACTCGACTGCCCATCGGCATTCACAGCGTGCGCGTGGAGCGGGCCGGCGAGCTGCCGCAGATCCAGCTGATTGACCTCAAGGCCGGGCAGGACCGCTACGTGAAGGTGGAGTTCGACGGCTCGCCGCGAGCCCGCGTGGACGTGGCTCCGCCCTTCGGCACCTCCGGCTATCCGCTGGTGGCGGCGGTGTTCCATCCGGCGCACCGCGAGACGATGCGCGAGATGCGCCTCTACTACGCCTCCCCGGAACAGACCGTGTTCGTCCGCCGAACCATGACCCTCCTCGACAAGGACAAGGGAGTCTACGCCGCGCCGCTGCCCGCGCTGGGCGAGGGCCGCGCCTCGTGGAAGTACTACGTTGTGGCCGTGGACGGTGACTTCAACGAGATCCCGAGCGAAGTGCTGGTGTATGGGAAGGCGTTGAAGTAGACCTCGCGCGAGGCCGGGCCTCCGAAAGGCCTGGCTCCGACATCTCGACCGGTGTCCTCCGATCTCCTGGTGCGCCCGGTTCTCCAGTCTCGCCCGGTTCTCCCGGATCCTCAGGCATACCCCATCCTCCGTCTCCACGCGTTCTCCTGCCCCGACTCGCGAATGAGCTGCTCCCGCCGGTTGTCCACGCATCCCCGGGTTTCCGCCTCGAGCCCGACCGGGTCTTCGCGTGCCGTGCGGCTGCGCGACCTCGAGTCGGGTACGCGCCTTGCGTAACGGGCATCCGTGTCCCGGGCGCACGCGTTCTGGTACGGGGCGTGGGCGGCCGCTACGCTCGGGTACGTGGCCGGGTTCGTGGCTGTCCCGATGCTCGTCGCGAGCGTCTCCGCGCGCGCGTGGCTCTCACCGGAATCAGATCCGGACACGCTGGCCGAGGGGCCGGTGCGCTGCATCGCGAAGGTGGTCAGCTCGCCGGAGCCGCGCGGGGAGGGATGGGAGTGGGTGGTCGCGACGCCGGCCGGCTCCCTGGGGGCGCGCGGACGCGAACACCGCAGGCTGGGCGTGCGCCTGGCCCGCGGAGAGGCCCCCGGGGTGGCGCCGGGGGCCTGGCTTGAGGTGGTGGGCGAGTCCGAGCGCCTGCGCGGGCCGACCAATCCGGGAGCGTCGGACTTCCGCCAGGTGGCGCGCGCCCGCGGCATCGGCGGCTGGATCCGGGTTCGCGATCCCGCGGGGGTCCACCTGCTGCACCGCGCGGGCTGGCTCGCGCGCGCGGGCGAGGAGCTGCGCTCCTGGGTGCGCGCCACGTGCGGCGCGCGCCTGCCTCCGGATGCCGCGGCCTACGCCGGCTCGCTGATGCTCGGCGAGACCGGGCGGCTCCCGGGAGAGGACCGGGACGGCCTGGTGGCGCTGGGCGTGATCCACATCGTGATCATCGCCGGGCTGCACCTGCACATCGTGCACGGCCTGGCGGGATCCATCGTGGCGCGCTGCCTGCCGCGCGCCCGCTTCGCCCTGCCGCTGGCGGTGACCTTCGCCTACGCCTGGCTGGCGCACCTGCACGTGCCCGCGCAGCGGGTGCTGGTGAGTCTCGCGGCAGGGGAGATCGCGCGCCGCCGCGGGCTGGCCCACAGCGCCCGCATGGGAGCCGCGGTGGCCGGGGCGGCGCTGCTGCTGCTGGAGCCGGCGCGCGCCCGCGACGCGTCGTACGTGCTGAGCGTGGCGGCCACGTGGGGGCTGCACGAGCTGCCGTTTCCGGCGGTTGGGGCGGGCCGGTGGCGGCCGTTTCAGGAGCTGCTGCGCGCCTCGCTGCTGACCCAGGTGGCGGTGTGGCCCCTGCTGGCCTGGACGGTGGGCCGCGGTTCGCTGGTGGGACTGCCCGCGAACCTGGTGGCCGTGCCCATCGCGGCCGCCATGCTGGCGCTGCTTCCCGCGGCCTGCGCGGTGAGCGCGGCGCTGCCGTGGCTGTCCTGCATCGCGGGGGCGGGAGTGTCCGGGGGCGGCGCGTCCCCGGCCCTGCACGGGGATGCCCCCGGTGTGCTCGTGGAATGTTTGCGGTGGGTGGCGTGGTTCCCGGCCTCGGCGCTGGGGAGGGGACTGGCGGTGATGGCCCGGTTCGGCGAGGACCGGCTGGGCAGCGGAACTTCGCTGGTGGCGGTGCGACCCGCGTGGGTGATCGCCGGCCTGGTGGCGCTGGCGCTGCTGGCGCACGGGCCGCGCCGGTGGCGACGCGCGGCGGCGCTGGCAGTGGCGTCCCTGAGCTTGCTCATGGCTTTCGGCCAGCGCGGCAACCCGTGCCGGGCTGCCTGCGTGCGGCTGGCCTTCCTGGATGTGGGCCAGGGGGACGCCTGCCTGGTGACATTCCCCGACGGCGCCTCGGTGCTGGTGGACGGGGGTCCGCGGCGACCGGGCTGGGACGCGGGCTCGCGCGTGGTGTGCCCGGCGCTCGATGCGCTCGCGGTGCGCCGCCTCGCCTGGGCCGCGGCGACACACAGCGACATGGACCACCTGGGCGGGCTGCTCACGCTCGCGCGCCGCGGGCGCGCAGGGACATGGCTCATCCCGCCGCGGGCGGCCGGTGGGCAGTGGGGCGCGCTGGACTCGGCCGTCGCGCGAGGGGGCGGGGGAGGATTCGGTGGTGGATTAGGTCGTGGCTTCAGTCGAGGCTTCGGAGCTGGCGTCTGCGGACGGTCCCAGCCAGGTCCCGGGCCCGCGTCGGGGCGAGACATCGAACTCACGCCGGGTCTGCCCCCGGTCGAGATCGCCGCCGGCTGGACCTGGCTGGATGCCTCGCGTCGCGACACGGTCTACGCCGTGTACCCGGATGCCTCGGCGCTGCGCTCGGGGCTCTCCGAGAACGACCTGTGTCTGGTGCTGGAGATCGCCACGCCGGAGGGCCGCGTGCTGCTCACGGGCGATCTCGGTATCGCGGGGGAGGCGCGCCTGCTGGCCGCGCGGCCCGGGCTGCGCGGCGTGGCGCTGCTCAAGGTCGGCCACCACGGCAGCCCGGGCTCGAGCTCGCGCGAGTTCCTGGACGCGCTCGCCACGCGCCACGCGGGCGGGCCCGCGCCGGTGGCGGCGGTCTCGGTGGGCCTGCGCAACCCCTTCGGTCATCCCTCCGCGGCGGTCCTGGACCGGCTCCGGGAATGCGGCTACCGGGTGGCCGAGACCCGTCGCGAGGGCGCGCTGCTCTTCGAGCTTCGCCGTGAGGGCCCGGTGCGCGTGGGGGCCCCGGCCTGGACCTGCGGCAACACTCGAATCAAGTCCCGCAACCGTCTGTTGCGATGGTTGTTGGGCTACGAGTGAATCCCCGATTGCCGGGCGGCGCGGGAACGTGGTCTAATGTGCGCGTGACTTCCCGTGAGAAGCGTCAGCCACACAGGATCGCGGTCCTGGCATCGGGCGTGGGCAGCAACATGGTGGCCCTCGCGGACGCGGCTGCCGCCGGGAAGATCCCGGGGAGCATCGAACTGGTCCTCAGCGACGTGCCCGGCGCGCCGGTGCTGCAGCGGGCGTCCGAGCGGGGCATCGAGGCGCGCCACCTGGATCCCGGCAGGAGCCGCCACCGGCTGGACGGCGAGGCGGAGGCGGCCTACATCCGCGAATTGCGTGGCCGCGGCATCACGCTGGTGTGCCTCGCGGGGTTCATGCGGATCCTGCACCCGGCCTTCCTCGAGGCTTTCTCGAATTCCATCCTGAATGTGCATCCCTCGCTGCTGCCCGCGTTTCCCGGGCTGGACGCGGTGGGGCAGGCGCTGGCGTTCGGGGCGCGGGTGACCGGCGCCACGGTGCACTTCGTGTGGCCGGCGGTGGACGCCGGCCCGGTGGTGCTCCAGGAGGCCGTGCCTGTTCGCGAGGGCGACACGCACGAGACGCTGGCCGCGCGCGTCCACGACGTGGAGCATCGGATCTATCCCCGGGCGGCGGCGCTCTTCTGCGAGGGGCGGCTGTCCGTGGAGGGGCGACACGTGAGGATCCTGTCATGAGCGCCATGCCCGCCGGCGTCCGGCCGCGACTTTCCGTTCCCGGCGCCCGGCCCCTGTTCTCGGGCAAGGTGCGCGACGTCTACGAGGCCGGCCCCGGCCGGCTGCTGCTGGTGGCCACGGACAACCTGTCGGCCTTCGATGTGGTGCTGCCCACCCGGGTGCCGGGGAAGGGCCAGGTGCTGACGCGCGTCTCGGCGTTCTGGTTCCGCACCCTGGCCGCGGCGCGCCCGCACCACCTGCTGTCCACGGACGTGGCGGAGTTCCCGCCGCCGTTCTGCGACCACCCGGAGAGCCTGGCCGATCGCGCCATGCTGGTGCGGCGCACGCGGCGCATTGACATCGAGTGCGTGGTGCGCGCCCGTCTCACCGGCTCGGGCTACAAGGACTACCTGGCCACCGGGCAGGTGGCGGGCATCGAGCTGCCGAAGGGGTTGCCCCACGGCGCCGTGCTGCCGGAGCCCATCTTCACCCCGGCCAGCAAGGCCGATTCGGGCCACGACGAGAACCTGACCTTCGCGCAGATGGCGGCGCGCGTGGGCCGGGAGAAATCCGAGGCGCTGCGCGAGCGCAGCCTGCGGATCTTCGCCGAGGCGGCCGCGGTGTGCCGCTCGCGGGGCCTGGAACTGGTGGATACCAAGTTCGAGTTCGGCGAGCCGCTGGCCGGGGGCGAGGCGGGCTTCGACCCGTCGGCCCCGCGCGCGGCGGCCGGCGAGCTGGTGCTGATTGACGAGATCCTCTCGCCCGACTCCTCGCGCTTCTGGGAGATGGGTGCGAACGGCACGCCGCGCCAGGCTCTCGACAAGCAGTTCGTGCGTGACTACCTGGAGACGCTCGACTGGGACAAGACCGATCCCGGGCCGGAGCTGCCGGCGGAGATCGTGGCGCGCACGCAGGCCCTGTACCGCGAGGCGGAACGCCGCCTCACCGGAGCGTAGATGATCGAAGTGCGCCGCGCCCTGCTCTCGGGCTGGGACAAGGAAGGCATGCTGGAACTGGCCCGCGCCCTGGCCCCGCGCGGCGTGGAGCTGCTGGCCACCCGGGGCACGGCCTCGGCGCTGGAGGAGCAGGACATCGCGGTGACGCGGCTCGAAGCCTGGCTGGGCTTTCCGGAGATCCTGGGTGGGAGAGTGAAGACGCTGCACCCGAGGCTGCACGCCGGCATCCTGGCGCCGCGCACGCCGGCGGGGCTCCACGAGTTGGAGAGCATCGGCTCGGCGCCCATCGACCTCGTGGCGGCCGACCTGTACCCGTTCGAGGATGCGGTGAGCGCCAGCCCCGGCGACCGCGCGCACGGCGTGGAGCACATCGACATCGGCGGCGTGACGCTGCTGCGGGCCGCCGCGAAGAATGCCGAGTACGTGGCGGTGCTGCCGGACGCCGCCAGCCGCGCGGAGTTCCTGTCCACGCTGGCGGAGGCGCCCGCCGCGCCGCGCGTGGAGCCGGGTGCGGCGCGCCGCTGGGCCGCCCGCGCGTTCCGGATCACTTCGGCCTACGACGCGGCCATCGCCGCGTGGACGTGCGCCGACGAGCCGCTGCCCTCGGTCCTGGCGCTGGGCGGGCGGCTCTCGCTGCCGCTGCGCTACGGCGAGAACCCGCACCAGCCTGCGGCATGGTATCGCGGTGGCGGCGAGCTGCCCTTCGAGCGGCTGCACGAGGGCCGGGAGATCAGCTGGAACAACCTGCTCGACCTGGAGGCCGCCACCGGCCTGGCGGGGGAGCTGGCCGGCCCGGCGGCGGTGATCGTCAAGCACACCAACCCGTGCGGGGCGTGCCAGGCGCGCACCGTACTCGAGGCGGTGCGCGGGGCGTGGGGCACCGACCCGCTTTCGGCCTTCGGCGGCATCGTCGCGGTGCGCGGCGCGCTGGACGACGCCTCGGCCGCGCTGCTGGCGGAGCAGTTCGTGGAGGTTGTGGCGGCGGAGAGTTTCGAGCCCGCCGCGCTGGCGCGGTTGCGCGCGAAGAAGGGCCTGCGCATCCTGCGCGGCCCGATGGCTGCGCCCGGGCCGGCGGTGCGCGTGCGGAGCCTGCTGGGGGGCATCGGCGCGCAGGCCGGGCCCCACGCCATTCACGGCGAGTGGCGCGACGCGGGCAAGCGTGCCGCCACGGAGCCGGAGCGCGCCGACATGGAGCTGGCCTGGCGCGTGGCGGCCGCGGCGCAGTCCAATGGCATCGCGCTGGTCCGGGGCGGGCAGCTGATCGGGCTGGGCAGCGGTCAGACCAGCCGCGTGGACTCGGTGCACATGGCGCTGTACAAGGCGGCGCGCAACGGCCACGACCCGCGCGGGGCGGTGCTGGCCTCGGACGGGTTCTTCCCGTTCCGCGACGGCGTGGACATGGCCGCCGAAGCCGGGGTGGCGGCGGTGGTGCAGCCGGGCGGCTCGCGCCGCGACGCCGAGGTGATCGCCGCCGCCGACGAGCGCGGCATGGCCATGGTGATGACCGGCTGCCGCTGCTTCCGGCATTAGGCGCGCGCGGCACGGCCCGGGGTCGCGCACAGGTGTGAGCGGCCGGGAGTGGCGCCGGGGCATGCGCGTGCGAATGGTGCCCAGGGCGCGCAGGCCGCGCACCGGCGTGAGCCGCCGGGAGTGGCGCCGGGCGCGCAGCCCCCGATCGGACCGGAACAGGACCTGAGGAAAGGACCCATGGAGACCCACGCACCCGACACCGTCGCCGTCCGGGCAGCTTCCCCGGCGCGCCCGCGCCCGTGGGCCCTGGTGTTCGACTGCGGCTCGCAGTACGTCCAGCTGATCGCGCGGCGCCTGCGCGAGGCCGGCGTGTATGCCGAGATCCACCCCTGGCACCTGGAGGCGGAGGCGGTGAAGGCCCTGGCGCCGGATGCGCTGGTGATCTCGGGCAGCCCGGCGAGCGTGGACCGCCAGGGCGCGCCCCGGATTGACCCGGCGGTGCTGGACCTGGGGCTGCCGGTGCTGGGCATCTGCTACGGGATGCAGGCCACCGCGCACGCCATGGGCGGGAGCGTGAGCCGCTCCCGCTCGCGCGAGTACGGCCGGGCCCGGTTCCGGCCCGACCCCGCGTGCCCGCTCTTCGACGGGCTGCCTGCGGAGTTCCGCGTGTGGATGAGCCACGCCGACAGCGTGGAGTCGCTGCCGCCGGAGCTCACCCCGGCGGGGCGCACCGACGCGTGTCCTTTCGCCGCGTCCTGGGTGCCGTCGCGGCGGCTGTTTCTGATCCAGTTCCACCCCGAGGTGACGCACACCGAGCACGGGCCGAAGATCTTCGAGAACTTCGTGCGGAAGGTGGCGAAGCTGGATGCCACCTGGTCCATGGCCGCCTACCTGGACCGCGAGCTGCCCCGCATCCGCGAGCGCGTGGGGAGCGACCGGGTGCTGCTGGGCCTCTCGGGCGGGGTGGACTCCACCGTGGTGGCGGCGCTGCTGGGGCGGGCGGTGGGCCAGCAGGCGGCGGCCATCTTCGTGGATCACGGCATGATGCGTGCGAACGAGGGGGCGCAGGTGCTGGAGGCGCTGCGCCAGGTCTCGCCCATCGAGATCCACGCGGTGGACGCGAGCGAGCGATTCCTGGGCCCATTGACCGGCGTGGTGGATCCGGAGCAGAAACGGCGCATCATAGGGGCTGAGTTCATCCGGGTGTTCGAGTCCGAGGCGGCCCGCCTGGGCGGCTTCCGCTTCCTGGCCCAGGGCACGCTGTACCCGGACGTGATCGAGAGCGCCGGCTGGAATACCGGCCCCACGGCGCGCATCAAGACCCACCACAATGTGGGCGGCCTGCCGGAGGACCTCAAGTTCGAGCTGCTGGAGCCGCTGCGTCACCTGTTCAAGGACGAGGTGCGTGCGCTGGGGCTGGAACTGGGGCTCCCGCGGCCTCTGGTGTTCCGTCACCCGTTCCCCGGCCCGGGCCTCGCGGTGCGCATCCTGGGGCCGGTCACGGCGGAGGCCTTGGACACGCTGCGCGCAGCGGATACAATCTTCATCGAGGGCCTGAGGCGGCGGAAGCTGTACGATCGCACCTGGCAGGCCTTCGCGGTGCTGCTGCCGGTCCAGACCGTGGGGGTGATGGGCGACGAGCGCACCTACGAGCAGGTGGTGGCGCTGCGGGCCGTGACCTCCGAGGACGGCATGACCGCGGATTGGGCCAAGCTGCCCGGCTCCTTCCTGGACGAAGTGGCCACCCAGATCGTCAACCGCGTGCCCGGCGTGAACCGGGTGGTCTATGACATCAGTTCCAAGCCGCCGGCAACCATTGAGTGGGAATAGGTCGCACCGTGGCCCGCGTGCCTCCTCCGGGGAGCAGGCGGGCGGCGGGCGGCCCGGTCGCGCGCGCAAGCTCCCCGTGGGCCTGGAGCCCGGGGAGCTGAAACGCAAGGCCATCCACCTCTCCACCGTCGTCGTCCCCCTGATCTACCTGGACGCGCACGTGAGCCGCAAGGAAGCCGCGCTCGCGCTGGCCCTGGTGCTGCTGGCGCTGCTGGCGGTCGAGGTGGTGCGGCTGCGGGCGCGGTTGTTCGGCAACTTCTTCCGGCAGCTGCTGGGGGACGCGTTGCGCCGGCGGGAGCGCGGGGAGCTGCTGGGGGCCACCTACCTGGTGCTGGGTTTCCTGGTCACCATCCTGGCCTTCGAGAAGCCCGTGGCGGTGGCCGCGTGCGAGTTCCTGGTGCTCGGGGACACCGCTGCCGCGCTGGTCGGAAAGAGCGTCGGTCGCATCCGGGCGTTTGACAAGACTCTGGAGGGGAGCCTAGGCTGCTTGGCGACATGCGGGGCCGCGGCGTGGGCGCTGAGCGCCACCGTGCCGGCCCTGCCCCTGCAGGTGGCCCTGGCCGGCGCGGTCATGGCGACGCTCTTTGAGTTGCTGCCCGTACCCATGGACGACAACCTGAGGATCCCGCTCTCCGCGGGCCTCCTCATGCACTTCCTGCTCCCTTAATAGAGAACGCACCGGCAGGCGAGAGGCGAATCGAAAAGCATGTTCTCATCGTTGCTGACCAAGCTGTTCGGAACCAAGTACGACCGCGACGTGCGGCGGATCCAGCCCATCGTGGATGAGATCCACCGCTTCTACGCCGAGTTCGAGTCCCTCACCGAGGAGCAGCTGCGGGCCAAGACCGGGGAATTCCGGGCCCGACTGGCCGAGGGCGAGGAAGTGGACGACATCCTGCCCGAGGCCTTCGCCGTGGTGAAGCAGGCGTGCAAGCGCCTGGTGGGGCGCAGCTGGCCGGTGGTGGGCCGCGAGACCAGCTGGGACATGGTGCCCTTCGACGTGCAGCTGGTCGGCGGCATCGTCCTGCACCAGGGGCGCATCGCCGAGATGGCCACCGGCGAGGGCAAGACGCTGGTCGCCACGCTGCCGCTGTACCTCAACGCGCTCACCGGCCAGGGCTCGCACCTGGTGACGGTCAACGACTACCTGGCGCGGCGCGACAGCGAGTGGATGGGTGAGGTCTACAAGATGCTGGGCCTCACCGTGGGCTGCATCCAGACCGACATGGACTTCGAGGAGCGCCAGCAGGCCTACGGCGCCGACATCACCTACGGCACCAACAACGAGTTCGGCTTCGACTACCTGCGCGACAACATGGCGGTCCACCCGGACCACCGCGTCCAGCGCGGCCACGCCTACGCCATCGTGGACGAGGTGGACTCGGTCCTGATTGACGAGGCGCGCACCCCGCTCATCATCTCCGGCCCGGTGGAGCAGTCCAACGCCAAGTACGAGGAGCTCAAGCCGGTGGTGGAGCGGCTGGTCCGCGCGCAGGAGCGGATGGTGGCGGACCTGGCTTCGGAGTGCGAGAAGCTGCAGCAGTCCCCCGACAGGGAGGACGACCTCGGGGTGAAGCTGCTGATGATCCAGCGCGCCGCGCCCAAGAGCAAGCGCTTCCTGAAGCTGGTGGGCGACCCCACGCTCAAGAAGCTGGTGACGCAGACCGAGCTGGCCTACATCCGCGACAAGCGGATGAGCGAGATCGACGACCAGCTCTACTACGCGGTGGAGGAGAAGAACCACAACACCGACCTGCTGGAGAAGGGCCGCGAGCTGATCAGCCCCACCGACCCGGCGCTGTTCGTGCTGCCCGACCTGGCCACCGAGCTGCCGGCCATCGACCAGGACCCGGCGCTGGACGAGGCGGGCCGCATCGAGGCCCGCGAGCGCCTGCACGCGGTGTTCGCCGACCGCAGCGAGCGCAACCACAACATCCAGCAGCTGCTCAAGGCCTACGCTCTGTTCGAGAAGGACAACGAGTACGTGGTGCAGGACGGCAAGGTGCTCATCGTGGACGAGTTCACCGGGCGCCTCATGTCCGGACGCCGCTACAGCGACGGGCTGCACTCGGCCATCGAGGCGAAGGAGGGCGTGCGGATCGAAGGCGAGACGCAGACCTTCGCCACCATCACCCTGCAGAACTACTTCCGGATGTACGGCAAGCTGGCGGGCATGACCGGCACCGCCGAGACCGAGGCGCCGGAGTTCTTCGACATCTACAAGCTGGACTGCGCGGTCATCCCCACCAACAAGCCGTGCGTGCGCGACGACATGCAGGACGTGGTGTACAAGACCAAGCGCGAGAAGTACGCCGCCATCATCGACGAGATCGGCGTGAAGCACAACGTGCTCAACGCCAAGCAGCACGCGCGCGAGGCCGAGATCGTGGCCACGGCCGGGCAGAAGGGCGGCGTCACCATCGCCACCAACATGGCCGGCCGCGGCACGGACATCAAGCTGGGCGAGGGCGTGCGCGAGCGGGGCGGGCTGTTCATCCTGGGCACCGAGCGCCACGAGAGCCGGCGCATCGACCGCCAGCTGCGCGGCCGCGCGGGCCGGCAGGGCGACCCCGGCGCCTCACGCTTCTACCTCTCGCTCGAGGACGACCTGATGCGCCTGTTCGGCTCCGGCCGCATCGCGGGGATCATGGAGCGGCTGGGGGTGCAGGAGGGGGAGGTCATCGAGCATCCGTGGGTGACCAAGGCGATCGGCACGGCGCAGAAGCGGGTGGAGGCGCACAACTTCGACATCCGCAAGCACCTGCTCGAATACGACAACGTCATGAACCAGCAGCGCACCGTGATCTACGAGATGCGCCGCGAGGCGCTGGAGTCGGGGGCCGACTTCTCGGAGCGCACCCGGGAGATGCTGGCCGAGGTGGTGACCGACACCCTGGCCCCGCACTACGAACTGGGCAAGTTCTCCGAGGAGTGGGAGCTGCCGCGGGCCGCGGGGGAGGTGGCCCTGCTGATGGTCGCCCCGGTGCCGGCGCTGCCCTGGGGCGGGGAGCGGGTGGAGCAGGAGGAGGTGGAGGAGTTCTTCCAGGCCTTCGCGCTGGAGACCTACCGCGCGCGCGAGCGCATGCTGGGCCCGGAGCTGATGCGCGAGGTGGAGCGGAACGTGTTCCTCTACACCCTGGACGAGAAGTGGCGCGACCAGCTCTACGAGATGGACCAGCTGCGCGCCGGGATCGGGCTGCGCGCCTACGGCCAGAAGGACCCGCTGGTGGAGTACAAGGGCGAGGCCTACCGGCTCTTCGAGGATCTGACCGGGGAACTCAACCGGGAGACCGTGCGCCGGTTGTTCCGGGCCCAGGTGCACCGTGAGCCCGGCGGCGCGGCGGCCCCGCCGCCCCCGCCGCGGAGGCCGGCGCGCCGCGCCGAGCCCAGGGCGGTCCATTCCGAGGTGACGGCCTTCGGGACCGCGGAGCGGCCGGGCGAAGCCGCGGCGGCGGCGGCGGCCGCCACCCCCGGGGGGGAGAGCCATTCCCCGAAGGTGAACAAGGGCCCGCAGGTGGGGCGAAACGACCCCTGTCCCTGTGGAAGTGGCAAGAAGTACAAGAAGTGTTGTATGTTGACCGAGGTCTGAGCAAGGAGAACCGCATGTCTCAAGATCCGGTACGTGAGATCCTGGAACTCATCACCCAGCAGTTCCGCTCGTTCATCGAGGGGGACGGACTTGCATTGGAGGAGCTCACGGACCTGCTCACCTCCCGCGACTACGAACCGGAGGACCTCCGGGCCGCCTTCGAGCTGATCGTGCAACTGCTCGAGCCGGTGGCCGAGGAGAACTTCCAGACCGTCGGTGCCGGCGGCAGCCGCAACCGGGTGCTCAACCACTGGGAGCGCTCGAACCTCACGCCCCAGGCCTACGGCTACCTGCTGCAGCTCAAGCAGAACGGCTCGCTCGACGACGATCATATGGAGCTGATCCTCGAACGCGCGGGCGCATCCGGCGCCCGCCGCATGGACGTTCGCGACGTCGAGGACCTGGCCAGCTGGGTCCTCTTCGGCATGGAGACGGAGGACGGCGGGCCGGACCAGGAGCGGAGCCGCCTCCACTAGCCATGGCCAAGAACCTGGTGATCGTCGAGTCGCCCACCAAGGCGAAGACCATCAAGAAGTACCTGGGCACGGGCTTCGACGTGATGGCCTCCAGCGGGCACATCATGGACCTGCCGAAGAACAAGCTGGGCGTGGACGTCGAGAACGACTTCGAGCCGGCGTACGTGCAGATCCGCGGCAAGGCCAAGATCGTCAAGGAGCTGAAGGCCGAGGCCAAGAAGGCCAGCAACATCTTCCTGGCGCCCGACCCCGACCGCGAAGGCGAGGCCATCGCCGCGCACCTGCGCGACCTGCTGGGCGGGGGCAAGGCCCACGTGCAGCGCCTCGATTTCTACGAGATCACCAAGCCGGCCATCCTCAAGGCCCTCGAGCACCCGCGCGAGATCGACCAGAACAAGGTGGACGCCCAGCAGGCCCGCCGCGTGCTGGACCGCCTGGTGGGCTACCAGGTGAGCCCGTTCCTGTGGGGCACCATCCGCTACGGCCTGTCGGCCGGGCGCGTGCAGACCGTGGCGCTGCGCCTGATCTGCGAGCGCGAGGCCGAGATCGACGCGTTCGTGCGCGAGGAGTACTGGTCGGTGCATGTCGAGCTGTCCGCCCCGGGCAGCCCGCTGCGCTTCAAGGCCAGGCTCATGCGCAAGGACGGCGAGAAGCTGGCGCTGCCCGACGCGGCCACCGCGCACGCGGCGGCGCGCGACCTGGGCGGGGCGGAGGCCGCCGAGGGGCCCTGGGGCGTGGCGCCCGCGCACCCGGACTACGAGATCCGCGAGGTCAAGCGGCAGGAGAAGCGGCGCCAGGCGCCCGCGCCCTTCACCACCTCCTCGCTGCAGCAGGAGTCCTTCCGCCGGCTGCACTTCTCCAGCCAGCGCACCATGGTGCTGGCGCAGCAGCTCTACGAGGGCATCGAGCTGGGCGGGGAGGGCTCGGTGGGTCTGATCACATACATGCGCACCGACTCCACGCGCATCTCCCAGGAGGCGCTGGGCGAGGTTCGCGGCCACATCGAGACCTCCTACGGCAAGGAGTACCTGCCGGCCAAACCCAACGCGTTCGCGGTGAAGGCCTCGGCCCAGGACGCGCACGAGGCGGTGCGGCCCACGTCGGTGGAGCGCACCCCGGAGAGCGTGCGGCAGTTCCTCACCGCGGAGCAGTTCCGGCTCTACCAGCTCATCTGGCGCCGCTTCGTGGCCTGCCAGATGGGCCCGGCGGTCTACGACCAGACCTCCGCCGACATCCAGGCGGGCGCGTACACGCTGCGCGCCACCGGGACGGTGATGAAGTTCGACGGCTTCACCCACGTCTACGCCGACATCGAGCCCGCGGGCGAGACCCCCAAGGACGAGCGCGGGGTGCTCCCGCCGCTCGCCGCCGGCATGAAGCTCACGCCGCACGCGGTGCTGCCCGAGCAGCACTTCACCGAGCCTCCGCCGCGCTACTCCGAGGCCTCCCTGATCCGGGCGCTGGAGGAGAACGGCATCGGCCGGCCGTCCACCTACGCCACCATCGTGAGCACCATCACCACGCGCGACTACGTGAACAAGGACAAGGGCAAGCTGACGCCCACCGACCTCGGCAAGGCCGTGTTCACGCTGCTGATGAAGATCATGCCCAACATCTTCGACGTGGGCTTCACCGCGCACATGGAAGACGACCTGGACAAGGTGGAGGAAGGCAAGCTCGGCTGGCGCCAGGCGGTGCGCGAGTTCTACGACCCGTTCGAGAAGCTGCTCAAGGAGGCGGAATCGCGCAAGGAGGCCCTGCGCGAGGAAGTGTCCACCGTCAGCCAGGAGTTGTGCGAGCGGTGCGGCAAGAACCTGGTCCTCAAGTACGGCCGTCACGGCCCGTTCCTGGCCTGCCCCGGCTACCCGGACTGCAAGTTCACCAAGCCGCTGAAGGCCGAGGAGGCCCCGGTGCCGGTCGACGACGTGTGTCCCACGTGCGGCGCGGGCATGGTGATCCGGACCGGCCGCTACGGGCGGTTCGTGGCGTGCAGCCGCTACCCCGAGTGCAAGACCACCAAGCCGGTCAGCACCGGCGTGAAGTGCCCCGACTGCAAGGAAGGGGACGTGACCGAGCGGCGCAGCAAGCGCGGCCGCGTGTTCTACGGCTGCAACCGCTACCCGGACTGCAAGTTCGCCTCGTGGGATCCGCCGGTCCCCACGCCCTGCGAGGCGTGCGGCAACCCGTTCCTGGTGAAGAAGAAGACCCAGGCCAAGGGCGAGTTCTACCGCTGCCCGAACCCCAAGTGCAAGGCGGAGTACGACCCCTCGGAAGTGGAATCCCGCGCCGAGGCCACCTGACCGCCGCGGGCGGCGGCGCGCCCGCGCGAGGCCGCCCCCGGGGAGGCGAGGGCATGGACGCTCCCGACACGGATAGCCTGCTCCGCGAGTACGCCTCCCACCTGGCGGACCGCGTCAACGATTCCCCCCACACGGTGAAGAACTACCTGCGCGACGTGCGCCAGTGGCTGGAACGCGCCGGCGGCGCCAACCTGCGCGCGTTCGTGACCCGGCCGGAGGCCATCTCGGACTTCCTCGCGGCGGGCTCGCGCGGGGAGTCGCGCAGCGGGCGCAAGCTCTCGGCGCGCACCCTGGCGCGCCGGCGCGCGGCGTGCGTGAACCTGCTGCGCTGGATGGTGCGCACGGAACGCCTGGAGCGGATGCCCCGGCTGCCGCGCAGCCCGCGGGTGCGGCCGCAGCTGCCGCGCGTGATCAGCCGCGGCGAAATGGAAAGGGTGCTCGACGCGTGGCAGCCCACCGGGTGGCAGGAGTGCCGCGACAAAGCCATTCTCGAGGTGTTCTATTCCGCGGGCGTGCGCCTGGCCGAGCTGGTGGGGGCGCGGTGGGACGCCCTGGACGAGTGCGAAGGCTGGCTGCGCGTGATCGGCAAGGGGGACCGCGAGCGGCTGGCCCCGATCGGCCGGAAGGCGCTGCGCGCCCTGGACACCTACCGCCGCGGGCTGGCGGGCGCGGGCGTGGCCGCGGGCCCGCACGTGTTCGTGGGCCGCAAGGGGGAGGCCCTCTCGGTCCGCACCGTGCAGCGCCTGGTGCGCCGCCGCCTGGCCTCGCTGGGGCCGGCCGCGCCGCAGCACCCGCACGCGCTGCGCCATTCCTTCGCCACGCACATGCTGGAGGCGGGCGCCACGCTGCGCGACGTCCAGGAGCTGCTGGGCCACCGATCCCTGGCCAGCACCCAGGTTTACACGCACCTGAGCGTGCGGCACCTCAAGGAGACAATCGCGAGGGCGCATCCCCGTGGCTAGCCGGCCCGCCGTCCCGCTGGCCCCGGCGCGGCGGATCCGCCCGGAGCGGGCCGGAGCCTGGCGCGGCTTCCGCACCGGCCCGGCCGTCGCCGCCTGCCTCGCGTGCCTGCTGGCCCTGGTCACGGGATGCGCGCGCATGGAGCCGCCCTCGGGCGGACCGCTGGACCTGGTGCCGCCGGTGATTCTGGCCACCGCCCCGGACTCGGGGGCGGTGCAGGTGCCGCGTGGCTCGGTGCTGCGGGTGGAGTTCTCGAAGAGCATGGACCGGCGCTCGGTGGAGGACTACATCTTCACCTCGCCCCCGGTGCGCTTCCAGGAAGTGCGGTGGAGCGGCCGCACGCTGGAACTGGTGCCGCAGGACTCGCTGCGCGCCAACACCACGTACCTGGCGGTGGTCGGCACCGGCGCGCGCGACAGCCACGGCAACGCGCTGGCCCGGGCGGTGAATCTCGTGTTCTCCACCGGGGAGAAGCTCTCGCCGGGCCGGGTGTCCGGCCGGGTGGAGGCGGTGAAGCAGAGTGCGGCGGGCATCTTCGTGTGGCTCTACGACCAGGCGCTGCACGCGGACTCGCTGTGGGGCCGCGACGACCCCGACTACGTGGGCCAGACCGGCGCGGACGGACACTTCGAGATCCTGGGCCTGGGGATCGGGCCGGCGTACTCGGTGCACCTGTTTGCCGACCTGAACCGCAACCGCGCCTTCGACGAAGGCGGCGAGTACATGATGCACCTGGCCCGGCGGGTGCAGCTCACCGACTCGGTGCCCTCGGACACGTCCATCCGCGCGCGCTACGTGGACCCCAAGCTGCCGGGCAGCGTGGCCGGCCGGCTGGACACCTCCCTGGTGCGGCTCTCCGGCAGGGTCCTGGTGGAGTGCCTGGACGACACCGCGGCCACGCAGACCGTGACGGCCGATGCCCGCGGCGGCTTCCTCTTGCGTGTCACCCCGCCCGGCAAGTACCGTATCTACTGGTTCTCGGACGAAAACCAGGATCTGCTGCCGGACCCCGCCGAGAAGCGCGGGGAGGCGCTCGAATTCGAGCTGAAGCCCGGCGAGGACATCCAGGAGTTGCTGGTGCCGCGCGAGGGCCGGCCGCGGCTGCCCCGCGAGCGGGATCTGCCCCGGGACGCCCGGGAGGCCCCGGGCGGGCCCGCGGAAGGTGCGCCGGGCGGCGCCCCGGACGGCGCCGGGGGCCCCGGCGGTTTGCCCGGGGGCGGCGGCGCGAATCCCGACACCACCGGCCTGAATCCGAGAAGATAGACCGGCCGGGGAGGGGCCCGCTCCACCATGGAGATCGCGTTCACCAAGATGCACGGCGCCGGCAACGACTTCGTGGTGCTGGACGGCCGCGGCGCGAGGCTGCCGGGCGATATTCCCGCCTTCGTCCGCCACGTCTGCGACCGCCGCCGCTCGGTGGGCGCGGACGGCGTGCTGATCCTGGCCCCCTCGGAGCGCGCGGACTTCCGCATGCGCTACTACAACGCCGACGGCGGGGAGGCCGAGATGTGCGGCAACGGGGCGCGGTGCATCTCGCGGTTCGCCGCCGCGCGCGGCGTGGGCGGCCCGGACCTGACCTTCGAGACCCTGAGCGGGCCCATCCGCGCCCGCGTGCGGCCGGACACCGTGACCGTGCACATGGGCGACGCCCGCGACGTGCGCCCCGAGGCCGCGGTCGCCGGCTTCGCCGGCCCCCCGGTGCTGTTCCTCAACACCGGGGTGCCGCACGCGGTGCTGTTCGTGGATGACGTGGGCGCCGTGCCGGTGGTGGAATGGGGCCGCCTGCTGAGACACCACGCGGCCTTTGCGCCCGCGGGCGCCAACGTGGACTTCGTGCAGGTGAAGGGCCCGCGGCGCATCGCGGTGCGCACCTACGAGCGCGGGGTGGAGGACGAGACGCTCGCCTGCGGCACCGGCATCACCGCCGCGGCGGTGGCCGCCGGCCTGGCCCGCGGGTGCGCCACCCCCGTCGAGATCGAGGCGCGCAGCGGCGACGTGCTGCGCGTGGACTACCGCCGCGAGGGCGGGCAGGTCCTGGACATGACCCTGGAAGGCCCCGCGGTCACCGCGTACGAGGGCCGCTTGGAGTGGAACGATGGCCACGAGTGACATCTTCAAGGGTTTGTGGGTGGCGCTGGTCACCCCGTTCCGCGGCGGCGCGGTGGATGAGAAGGCCCTGCGCGCCCTGGCGCGCCGCCTGATCGAGGGCAGCGTGGACGGCCTGGTGCCGGTGGGCAGCACCGGCGAGGCGGCCACCATGGACGACGCCGAGCGGCTGCGGGTGATCGAGATCGTGCTGGAGGAGGCCGGCGGAAAGGTGCCGGTGATGCCCGGCACCGGCACCAACTGCACCGCGACCACCGTGGCGCTCACGCGCGCCGCCAGGCAGGCCGGGGCGCAGGCCGCGCTGGTGGTCACGCCCTACTACAACAAGCCCACGCCGGAGGGCCAGCTGGCGCACTTCGAGGCCGCGGCGAAGGTGGGCCTGCCCATCATCATGTACAACATCCCCGGACGTACCGGGGTGAACATGACCGTGGAGACGATGCTCACGCTCGCACGGCTGCCCGAGATCGCCGGGGTGAAGGAGTCGTCCGGATCGCTCGACACCGTGAGCGAGCTGGTGGCGGGCGCCGCGGAGCGGGGACTGGACTTCGTGGTGATGTCCGGCGACGACTCGCTGGCCCTGCCTTCCATGGCCGTGGGGGCCACCGGGCTGGTGTCGGTGGTGGGCAACGTGGTGCCCCGCGAGACCAGGGCCATGATCGCCGCCTTCCAGCAGGGGCGGGCCCCGGAGGCGGCGCGACTGCACGCGAAGCTGCTGCCGCTGATCAAGGTGCTGTTCGCCGAGACCAACCCGGCGCCGTGCAAGGCGCTGCTTTCGATGCTGGGGATGATGCAGAACGAACTGCGGCTGCCGCTGGTGCCGGTGCGTGCCGCCACCGCGACGAAGCTGCGTGAAACCTGGGAGAGGCTGGGCTTCGCCGCGCCGGCCGCAGCGGGGGTGGGTTCATGAATTCGTCCGACCCGTCGCCGGAGGCCGCTCGCGCGGGCGAGCCGTCCGTCGGCACCGAAATACCCGTCGCCATCTCGGGGGCCTGCGGGCGCCTGGGGCGGCGCATCGTGGCGTGCCTGTCCAGCGAGCCCGGGCCGCGCCCGCACGCCGCGCTGGAATCCCCAGGAAGCGACTGGATCGGCTCCCGGCACCCGGAGTGCCCCTCGCTCACCGTGATCGACGAGATCGACGTGGCGCTGGACGGCTCGCGCGCGCTGGTGGAGGCCAGCCTGCCGCTTCCGGCGATGGATCACGCCGAGGTGGCCGCCGAGGCCGGCGTGCCGCTCCTGATGGCGGTCACCGGCCTGTCGCAGGCCCAGCGCGACCGGCTGGACCAGTTGTCGGTGAAGATCCCGGTGCTGGTCACCTCCAACCTCTCCATGGGCGTGTCCGCCCTGGTGCACCTGTGCCGCGAGGCCGCCCGCGGACTGGGCTTCGACGTGGAGATCGTCGAGATGCACCACAAGGGCAAGCGGGACGCGCCCAGTGGCACCGCGCTCATGCTCGCCCGCGCCATCGCCGAGGCGCGCGGCTGGGGCGAGGACTCCTTCCTGTACGGCCGCGAGGGCGCCGTGGGGCAGCGGCCCGAGAAGCAGATCGGCATCCACGCGGTGCGCGGCGGGGAGATCGTGGGCGAGCACCAGGTGGTCTTCGCGGGCCAGGGAGAGCGGCTGGTGCTTTCGCACTCGGCCGAATCGCGGGACTGCTTCGCGCGCGGCGTGGCGCCCGCGATCCGTTTCCTGTGCGCGCAGGGCCCCGGCCGCTACGGCATGGACGATGTCTGGAGGGCCGCGCTGAAAGGCAGCTGATCCGTGCCCCGGTCCCAATCCACCGCTGCCGCGGGGCGCCGCGCGTCCCGCCATGGCATCGTCACCGCCCGTTCGGCGGTGACGAGTCGCAGTCTTCCCGCCGTTTGCCTCCTGGCGGCCGCCCTGTGCGCCGCGCCCGCGGGCGCCCAGGGCGTGTTCGGGGCCAACAAGGTTCTCTACCAGCCGCTGAACTGGCTCTCCGCCGTGACCCCGCACCTGAGGCTGTACTTCTACCCGCAGGAGGCGGAGCTGGCCCGCGCCACGCTGGCGGTGGCGGAATCGGCCTGCGTGGAGTACGAGGCCCGCATCGGCCACCGGCTTTCGAAGCCCATCCCCATGTTCGTATTCAGCTCCCACCGCGACTTCGAGTCCTCCAACATCCTGCCCGGCGCCTCTCCCGAGGAGGTGGGTGGGGTGACCGAGCTGATGCGCGGGCGGGTGCTGATCCCGCACACCGGCTCGCACGCGCGCCTGGTGCACGTGGTGCGCCACGAGCTGGCCCACGCCTTCATGCTGGACCATCTCTCGGCGGCGGCGAAGAAGAGCCGTGCGGTGCTGCGACAGCAGCCCCCGCTGTGGTTCGTGGAAGGCTGGGCCGAGCATCTCTCCGGCGGCTGGACCTCCGACGACGACATGGTGCTGCGCACCGCGGTGCTGGGAGGCTTCGCACAGGACCTGGAGCACCTGTGGCGGGTGGAGGGCAGCTTCCTGATGTACAAGGAGGGCCAGTCCTTCCTGGACTTCGCGGCCCCCCGGGTGGGGGGCACGGCCGGGCTGGCAAAGTTCTTCGAGGCCTGGCCGCGCAAGCAGACGGCGGAGGAGTGCGCGCAGGCCGCGTGGGGCATGGCGCTGGAGGACCTGGGCCGGGAGTGGTTCGCCTCTCTGCGCAGGCGCTACTACCCGCTGATTTCGGAACGCCGCGAGGCCTCCGAGTTCGCGACTCCGCTGGCCTCGCGGGGCTGGGTCAACCTGCGGCCCGCGGTGGTGCCGGGCACGTCCCGGGCGACGCTGCAGGTGGTGCACTTCTCCGACCAGGGCGACTACCCCGGCGTGTGGCTGTGGGAGCGGCGCGGGCTGGCCTCGGAACAGCGCCGGCTGGTGCGCGGCGGAAATCGCCGCGGCTACGAGTCCCTGCATTTCTTCGAGACCCGCATGGGCGTGAGCCGCCGCGGCGAGCTGGCGCTGGTCAGCCGACAGGGCTCGCGCGACGTGATCCACGTGCTGGGCCTGCCGGGAGGGGAGGAGCGCGCGGAATTCGAGTCACCCGGCCTGGTGTCGCTGGGCTCGCCCTCGTGGTCGCCGGGCGGGGACTCGCTGGTGGTGCGGGGCCAGGACCTCGCGGGCGACGCCGACCTGTACCTGGTGGACCGCGGGACCGGCGCCTTCACGCGCCTCACGCACGACGCCTACGACGACCGGGACCCGGTGTTCACACCGGATGGCGCCGCCATCACCTTCAGCTCCGATCGCGGCCCGGACGGCCCGGAGGGGCGCCAGCACCTCTTCGAGCTGCGACGGGACGGGAGCCTCCGCGGCCTCACCTCGGGCCGGTGCAGCGACACCCAGCCCGCGTGGAGCCCCGACGGGAAGCGCCTGGCGTTCGTCTCGGACCGCGGCGGCGCCCCGGACCTCTACGCGCTCGAGCCGGGCCGGGGCTGCGCGCGGCTCACCCGGGTGCTGGGGGCCGCGTGGGATCCCGCGTGGGAGGCAGACAGCACGCACCTGGTGTTCAGCCAGTATTCCGGCGGGAAGTTCGAGATGTTCGAGATGAGCGTGGCCGACTCGGCGCTGGAGTGGTCCCCCGAGACCGGCGCGCTGGCCGCGGACTGGTCGCGGCCCCTGGCCCCCGCGGACACCCCGGTGGAGCCGTACCGGCGCCGGTGGGGCCTGGGACTGGTGCAGACGGGCTTCAACTCGGACCCGGAAGTGGGGGGTTCCTCCGGCCAGCTGGCGCTGCAGGACCTCCTGGGCAACGAAGAATTGAGCTTCTTCCTGGGCAGCTCCACCGACGGGCTGTCCAACCTGGTGGACGACCTGGACATCGGTGCCACCTACGTCAACTACTCCCACCGGCTGGCGCTGGGATTCGGGCTGTTCCGGCTGAACCGGATCTACGACAGCCGCCTGGACGTGGTTCGCAACGAGCACCGCACGGGCGGAACGCTGGTGGCCAGCTACCCGCTGAGCCGCTTCGACCGCGTGGAAACCAGCGTGGTGTTCCGCCGCGCCACTCATCACCTGTTTGCCGACGGGCGGATGGGGGAGGCTTCGCTGCTCTCGCACTATCTCACCCTGGTGCATGACAACGCCTGGCTGGGCGGAAACGGCCTCACCGCCGGCTGGCGCGCGGTGCTGTCCGCCGGGCAGACGCGCGACCTGTCCGCGGGCAAGGGCAACTTCTGGACCCTGCGGCTGGAGGGCCGCCGCTACCAGGAACTGCTGCCCAACGTGGTGTGGGCCTCGCGCGTGCGCGCGGAGTGGGCCACCGGGGAGGACGCCGAGCCGGTGCGCGCCGGGGGCTTCGCCGACTTGCGCGGATTCCCGCGCCGCGGGGTGCTGGCCACGCGCCTGGCGCTGATGAACCACGAGCTGCGGTTCCCGCTGGTGAAGTCGTTGATCCTGTCCACGCCCGGTGGAGGGGTGCGCCTGCCCGACATCATGGCCGCGCCTTTCGTGGACGTGGCCTCCTTCGGGCAGGGCCGCTTCGAGTCGCCGGTGGGATCGGTGGGGGTGGGGTTCTACCTGTTCGGAGGGTATTTTCCGGCGGTGCGGCTGGACGTGGCGAAGGTCCACGACCGCGACGGCTGGCAGCCGGGGACCGACACGAGCTTCAGCGTGGGATTCAATTTTTGACCCGGGGCGCCGCCCGGGCCACCGCGCCGGGCGCGAATGGCAGCGCCACCGGGCCCGGCACCACCGCGATCCCCAGCGGATAGCCCAGGTCCCCGAGCCGGCGCGCGGGGGAGCCCGACGCCGCGATCTTCCACGCGGCGTTGTCGGCCGCGTCCGCCACCCACACCGACTGGTCCGCGGGGTTGACCGCCAGGGCCACCGGGTTCACCGGCCCCTCCACCGTCCACAGCACCCGCCCTTCCCGCGAAAGGCGCGACACGCTGCCCGCGCCGGACTTCGAGCAGGCCACCCACACCGAGCCGTCCGCGGGATCCACGATCACGTCCAGCACCCCCGGGAAGCCCACCAGCCGGTAGCGCTCCACGCCGTCGGCGTCCAGGCGCACCAGCTGGTCCGCGCCGAAGTCGGCCACCCACAGGGAGGGCGGGTCGTGCGGGCCGCCCGGGTCGAACGCCAGCCCTTCCGGCTGGGCGAAGCCCCGGCGGCTGACCACGCGCGTGCCGTCGCGACGCACGCGGGTGATGCGCCCGGCGTCGGCTTCGGCCACCCACGCGCCGCCGTCGGAGGGATCCACGGCCAGACCCACCGGGCCGGCGAAGCCGGTGGCCCGGGCCAGCAGCTGGCCGCCCGGGGCCAGCAGCGCCACCGTGCCGGCGTGGTCGTCTGCCACCCAGCAGCCGCCGCGCCGGGGGTCCACCGCCAGGGCTCGGGGGTAGTCCAGGGCGGTGTGCGTCGCGCGCACGTTGCCGGCGCTGTCCAGCTCGGCCACCACGCCGTCGAAGGTGTTGGCCAGCCACAGCTCGCCCGTCACCGCGTCCCACGCCACGTCGGAAGGGAAGTTGAAGACCTCCAGGGAGGCGCGCACCGCGCCGCAGTCGGGGGCGAGCACCGCCAGCCGGTCCCGTCCCGCGTCAGCCAGCCACACCACCTCGGGGCCCGGCGTCGCCGTGACCTCGGTGGGGAGCCCGGGGCCGGAGGCCGTGACCGCCCGCAGACGGTAGACGTATTGCACGCCGTCGCGCGCGGTGGTGTCCACGAATCCGGCCCGGGTGAGCGGCACGCTGGCGAGGGTGGCGAACACCGGGTCGTTGGTCTCCGCCCGCTCCAGGAGCAGTTGCGGCGTGGGGCTGAACGCGAACACGCTCCACGAGAGGCTGACCCGGGAGTGGGCGGCCGTCGCGGTCACGTCCTGCAGCCGGCCGCCGGTGTCCGGATTCAGGGGATCCAGCGGGTTGGAGCGCTCGCGCGTGCTGCAGCCGGCGAGCAGCGCCACGGCCGCGCCGGCCAGGAGCGCCGTGCGGATTCCGTGAACGCCCGGGCCCCCGGCCGCGGTCACGGGTTCCAGGCCACCCGCAGCCCGGCGCCGCCGGGCACGGGCTGGACGCTCACGGCGAGGCCGTGCTCCGGTACGCGCCACGCCAGCAGCAGCGTGGCGGCGGCGGCGGATTCACCCACGATCAGGAGGGCGTCGGACCAGTGGTCCAGCCGGCGCGCGTCCGAGTAGTGACGCTCCATCTGCGCCGGGTCGGGGCTCTGGCGATACTGCTCGTAGCGGCGGTTCGCGGCCGCGAGCAGCAACTGGGAGGACAGCAGCGAGGCGACCGTGAGCGCCGCGCCGCCGACCAGCAACGGCACACGGCGCCGGCTCCACGAGGAAGCCGGCGCGACCCGGGGGGTCTCCGCGGGCAGGGTGCGAAATGTCAGGGAATCAGCCGGCCCGGCCCGGACCGGCGTGGGGAGGCCGGTGAGCTCCAGCGCCACAGCCAGCCCGGCGGCGATGCAGGCCCGGCGGCCGGGCAGCATCAGCCGCGGGCGATTGCGCGGGCCAGGCGGGCCTTCTGCCGGTTCGCGGTGGCCTTCTTGAGGACACCCTTGCGAACGGCGCGGTCGAGGACCGACGCGGCTTCGCGGTAGGTGGCCGGGGCGGCGGCGTCCTTGGCTTCGGCCTTGTCACGGACCGTGCGCACGCTGCTGCGGACCTCGGACATCACCGCGCGGTTCTTTGAGTTGTCCCGGGCGTTGGTCTTGACCCGGTGCTTCGCGGACTTGTGGTGTGGCATTTCATGCTCCTCGAATGGATTCCCAGTGGCGACTCCAAAGACGGTATCCTACCTGAAGCCGCAATCGGTGTCAACACAAGGACTTGTTGGCCCGGGGAGGGGTCCGGGGAGGGTATGCAGGGGCGAGCGGTTTGTGTTATGGTGGGTTATCAGGCCGGCTTGATGGGGGTTGCGATGAGCTCGGAGCGACTGCTGAAGATCCGTCAGGTCCTGGCTGCGCTCCCAGGCTCCCCGGGTGTGTACATTATGAAGAACACCCAGGGCCGGGTGATCTACGTGGGGAAGGCAAAACGCCTTGACCACCGGGTCCGCTCCTACTTCTCCGCCACCCCCTCCGAACACCCGAAAGTGCGCAGCTTGGTGGCGCAGGTCTCCGGCCTGGAGTACATCGTCACCTCGTCCGAGAGCGAGGCGCTGCTCCTGGAGCTCACGCTGATCAAGGAGCACCAGCCTCACTACAACATCAGCCTGAAGGACGACAAGCGCTACCCCCACGTGAAGCTGAGCGTGCAGGAGGCGGTGCCCCGCCTGGGATTCACGCGCAAACCGCTGGGCGACGGGGCGCGCTACTTCGGGCCGTTTACCGACGTGCGGGAAGTCCGCGCGGGGCTCAAGTTCCTGCGTACGGTGTTCCCGGTGCGCACCTGCGCCACGCTGCCGAAGCGGGCGTGCCTGGACCATCACATCGGCCGTTGCGTGGCGCCCTGCGAGGGCGGGGCCGCGGTGGACGAACACCGGCGGATCGTGGACGAGTTGTGCCTGTTTCTGTCCGGCCGCAGCGACGCCCTGCTGGAGCGGCTGCGGCAGGAAATGGAAGCCGCCAGCGGGCGGCGCGACTACGAGGACGCGGCGCGGCGGCGCGACCAGCTCCAGCGCGTGGAGCGGCTGCTCAGCCGGCAGCGCATGGTGAGCCTGGACAGCCGGGACCAGGACGTCCTGGGCCTGGCCGTGAGCGGGGACCGCGCCGCGGGCGTGGCGCTGGAAGTGCGCGGCGGGAGGGTGCTCGCCAAGCGGGTCCGCGAGCTGCGCAACGTGGCGGGCCGGCCGTTGGACGAAGTCTGGGCGGCGTGGATCACGCAGCACTATTCGCGGCTGGAGGCCCTGCCCCGCGAGGTGGTGGTGCCGGAGGCCCCCGCCGGGCAGGATCTGGTGGAGGAGTTCCTCCGCGGCCGCCGGGCGGGCGCGGGCCTCCGGATCCCCCGGCGGGGGCCCCTGGTGGCGCTGCTGGAGATGGCCCGCCAGAACGCCACCCTGGCGCTGGAAGACTCGCTCCAGGGTGGCGAAAAGGTGCTCCGGGTGGATCCGGCGCTCTACGACCTCCAGAAGGTCCTGGGCCTGAGCGCGCCGCCGCTGAGGATCGAGGCCTTCGACGTGTCGCACCTTCAAGGTAGCGAAACGGTGGCCTCACTTGTGGTATTGTGGAATGCCAGACCCAAGCGCAGCGACTATCGGCGGTTCCGGATCCGCCACCTGGAAGGCAACGACGACTTCCGGAGCATGGCCGAGGCGGTGGGCCGGCGCGCCGCGCGCGTGCGCGGCGGCGGGGCTCCCAGGCCCGACCTGTACCTGATTGACGGGGGCCGGGGGCAGCTCGGCGCGGCCGAGGCGGCCCTGCGTGAGCACGGCCTGGAGGGCGTGCCCGCGCTGGGGTTGGCGAAACGCCTGGAGGAGATCTATCTTCCCGGGCGGAGGGACCCGGTGCGGCTGCCGCGCCACTCCGGGGCACTACAGCTTCTGCAGCGCGTGCGCGACGAGGCGCACCGTTTTGCCGTGACGTACCATCGGAAACTCCGTGCAGCCCGGGCCAACGCTTCCGTGTTCCGCACCCTCCCGGGCGTCGGTCCCGGGCGAGAGCGCCTGTTGCTGCGGCACTTCGGTTCCCTCGACGCCCTGCGCAGCGCGGGTCGCGACGAGATCGAACGGGTGCCCGGCATCGGGGCGCGACTCGCCGCGAAGATCCACGAGGCCCTTCAGGCAGGGGCGGGAGCAGGGAAGCAGACAGCATGACGACGGAAGCGAGCGGGTTCGAAGAAGCGGTGCGGGGATTCCTCAAGCACCTGGAGGAGGAGCGGCGCCTGTCGCCGCGCACCCTGCAGGCGTATTACCTGGATCTCCGCGATTTCGGGCGGTACCTCAAGGAAGCCGGCGCGGAATGGGACAAGCTCACGCCCGCGCAGGTGGAGGCCCATCTGGGCGCGCTCCGTCGCGGGGGGCTGGCGGCCACCAGCGTGGCGCGCCACCAGTCCACGCTGCGCACCTTCTTCCACTACGCTTCGGGCCAGCCCGGGGTGCTGGATCCCACCGCCAACCTGGAGGCCCCGCGCCGGCCGGCCCGGGTGCCGCGGTTCCTGGTCATCGGCGAGGTGGAGATGCTGCTGGCGCAGCCGCGCCTGGACACGACCCTGGGCATCCGTGACCGCGCCATGATGGAAGTGATGTACGGCGGCGGGCTGCGGGTGTCGGAGCTGATCTCGCTGAAGGTGCCCGACGTGCAGTTCGAGGAGTCCTTCCTGCTGGTCAGCGGCAAGGGCGACAAGCAGCGCCTGATCCCGCTGGGTTCGAAGGCCCGGGAGGCCCTCGTGGCGTACATGGAGGGCTCCCGGCCGCACCTGCTGCGGGGGCGCACCAGCCCGTACATCTTCCTGAACGCGCGGGGCGGTCCCCTCACGCGCATGGGTTTCTGGACGGTCCTCAAGCGTCACGCGCGGACCGCCGGGCTGGCCGAAAAGGTCACGCCCCACGTCCTCCGTCACTCCTTCGCCACCCACCTCCTCCAGGGCGGCGCGGATCTGAGGAGCGTCCAGGAGCTGCTGGGCCACGCGTCCATCACCACCACCGAGATCTACACGCACGCGGATCGGGAGTACCTCGCGGAGCAGTTCAAGCAGTTCCATCCGCGGGCCTGAGGCCGCGGGCACAGGAGGAGACATGCCGAAGCCGGGGTGGGGGATCGCCCTGTCCGCGGCCGCGCTGGGGACCGCGCTGCTGCTCGTACCCGCGGAGTCGCGGGCGACCAACATCCGCCCGGGCACCATCAGCCTGGGCGTTTCCGCCGACGTGTCCACCCTGGGCGGGGGCAGCTACCTCGCGCGCGCGTTCGACCGCGGCCGGCCCGGCTGGCAGGGCCACGTGCGCTACCGGATGCGCAGGAAGTTCGTGCTCGGTGTCACCTTCGCGCAGCAGTGGTACCGTCCCAGCGCCACCATGCCCTTCGTGGCCTCGGGCGATTCCACGGAACTCGAGCGGCTCACTGTGTGGAGCGCCGGCGTGGAGGCCGGGAAAGTGTTCGGTTCCAACGAGCACCCGGTGTACCTGCTCCTGGGCGCCGGCGTGTGGAGCCCCACCGCCTTCGCACCCTCCACGGAAGCCTACGCCGCCAACAAGCCGGACCGCATCTACGGCTCGCTGACGCTGGGCACGGAGGTGTTCCTGCGGCGGTCCGTGACCGCCGATCTTTCGCTGCGCGCGCTGGTGCACAGCGCGGCCGAGACCAGCTACCCGCGCGTGGGCGGAGACAGCGGGCCGACGAAGCTGGATCACGAGATCCAGCTCACCGCGGGTCTCCATTTCTACGTGCTCGACTAGAGGCCCCATCGCCCTGGACGGACCCGGCCCTGGTCCCACCCCCGGGGGAACCCGACTCCTCGTGACTCGACCGCGATTCCGCGCCGGACAAAAGGTCCGGCACCCCGTATTCGGCGCCGGCCTGGTGGTGGAAGTGAAGGAGGGGGCCCGCTTCGACGTGCTCGAAGTGGTGTTTCCCGACGGCACCCGCCGCCTGTCTTCGAACACGCCCCAACTCGAAGCCGTGCGATCCACCCGCGAGCCGCGCGCCACACCGGGCGGCGACGCGTCCCCCGCGCGCCCCCGGGCGCTTCCCGTCGCGGCGGACCCGCAGGCTGGATCCTCCGGGACCCCCGTGAACACCGCGGACGCACCAATCACCGGCGAAGCCGTGAGCGCCGGGGACGAAGACGGCCTGTCCCCGGCCGGTCCCGGCGCCCCGGGCTCCGGCCCCGCCACGGCCGTTGGGCCCGGCGCCGAGCCGGCCGCGGCCGCGACCTCCTCCGTCGAGGGCATCGTCTTCGATGAGACCGCCGGCGAGATCCTGGACCGCCTCGAGAAGGGCGTACTCGATCCGCCCGAACTCTTCCGGCTGCGCCTCAAGGCCGAGGAATTGGTCCGCGAGCAGGGCTTCGACCGCCTGCTGTCCCTGCCCAGCCTGCGCGACGTGGAGCGCTTCCCGCACCAGGAGCAGGCCTGCCTGCGCGTGCTGCGGGAGATGCGCGGCCGGGCGCTGCTGGCCGACGAGGTGGGGCTGGGCAAGACCATCGAGGCCGGCATCGTGCTCCGCGAATACCTGCTGCGCGGGCTGGTCCGGCGCGTGCTGATCCTGGCGCCCGCCTCGCTGTGCCTGCAGTGGCAGGAGGAGATGGCGCGCAAGTTCGACCTGGCCTTCGAGATCCAGCCGCCGGGGCGCCCCTGGAGCACCGCGCCGCTGCTCATTTCCTCGCTGGAGCGCGCCAAGATGCCCGCCCGGCGCAGCGCCGTCACCGAGAGCCTCTACGACCTGGTGGTGGTGGACGAAGCCCACCGGCTGCGCAACCAGCGCACCCTGAACCGGCAGCTGGTGGCCGAGCTGGCGCCGCGCCACCTGCTGCTGCTCACCGCCACGCCGGTGCAGAACGACATGCGCGAGCTGTACAACCTGGTGAGCCTGGTGCGCCCGGGGGCGCTGGGGACGTGGCGCAGCTTCAAGAAGAACTACGTGACCCGCGGGGACCCGCGCACCCCCGCCCAGCCGGAACAGCTGCGCGGCCTGCTGGGAGGCGTCATGGTGCGCAGCACCCGCGCCGGCGCCGGCCTGCAGTGGTCGAAGCGGCACGTGGAGACGCGCTCGGTGCGCTTGAACCCGCCGGAGCGGGAACTCTACGACGCCATGGGCGCCTTCGCCGTGCGCAACTTGGGGTCGGGCTCCCGGGGCGGGGCGGAGCACCTGTCGCTGCTGGTGCTGCAGAAGGAGCTGGGCAGCAGCGTGCAGGCAGCGGTGAAGACCCTGCGCGTGCTGACCCGCCACGCCCGGGGGGAGCGCGAGGGGCGCGAGCTGGGCGCGCTCTACGAGATGGCGGCGAAGGTGGGCCCCCAGGCCAAGCTGGGGGCGCTGCTGGAGATCCTCGAGGGCAGCGACGAGAAGGCCGTGGTATTCACGCAATTCACCGCCACCCTGGACTTCCTGGTCTCGGAACTGCGCGCGCGCGGCATGCGCGTGGCCGCGTTCCACGGGGGGCTCTCGGAGCAGGCGAAGGAGGGTGCGGTGAGCGCGTTCCGCGGTGGGGACCGCGTGCTGGTGTCCACCGAAGCCGGCGGCGAGGGCCGCAATCTTCAATTCTGCCACGTGCTGGTGAACTACGACCTGCCGTGGAACCCGATGCGCGTGGAGCAGCGCATCGGGCGCGTGCATCGTCTGGGACAGACGCACGACGTGCGCGTGTACAACCTGGCCGCCGAGGACACCATCGAGTCCGCGGTGCTGGAGACGCTGTACCGCAAGATCCGCCTGTTCGAGCTGGTGGTGGGCGAGGTGGAGAACATCCTGAGCCACATCCAGGAGCCGCACACCCTGGAGGACCGCGTGTTCCGCGCCTGGAACGCCAGCGAGGGCGCCGAGGCGCGCCGCCGCCGCTTCGAGCAGCTGGCCGACGAGCTGGTGGCCGCGCAGCGGCGCTACGAGCAGATCCGGGAGATGGATGAATCGATCCTCGATGAAGCCTGACGCGCCCGCGCGGGGCGGCCGCCTGCTCACCGAGTGGGTCCTGGAGTGCCTGAAGGTGCACGGGGCCCGGGTGGAGCGCGGCCCCGACGAAGGCTGGACCGTGGAGCCGGGCCGCGAGCTGGCGCGGGTGCTGGGCCGCGGGAAGCTGGAGTTCGGCCCGGCGCGCGACGGCGCCACCGGGAACCGCGAGCCGCTGGCCTGGGACAGCCCCGCGGTGCAGGCCCTGATCGCGCACGTGCGCGACCGTGGCCTGGCCGCGGACCTGTGGCTCTCGGGCGTGCCGCCGGAGGAGGGGCTCAAGATCCTCGCGTCGCGCCTGGAAATCGAGGGCCAACAGCCGGCCCTCTCGGTGCTCCGCGGCGAGGTGCGCCCGCAGCTGGTCTACAACTTCAAGGTCCGCTGGCAGGGCAGCGAGGGGCGCGAAGAGCTGCGCTCGGTGCGCTTCGACCCCGCCACCGGCGAGTCCCGCGAGGTGCCGCCGGGCGATCAGCACGACTTCGTGCCACCCCCCGCCGGCCGCGGGCCTTCGCGCCGCGGCCTGCCGGTCCGCGCCGGCTTCGAGCAGGCCCGCGCGGCGCTGCTGGAAGCCATGCGCGAGAAGCTGGCGCAGCGCGTGCGCCGGGCCCGGGCAGGGGCGCGCGAGGAGGAGAAGCGGCTCAACGCCTACTACGAGCAGCTGCTGCGCGAGGAGCGCGGCGGATCGCCGCGGCGGGGCGAAAAGCGCTCCCGCGAGCGGGTGGAGCAGCTCAAACGGGAGTGGCGCCGAAAGCTGGACGCTCTGGGCGGCGGGGGGGAGGAGGCCCGCTACGGGCTGGTGAGCGCCTCGGTGCTGTGGGCCCCGTGGCTCGTGGCCGAGGTGCGCCTCAAGGGCCGGCCGGCCCTGGTGCGGGCCACTGAGCTGGACCTGCACCTGCGACGCTGGGAGGGACTGACCTGCGACGGCTGCGGCCGGCCGCACACCTGGCTCCGCCGGGAGGGGGCCCGCCTGCTGGGGGTGGACTGCAATTGACAAGCGCGTCTCCGGCCGTTACCATGCTTTTCTTGGAATTCACAGGGGTTTCCGGCGCGCCCCGCGGCGCGCCGGTTGTGCGATGGGAGTGCCAGGCCAGCCAATGAGCGATAAACTGACCCGCAAGGAACTGCGCGAAGATCCGGTAATTGCATTTTTCACAGAGACTTACGAGTGGGTCGAGACCCACTCCCGCGAGGTCCTGATCGGGCTGGGCGCGGTGGTGCTGCTGGTGGTGCTGGGAATCTTCTGGCAGGGCCAGGGCCGGCGGAACGAGGAGCAGGCGGCCGAATTGCTGCTCCGCGGCAAGTACCAGATGATGTCCGGGGACTACAACGGCGCGCTGGCCGCCTTCAAGGAGATCCAGCAGCGCTACGCGGGCACGCCCACCGCGAAGCGGGCGCTGCGCGACGAGGCCGACGCCAACTTCGACATGGGCAAGATCCCCGAGGCCCAGAAGCTGTACCAGAAGTTCGCGGACAAGGTCGGCATCAAGGACATCGAGGGCCGCGCCGGGCTGACCGGGGTGGCCGCGTGCCTGGAGCAGCAGCGGCAGTTCGACAAGGCCGCCGAGGCGTACGGCAGGGTGGCGGACCTCCCGGAGGGCAGCGACCTCACGCCCATGGCCCTGTGGGCCCAGGGGCGGTGCTGGGCGCAGGCCGGCAAGTTCGACAAGTCGGAGGCCGCCTACCAGCGGATCCTCTCCGAGCACCGCACCTCCCGCTACGCCGGACCGGCGCGGGAGGCCATCGCCGAGGTCAAGGCCCGCGCGGCGAAGTAGCCTGCAGCCGGCCGAGGGCGCGGCAGAGCGGCATCCGGACGCCGGAGCAGGACCCAGCAGGGTCGGCTCCGGCGTTCTCTCTTCCAAGGAGGGACCGTGAGAAAGGTGCGCGTGGCGCTCCTGTGGCACATGCACCAGCCGCACTACGAGGACCCGGCCACCGGCCAGCTGGCCCTGCCGTGGGTGCGACTGCACGCCGCCAAGGACTACGTGGACATGGTGGAGCGCATGGAGGCGCACCCGACGCTGCGCTCCACGTTCAACCTGGTGCCCTCGCTGCTGGACCAGGTGGACGCCTACCTCGCCGGCCGGCGGGACGACTGCCAGGTCGTGGCCGAGCGCGACGCGGACACGCTGGATGGCTCCGCGCGCCGCTTCGGCCTGCGGCACTTCTTTTCGCTGAACGCGAAACTGGGCATCGCCCGCTGGCCGCGCCTGGCCGAGTTGCGCGCCCGGCTGCGCGATGGCTGGGCTGCGCTCTCCGATGCCGAGCTGGAACGGCTGTTCCCCGCGCAGGACATGCGCGACCTGGCCACCATCTTCCACCTGGGCTGGCTGGACCGCCGCCACTGGGAGCGGTGCGGCGTGGCCGACCTGGCCGCGCGCGGCCGCGACTTCACCGAGGCCGAAAAGCACCGCGTGCTGCAGGCCCACCTGGACGTGTTGAGCCGCATGGTGCCCGCCTACCGCGCGGCCGCCGAGGCCGGGCGCATCGAGATCAGCTGCACCCCGTACTATCACCCCATCCTGCCGCTGCTGCTGGACCCGCGCGCGGCGTGGGAAGCCCTGCCGGATCTCGAGCTGCCGCGCACGCGGTGGCACTTTCCGGAGGATGCCGGCTGGCAGGTGCGCACCGCGCTCGAGGACATGAAGCGTCGCTTCGGGGCGCGGCCGGCCGGAATGTGGCCGTCGGAAGGCAGCGTCAGCCAGGCGGTGGCCCACCTGCTGGCGGAGGAGGGGGTCGCGTGGGCGGCCTCCGACGAGAACGTGCTGGCGTGCTCCCTGGGTATCCCGCCCGGCCCCTCCCGCGACGTGCGCGAGGTGCTCTACCAGCCCTTCGCCGTGGAGCACGCCGGTCGCCGCCTGCTCATGTTCTTCCGCGACCAGGAACTGAGCGACCGCATCGGCTTCGCCTACCAGTCGGTGGATCCCGAGGTCGCGGTGCGGGACTTCATGTCGCGGCTGGAGCGGATCGGGAAGGACTGGCGCGGCCCGTTCGACCCGGTGGTCACCGTGGCCCTGGACGGCGAGAATTGCTGGGAGGGCTACGAGGACGACGGCGAGCCGTTCCTGGAGGCGCTCTACCGCGCGCTGGAGTCCACTCCCTGGATCCGCACCGTCACCTTCTCGGAGATCGTGGCCGAAAGCGCGGCGGAGGCGCCGGCGCTGCGGCACCTGTTCGCCGGTTCGTGGATCCACCACAACTTCCGCGTGTGGATCGGCCATCCCGAGGACAACACCGCCTGGGACCTGCTGGTGCAGGCCCGCGAGGCCCTGGAGCACGCCCTGCGCGCCGGCACGCTCACCTCCGCGGCGCGCGAGGAAGCGTGGCGCCACATCGGGGCCGCCGAGGGCAGCGACTGGTTCTGGTGGTACGGCGACGACCACTTCACCGACGACGCCGACATCTTCGACCGGCTGTTCCTGGCCCGCCTGCAGGCCGTCTACCGCGTGGTGGGCCAGCCGGCGCCGGCGCGTCTGTCGCAGCCGGTGAAGCGGCCGGAGACCCGGCAGGCCTTCAGTGCCCCGGTGGGCCTGGTGCGCCCGGTGATTGACGGCGAAGTGAGCCACTTCTACGAGTGGCGCATGGCGGGCTGCATCGAGCCCGGGGCGCAGGGCGGGGCCATGCACGCCGGGCGCAGGCCTGGCGGAGGCCGGGCTTGAAGTGGCCCTGGAAATCTGGGAACCTGTGCGCGCGCGGCTGTGGCTTCCGGGGATTGATCCCGGCGAGCAGGGCCCGCTCGAAGTGGAGCGCTGGGAGGAGGGGAGCTGGCAGGTGGGAGGGGCCGTGGGCGTGTGCGCGACGCGGGCCATCACCGAGCTCAGCGTGCCCCTGCGCGACCTGGGGCTCATCGCCGGCGACCGGATGCAGTTCGTCGTCCGGCTGGAAACACCCGACGGGGCGCACGAACTGGTGCCCGCGTCCTCGGCCATCACCCTGGAGGTGCCCGGCGAGGACTTCGAGGGCACGCTGTGGTCCGCTTGAGGTCCGTCGTACGTCCGCCCACCCCCTAACTTACCAAGGAATGAGGGACCAGCAATGCACGTCCCGGGTCTGTCGCGGAGCTTCATCCTGCAGGACAAGTTCTGGCTGCTGCGGAAAGTCTCGAGCCTGCTGCGCTACGTGGCGTGGTTCGTGCTCGGCGCGGGGTTGCTGCTGGTGGGCGCGGCGCTGGTGATGGTGCTGGTCCGCCACGACATGGCGCTGCTGCCGGTGGTCCCGGGGCTGGTGCTCTCGGTGGCCATCGGGTTCGTGTACCTGCTCTTCGCCAGCGAGTGGATCCAGGTGATGCTGGACATCGAGGAGAATACCCGCCGCACCGCGCTGGTGATGACCGACCTGTTCGCGCGGCTGTACCCGCATGCCGTGGCGCCGCCGGTCACGCCGCCGGTGCCGGGCATGCCGCCGCTGCCGGGCTCGGCGCCGCCGGTCGCGCCGGTGATGCCCCCGGGGGTGATCCCGCCGCAGGGACCGGACACCCGGTAGCTTCAGACATCCGGAGGCTGCCATGCTTCGCTCCCAGGTCGCCGTCATTGTCCCCGCTCTCGCTCTCGCGCTTGGCGCCGGCCTCGCATCACGGGTGTGGGCGGCCGAGGTCGTGAACTTCGACTTCTACCCGGACCTTTCGCCGGTTCCCGTGGGCTACACCATCCACGACCAATGGAGGGGCCTGGGCGATGACGGCCTACGATGTTCACGGGCAGGTCGTCGCAGAGGAATTCAACAGCGGGGGAGGGCACCTGACAGTGTTCAGCCTTCCCGCTCCGGTCGTGGCCATGTTGCGAATGAAGGAAGTCGGGCAGGGGGTTGATGACTTTACTTTCAACACCCCCGTGCTGCCGGGGACCGTGGATGTCCCCGAACGCGGGGCGGCGCGTGGCTCCGCGGTGTCGTTGCGCGTCTGTCCCAATCCCGGGCATGGTTCCGCCGGGTTGAGGATCCTCGCTGCCGGCCCCGGGTCGCTCCAGTTGGTCATCCGCATTCACGACCTTGGCGGTCGGCTTGTGCGGACCTTCGCGCCCGGCCGCCTGCCGGCCCATCTGGTCAACTGGGACGGACGTGACGACGGTGGTCGCTCCGTCCCCTCGGGCGTGTACCTCGTGCGCTGGACCGGCGGCGGCCTGAGCAAGTCCTCCCGGGTGACCTACATCAAGTAGCAGTGACAAGAGCTCTCTTCTCCAAGGCCAGCGTCGGCCCGTGGGTGGTAGACTCTTCCGGATACCCCAACCGCGGAGGTCGCCTATGTCCGTGCTCTTGGTACTCGCAATCCTAGTGGCGCTGCTCGGCGCCTTCTTCGTTTCCAGGGGTACCGGCGGTGTGGCTGCGATTTGCTTCGCATGTTTGTTGGCCATCTGCGCCAGGATCGCGCAGGCGGGGGCTCATCAACGAGAGCTTCGTGGACTCCTTTTGCGGGCGAGCGGGGGGGTGGCAGGCGCTGAAGATCTTGGACCGCAGCAGAGCGATGAGAGGCAGTTGCGAATCTGTCCCAAGTGCATGGAGAACGTCTCGGTGCTCCTCACCGAGAGGCGTTGTCCGAAGTGCGGGGAGGTTTCAGGGGGACCGTGGCCTCGACCATCCGAGAACGCATCCTCCTGACGATTGACCGCCAGCAGACAGAAGGCCCCGGTAGGTACATGGTGGCGCCGATGTCCCGGCGCCGGGGGATCAGGCGGTAGGCCTGGATGTAGGGCTCGTTTACGGCCATCCCTGCGCCTTCCGAGTCGCTTCGCGGCGCATCTAACCGATTGTCGTATAAGGTATATTATGTCAACTATCGGATAAGGTGCCCCAAGCTGCTCAAGCCGCGGATCCCGCGCTCCCTGCACCGCCCTCCCGGGGCATCCCGGGCCCCGCTCCCTCCGGTCCCCTATTGCGACCCGGATTCCACCTCGGAGTGCGGATGCAGGATCTTGTGCAGTTCCGCGGCGATCTTCTCGGCCAGGTTCCCCAGGCGCACGTCGGAGCTCTCGGAAGTGTTCATCAGCGTCACTTCGCGGGCGTATTGCGTGGGCATCTGGGCGGTGGGCTCGCCGGAGCTCTTGCCGCCGCTGCTGCTGGCGCCCGAGGGGGCGCCGCCGCCGCCGCTGGCCTGGGCGCCCCCGGTGCTGTACTGGGCCCCCTTGGTCTGGGCTCCCTCGTGGCGCGACTCGGGCAGGAAGCCGCGGGTGGCCTTGCCGGCCTGGTAGCGGAACACCTCTGCCGCCCGGGGCTTGACGCTCCAGATGCCCACCGAGGGGCCGTTGGCGCCCTGCGTGGCGTACATCAGCCCGTCCACCTTCAGGCGCCTGAGGACCACGGCCGCGGTGGCGCTGTCGGGCTCCACGCCGCGGGCGGCGCGCGCGATGAGCGAATCCATGGCGGTGCGCGCTTCCGGGCGCTGGAGCAGCAGGTCAGCCATCTCGGGGGTCATGAGCAGCTCGAAGGTGTTCTTCTCGACCAGCTGGTCCACCAGCGCCGCCTGCAGCGTGGGCATTTCCGGGCATGCCCTTGCGCACCGGAACGGGATCAGGGCCAGGCGCGTGGGCACGGGCAGCTCATCGGCCTGTTGCGCGCGCGCCGGGGGGCTCGCGAGGAGCCCCAGGGCGCAGGCCGCCGTCAACAGGGCGCGCGGGGTCGCGCTCCGGGACCGAGTGCGTGGGGACGGGAACCGTTCCATCCTGGAACCTCCGGGCTTTCAGCGGCCTGCGGTGGTGATCCGAATGCTCGAGTTGACGGCCTGCAGGGTCACCTGGGCCTCGCCCCCGCCGATCGTCGCCTCGCCCCGCTGCCAGTCGCCCGTGTCGGCGCGGCGCATCGGGAGGTCCGAGTAGATGGTGCCGAAGTTGGTGGCCGCCTGGATGGCGGCCGAGCCGGCGCGCGGCACCTCCAGGGTGAGCGTGCCGAAACGGTTCACGGCGTCGTAGCGCCGCCCCGCGCCGCCCTCGGGAATCCGGAGCAGCATGGGCGCGGATTCCCCGCTCAGCTTCACGTCCCCCCCCGGATTCTCCACCCGCACGGTGCAGTAGCGGGTCTGCAGATCCTGCGGCTGGCCCACGAACGATGTGGCCAGGGAGCCGTCGAAGCACTGGGCGTTCAGCGTGCCCGCCACCTGGGAAATCTCCGTGCGCGCCATCTGGGTGTTCAGGGTGATGTTCCCGCGCACGCTCTCCACCCCCACGGTGGCGTTCTGGGCGCTGAGCCCGATGGGGCCCACCGCGCTGCGCAGGCGCAGCGATCCGTTCCGGGCGGTCAGCTGTGCCCCGCCGCGGGCATCCTCGATGTGCATCTCGGAGTTCTGCCCGTCCACCATGAGCGCCCCGGTCACCTCGCGGATCAGCAGCACGCCGAACTGATCCACCGCGTCCAGCGTGGCGCGCGCCCGCTCCGCCTTCAGGTCGCCGTTGCGGACCTCCAGGCGGGCGGGTGAGCCGAGGTCGTGGGCCAGCAGGTCGCCGAAGGACACGCTGCCGTCCACGCGACCGGCCACGTCGGAGACGATCAGGTCCCCGTAGGCGTTGCGCACGCAGGCGCCGAGCGCGCGGGGCACCGAGAGGGTGAGGTCCACCCGGATGGCGCGGTCGGATTCGCCGCGCAGCTCCGGGATGCTGGCCAGCGCGGCGCACGCGGTGTCCATGGCCAGGTCGAGCCGCACCTGGTCGGCCAGGGCCCGGGCGTCGGCCTCCGTCATGTTTCCCTGCACCGAGATGCTCACCGCCACCCGCAGGCTCTCGTCGGCGCTCTGCACCACGCGCACGTCGCCGAAGCGGTGCGCCAGGCTCACGCGCTCGATTCCGGCCGCGGGCGCCGCGGTGCGGGTGAAGTTCCGCGTCGCCACGGTGGGCAGCGGGGTGACCCTCAGGTGGGCCTTCCAGTCCACCCAGGGGATCTCGGGACCGCTGCCGGCATTACGGGCGAAGGGGTTCGCGAGGCGCCCGAAGGCGCGCAGGACCGGCTCGAACTCGCGTGCCAGCGCGAGGGCCAGCGAGTCGGCGTTGAGCCCGGCCAGGTTGGGGATCATCGGCGCACCCTCGGGCAGCGCGGCCACGCGGGCATCCAGCTGCTCCATGCGGGCGGCGAGCGAGCGGCTGCGGACGTCCAGGTCGGCGGTGCGGCGCCTGCGTTCGGCCGGGGAGAGCGAGGAGGCGGCAGCCTGCAGGGCGCGGAACTCATCGGCGAGGGCTCGCGCCTCGGCCCGCAGGCGGGCGAAGTCATGGGCCAGCCCGGCATAGGTCACGGGCGCGGCGGGCGCGACCTTCGCACGCGGGGTCCGGGCCTGCGGGGCCGCGGCGGCCGGTGCCGGGGCGGGCGGCGGCGGAGCCGCGGCGGCCGGGGCCGGCAGGGTCGGCAGCGCGCCCGAAATCAGCAGCGCGCCCAAGGCCAGCGCCGCGAGGCGGTGTCTCATGCGGCCTCCGGGACGGACGAGGCGGGCAGGGCGGTGGAGGGCTTCGCGGCGCTCCCCCCCGCCTGCCGCGTGAGGATGGAGCGCAGGTACTCGACCTTGGCCATGTAGGCGGCCCAGGCCGCGGCGCGCACGCGCTCGTTGCCCGGGTTGAGCGCCAGGCTGGTCTGGGTATCGCGGATGTTGGCGTCCAGCTGCTCGAGGTGGGCGCGAATGGCCTCGGTGATCTCGGGGTCGGGGTCCGGGCCCAGCGAGGCGTCATCCATCGCGGCGCCCGGGACGGTGCTGGCGTTGGTGGCCGTGACGGCGCGCCGCGGGCGGGCCGAGCGCGTCAGGCCCTCGATCCACGCCTGGGCGGCCCGGGTGTAGCGCTCCGAAGCGGGCAACTCCACGCGGGCCGAGGGACCGGCCGGCGCGGCGTCCATGATGCCGGCGGACGTGGAGGCCGGTTCGAACGCGGACCCGGAGGGCGCTGTGCCGTCGCGCCCGCCGGGGAACGTCCCGCTCGCGGAGTGCGAAGCGGTGCCCGCGATTTCGCCCGGCGAATCCCACCAGCGGGCCTGGCCCGACCACAGGACGAATGCGAATGCGGCCGCCGCCGCGGCCCCGGCGGGGATCCAGCGCTGCCACTCGAAGGCGGCCAGGCCGCTGCGGCGCGGCCGGCCCTCGCGCAGACCTGCCTGGACCCGGGCCCACAGGAACGGTGAAGGCTCGGGCGCGGGCAGCTCGCGCAGCGCGGCGACCATGCCCTGAAGGTCCGCGGCCCGCTCGCGGCAGGCCGCGCAGCCGGCCAGGTGGGCTTCGACCGCGGCGCGGTGTGAAGCGTCCAGATCGCCGTCGAGGTACGAGGAGAGGCGCCACGCCTCCAGCTGCTGGCGGCACGGGGCCATGGGTGCCGGCGCGGTCGCACGGGCGAGGGCGGGAGTCACGCGCGCGCCCGCCACCGCCGGCCCCGCCAGGCGGGCCGAAATGGCCGGCCACAGGTCGCGGGACGGCTGCAGGCCGGGGAGGGAATGGAGTTCCTCCCCCACCCGCGCCATCTCGGCCTGCCGGGTGCGGCACTCGGCGCAACCCGCGAGGTGCGACGCGACTTCCGCCGCCTCGCGGGGCTCCAGGTCGCCCGCCGCATGGGCGGACAGCTGCCAGTCTTCAAATGGATGGAGGGGTTTCATGATTGACGCGCTTCCTCGCGGAACCGGCGCTCCGCCGACAGGGCCGGCGCCAGCAAATCCCTCAGCTTCGCACGGGCCTTGTGGAGCTGGGACTTCGATGTCCCCACCGACACGCCCAGCACCCTGGCGATCTCCTCGTGCTCCAGGCCCTCGATGTCGTGAAGCACCACGCTGGCCCGGTAACCCGGCGGAAGGCTCTTGATGGCCTCGTCCAGCGCCGCCTTCAGCGGCGAGGCTGCGGGAATGGCCCGCTCGATCGTCTCCGCCAGCAGCGGGTTCTCGTCGAGGCTCACCCCGGACTTGCGCCGCATGTGGCTCAGGCACGCATTCACCGTGAGCCGGTAAAACCAGGTCGAGAGCTTCGACTCTCCCCGGAACTGCGACCCGCGCTCGAAGGCGCGAATGAACACTTCCTGGGCGATGTCCTCGGCGGTGGTCGGGTTGCCGAGCACGCGCGCGGCCACCTGGTAGACGCGCCGGTGGTGGAGGCGGTAGATGGCCTCGAACGCCGACGCGTCCCCCCGGCGCAGGCCCTCGGCCAGTTCGCGCTCGGTTGGGTCTTCCGCGTAGTGATCCGCCAAGTGGGCCCGCCCGTTCTGCGTCACCAACGTTAGGACGCCCCGCGCGCACGCCGGGTTGTACGGCGCCGCGGGGCTCGCCCGGAAGTCGAAGGCACCTTGACGGTGCCACTCAAGATATTGTAACTACATAACTTAGGAGGCCACGATGCTGACGAGCTTGTCCTTCACGTAGACCACCTTCCGGAGGGCCTTGCCCGTCACCCAGGGCTGCACTCCGGGATGCGCCAGGGCAGCCTGCTTGACCTCCTCCTCCGGGGCGCCGCTCGGGGTCTCGATGCGCGCCCGCACCTTGCCGTTGACCTGGACCACCAGCTCGAAGACCTGGCGCTGGAGGGCCCGCGGGTCGGCCTTGGGCCAGCCTGACAGGAATACGCTTCCGCGGTGCCCGAGTTTCCGCCACAGCTCCTCGGCCACGTGCGGGGCGAGCGGGGCGAGCAGCAGGGTGAACCGCTCCGCGAAGTGGCGGGACAGGGCGGCGGCCGCCGGCCGCTCCCCCGCCGGCAGGGCGTTCCACGCCTGGGCCGCGTTCAGCGCCTCCATCAGCGTGCTCACGCAGGTGTTGAGGTGGAAGCGCGAGATATTCTCGCCCATCCGCTGCACCGCCCGGTGGATGGTGCCGTGCAGCTCGCGGTCCGCCGGGGACAGCGACGCGGGGTCGAGGTCGGCGTCGGCCGCGGCCATGCCCGGAAGCGCGTCGCGCATCCAGCGCCACACCCGGCCCAGGAAGCGGTAGGCGCCCATGACGCCGTCGTCGCTCCACTCGGCGTCGCGCTCCGGGGGCCCGATGAACAGCGTGTACAGCCGGCAGGTGTCCGCGCCGAACTTTGCGATCAGCGCGTCGGGGGCGACCGTGTTCTTCTTGCTCTTGCTCATCTTCACGCCGTGCCGGGTGATCATCCCCTGCGTGAACAGGTGGCCGAACGGCTCGCGAAAGCCCACCAGTCCCAGGTCGTGGAGCACCTTGGTGACGAAGCGCGCGTACAGCAGGTGCAGGATGGCGTGCTCCACCCCGCCGATGTACTGGTCCACCGGGAGCCAGCGGTTGGCCAGCGCGGTGTCGAACGCCTTGTCCTCGGCCCGCGGCGTGAGGAAGCGCAGGAAGTACCAACTGGAGTCCACGAAGGTGTCCATGGTGTCCGTCTCGCGGCGGGCCGGGCCGGAGCACTTCGGGCACGTGGCGTGCGGGAACTTCGGGTGGCGCGCCAGCGGGCTCTCGCCCCGGGAGAGGAACTCCACGTCCTCGGGCAGCACCACCGGCAGGTCCTTCTCGGGTACCGGCACGATGCCGCACTTCGGGCAGTACAGCATCGGGATGGGCGCGCCCCAGTAACGCTGGCGCGAGATCAGCCAGTCGCGCAGGCGGTACTGGGTGGTGCGTCTCCCCTTCCCTTCGGCTTCCAGCCTGTCGGCGATCTTCTCGAAGCCCTCCTGCCACGGCAGGCCGTCGTAGGGCCCTGAATTCACCATCGGCCCCTCCCCCTCCCACGCGCAGTCCCGGGGAGCGTCGGGGGGCGGCTGGATCACGGTGCGGATCGGGATGCCGTACTTGACCGCAAATTCGTAGTCGCGCTGGTCGTGGGCCGGCACGGCCATGATCGCGCCGGTGCCGTAGCCCATCAGCACGTAGTTGCCCACGTACAGCGGGATGGCCTCGCCATTGGCGGGGTTGACCACCTTGAGGCCGGTGTCCATGCCCTGCTTGTCGGTGATCTCCTGGAAGCGGCTCTCGCCCTGGGCGCGGCGCGCCTCGGCCGCGAAGGCGTGGATGGCAGCCTCGCCCGGCAGTCCCTTCACCAGCCCGGCCAGCATGGGATGTCCCGGCGAGAGCACCGCGAAGGTGGCCCCGAACAGCGTGTCCGGGCGGGTGGTGAACACCCGCAGGCTGTGGGGCGTGCCCTGCACCGGGAAGTCGATCTCCACGCCGCGGCTGCGCCCGATCCAGTTCTCCTGCATCACCCGGACCTTCTCGGGCCAGCCCTCGAGGAGCTGGAGGTCCTCCAGCAGCCGGTCGGCGTAGGCGGTGATGCGGAAGAACCACTGCTCCAGCTCCTTCAGTTCCACCTGCGTGCCGCAGCGCTCGCACGCGCCGTCGGCCAGCACCTGCTCGTTGGCCAGCACCGTGGCGCACGAGGGGCACCAGTTCACCGGGGCCTTGCCCCGGTAGGCCAGGCCCTTCTCGTACAGCTTCAGGAACAGCCACTGCGTCCAGCGGTAGTAGCCGGGGTGGCACGAGGCCACCTCGCGCTCCCAGTCCAGCCCGATGCCCCAGGCTTCGAACTGGCGGCGCATCTTGTGGATGTTGGAGAAGGTCCACTCCTTGGGGTGGATCCGGCGCTCGATGGCGGCGTTTTCGGCGGGCAGCCCGAACGCGTCCCAGCCCATGGGCGCCAGCACCTGGTGGCCGGTCATCACCAGGTGCCGGGCGATGACGTCGCCCAGGATGTAGTTGCGGCCGTGGCCCACGTGCAGGTCCCCGGAGGGGTACGGGAACATGTTCAGCACGTAGTACTTCGGCCGGCCCGAGGCCTTCAGGTCGTTGCGGAAGATGGAGTCCCTCGCCCACTCCGCCCGCCAGCGGGCCTCGATCTCGGCGAAGGGATAGTCCTCCGCCATGGTCTCCTGGGTCGCGTCCTGGCTCATGGGGCCTACCCTCGCGCGCCGCTCTTGGAACTCACGAACTCCTTCACCGCGGCCACCACCTGGTCCTGCGCCGCCGGCGGCAGTTCCGGGTACACCGGCAGCGCCAGCACTTCGCGCGCGGCCTTCTCCGAGACCGGCAGGGACCACGACTTGCTGGGCAGGTGCGCGAAGCACTCCTGCTGGTGCAGGCACAGCGGGTAGTAGACCTCGTGTCCGATCCCCTGCTCCTTCAGCGCGGCCTGCAGGGCGTCGCGCTCCTTGAGGGCGATCACGTACTGGTTGTAGATGTGGCGCATGTGCGGCAGCGCCGTGGGCGTGGTCACGCCGCTGTCCCGGAACAGCTGGTCGTAGCGGTGGGCGTTCTTCTGCCGGCCCGCGGTCCAGGCGTCCAGGTGACGCAGCTTCACGCGCAGGATGGCCGCCTGCATCTCGTCGAGGCGGCTGTTGGTGCCCACCATCCTGTGGAAGTACTTCGGCTTCGCGCCGTGCCCGCGGAGCAGGCGCACCTTCTCGGCCAGCGCCTCGTCCTCGCGCACCGTGACCATGCCGCCGTCGCCCATGGCGCCGAGGTTCTTGCTGGGGAAGAAGCTGAAGCAACCCAGCGCGCCCATGCTGCCGGCGCGGCGCCCCCGGTACTCGGAGCCGATGCTCTGCGCGGCGTCCTCGATCACCGGGATCTTCTTCGCGTCGCAGATGGCCAGGATGCGGTCCATCTCCGCGCACTGCCCGTACAGGTGCACCACGATCACCGCGCGGGTGCGGGCGGTGATGGCACGCTCCACCCCGGCCGGGTCGATGTTGTAGGTGTCGGGCAGGATGTCCACGAACACCGGCGTGGCGCCCACGTTGTGCACCGCGCCTGCGGTGGCGAAGAAGGTGAACGTGGGCACGATCACCTCGTCGCCGGGGCCGATGTCCAGGGCCTTGAGCGCCAGCAGCAGCGCGTCGGTGCCCGAGGCGCACGCGACGCCGTGCTTGCACTGCGAGTAGGCGGCCACCTCGGCCTCCAGGGCCCTGACCTCCGGGCCGAGGATGAACGCGGCCCTGTCCATCACCTGGTGGACGGCCTCCAGCACCTCCTCCTTGATGGTGGCGTACTGCGCCTTCAGATCCAGCAGCGGGACTCCCATGGACTGCTTCCTTTCACGGACCGGCCTACTCCGGCCAGCCCTGGTTCTTCAGCAACTGTTCCTCGCCCACCGGGCGCTTCACGCGCGCCGGGGAACCCATCACCACCTGCGCGGCGGGGACGTTCTTCGTCACCACCGAGCCGGCCGCCACCTGGCCGTCGGGCCCGATCTCGAGCCCCGGCAGGATCACCGCCCCGCCGCCCACCCGTCCGCCCCTGCGGATGGTCACGCCCTTGAAGTGCTTCTTGCGCTCCTCGGTGCGCCCCATGAACATGTCGTTGGTGGTGCACACCTGGGGCGCGACGAACACCCGGTCCTCCACCACGCTGTAGGCGGTGATGTAGCTCTCCGTCTCCAGCTTGACGTAGCGGCCCACGGTGCAGTCGTTCTCCACCACCACGCCGCGGCCCACGATGGTGAAGTCCCCCACCGTGACGCGCTCGCGCACGGTGGCCTGGTCGGCCACCATCACCTTGCTGCCCAGCGTGGCGCCCCGGTACACGCAGGTGGCCGCGCCCAGCAGCGAGCCGTCGCCGATCTTCGTGGGGGCCAGCACCTTGGTCTCCGGCAGGATGCTGTTGGGCGCGCGCAGCGGCCACTTCCCGAGCACGGTGTGGTCGTCGATGCGCACGTGGTCGCCCACCACGGTGTCCCTGCGGATCACCACGTGATGGCCGATCTCGCAGTCGCGCCCGATCACCACGCCCTCCTCCACCACCACGAACTCGCCCAGCGTGGTGCCTTCGCCGACCCGGGCCCCCGGGTGGATGGACTTCGTTGCGGACATTGAGCCTCCGGATATCGCAGTGCGGGCGGGTCGGCCTGCCTGCTGTTCGGTCCTGCCCGTGGCAGGCAGGATCGCCTGCCGGGCACGTCTACAGCGCCACCGGGGCGCCGTTGGCTTTCAGCGAGGCCTGCGCGGCCTCCAGGATCTGCACCGACAGCCGGCCATGGGCGCCGTCGCTGCGCGGCGGGGTGCGCTTCTCCACGCACTCCAGGAAGTGGCGGCACTCCTTCTCCAGCGGCTCTCCGCCGGGGACGCGCGGGATCACGATGTCGCCGGAGCGCACCGCCAGCGCCTGCTCGAAAGGCACGTGGCCGGCGGCCTGGATGCTCTTGTCGTGGATCCGCACCTTCTCGGACGGCTCCATGTCGTCGAACACCGCCATCTTCTTCGAGCCCACCAGCGTCACCTTGCGGGTCTTGTGCGGGTCCAGCCAGCTCACATGCACGTGCGCCATGCGCCCGCCGGGGAAGCGCAGCGTGAGGAACACCACGTCCTCGATGTCCGGCTGCAGGTAGCACGCGCCCCGGGCCGCCACGTCCACCGGCGATTCCCCGAACAGGTACAGGGCGATGGCGATGTCGTGGGGCGCGAAGCTCCACAGGGCGTTCTCATCGCGTCGCGCCTTGCCCAGGTTGATGCGCTGGGCATACAGGTAGTAGACCTCGCCCAGCTCGCCTCTCTCCACCAGCCCGCGCAGCATCTCCACCGCCGGGTGGTAGAGCAGCAGGTGGCCGGTCATGAGGATCCGGCCGCCCTTCGCGGCGGTCTCCTCCAGGCGGCGCGCGTCGGCCAGGGAGAGCGTCATGGGCTTCTCCACCAGCACGTCCTTGCCCGCCTCCAGCGCCTGCTGCGCGAGCGCGGCGTGTGTCGGCGCGGAACTGGCGATGAAGCACGCCTTTACGCTTTCGTCCTTCAGCACGTCGGCAATGTCGGGTGTGGCCCGGGCCTTCGGGGCGATCCCCGCGGCCTTGTCCAGCCGCGCGGCGTCCCGGTCGCACACCCACGCCAGGTCCACGTCCTTGAGCCGCGCCAGCAGGCGCAGCCAGTTCGAGCCCCAGTCCCCAGTCCCGACCAGCGCAACCCGCGTGCTCATCACCCCTCCTCCCGGCGCAGCCGGGTCATGGCCATTTCCACACCGTTCCACTCCAGGACTTTGCGCGCCGATCCGATCTCGCGGCGCCAGCGCAGCTGCAGCGCGGACAGGGCGCGCAGCGCGTCCACGGCGGCGGGCCCCCCGGCCCCGGCCCGCTCCGCGACGCGGCGCACCAGGGCCGCCCCGCTGGAATCCATCCGCCCGCCCAGGGCGCGGAACCGCTCCGCCGCCGGCCACACCGCGCGCCAGTCGCCGGAGGCCAGGGCGGCCTCCAGCGCCGCCTCGGCCTCCTCGATCGTCGGCCGCCGCGCTGCGCCGGCGGGGTCCGGCGCCTGCCCGCACAACGCCCCGAGCACCGCCTGCTCCAGGGCGGTGCGCAACCGGGCACCGTCGCCGCGGCAGCGCTTGTGCGCGGCGCGGAAGACCTCGTCGTCCACCGTGGAACCGGCCCCGGCCGCGGCACGCCGGCCCCAGCGGATCGCGTCATCGGCGGTGGGCGCCCCCACGTCGAGCCGCGCGGCGTGCGCGGGCAGGACGTCCGTCCAGCGCGCCGCGCCCTTGCGGCCCGCCCCGGGGGCGGCATCCTCCTGCGCGGCCAGCAGGATCAGCGCCGTGCCGGAATCCGGCGGGGGCCACAGGTGGGCCAGCGCTTCCGCGCCCTGCTTGAGCAGCGCCTCGGCGCCCTTCACCACCATGCACCGCTCCGCGGACAGCACCGGGAGCTCCATGGCCCGCGTCACCAGGTCGCGCAGCTTCACCTCGGCGGCGTGGAGGGTCTCGCGATTGAAGCTCTCCATGCCGGGAGTGACCACGCGCGCGGCCAGGGCCTCGGCCAGCTCCGCCGCCAGCACCGCGTCGCCGCCGCACAGCAGGCTCACGCGCGGCACGGGACCGGAGCCGGTCTCGATCTCCCTGCGCGTGAGGGCGCGCGGCCCGCCGCCGGGGACGGCGCCCCTGCCGGGCCCGGGGCCCTGCGCGGCCCCCCGGGAGCCGGGGCGCCTCGGCGTCACCACCTCGACACCGTCCGCGACAGGATCTCGTCGGCCACCTTGCCCACCAGCTCCCGCCGGCCGTCGGTCTCGGTGGCCGCCGGCCTGCCCCCCACCGGCACGGTGGAGTAGTTCTGCAGCTTGACGATGGTGTCGCTCCAGATGTCCTTGTTCTTCACCATGTCCTTGAAACGCACCTCCACCCGCACGCCCACACGGTATTCCTGGGCCTGCTCGCCCGCGGTGAACCCGAACACCTCGTTGCGGTACTCGATCACCGTGCCCTGGATCACCGCCTGCGCCTGCTTCTGGGGCACCACCCGCAGGTGGTTGTCCCGCACGAAGCGGTCGATCACGGCGTCGGTGAGCTCCTGGGCCAGGGTGTACTGCACGGTCTTGTTCCCAAACGTGGGGATGGCCACCGCGGTGATGTGCGACGGGATCCCGGTGCCCGCGGTGTAGGCGCAGCCCGAGCCCAGCAGCACCGCCGGGGCCAGCAGCACCGCGGCGGCGCGGAGCGCGGCGGATGCGGCCCCGCGTGCGGCGAATCCGGCCCGCGGCGCCCCGGATGCGGGCCGGCGCATGGCGACCGCGGGAGGCTCAGCGTTCCGGCGCACGCAGCCCATACGTCTTCATCCGGTAGCGCAGCTTGTCGCGGTTGAGCTGCAGCAGCTCGGCGGTGCGGCTCTGGTTCCAGTGCGCGGCCTCGGAGGCCTTGAGGATCAGGGACTTCTCCAGCTCCTCCACCCAGCGCTCCATGGGTACCCCGTCCTCGGGCCACCCGTGGCCGGAGAGCGCCTCCCCGATGCGGCCCAGCACCGAGGCGTCGCCCGGGGCGCGCGCGCCGCCGGCGCCCAGGTGCAGCAGGTGCTCCTCCTCGATGCGCCCGCCGCTTTCCAGCAGCACGGTGCGCTCCATGAGGTTCTTGAGCTCGCGGATGTTGCCGGGCCAGGCGTACCCCTCCAGCTTCGCGCGCGCCGCCGGGGAAATGTCCTGGAAGCCCTTGCGGAACGAGCGGTTGAACTGCTCCAGGAAGTACAGCGCCAGGGGCACGATATCCTCGCGGCGCTCGCGCAGCGCGGGCATGTGGATCGGCACCACCTTGAGCCGGAAGTACAGGTCCTCGCGGAACAGCCCGTTGCGGATGTTCTGTTCCAGGTCCTGGTTGGTGGCCGAGAGGATGCGCACGTTCACCGACACGTCGCGCGTGCCGCCCACCCGCTTGAAGGTCATGCGCTCCAGCACCTTCAGCAGCTTCACCTGCATGGGCACGCTCATCTCGCCCACTTCGTCGAGGAACAGGGTGCCGCCGTCGGCCAGCTCCAGCAGCCCCAGCTTCTGGGCCCGGGCGTCGGTGAAGGCGCCCTTCTCGTAGCCGAACAGCTCGCTTTCCAGCAGCTCCCGCGGGATGGCGGCGCAGTTGATCTCGAGGAACGGCTTGTCGCGCCGCCCGCTCATGTGGTGGACGAGCTGCGCGATGAGCTCCTTGCCGGTGCCGCTCTCGCCCTCGATGAGCACGCTGGTGGTGTCGCTGGCGGCCACCCGCTCCGCCACCTCGTACACCTTCTGGATGGATGGCGCGGTGCCCTGCACGAAGTCCAGCGGGAACCGGTCCGCGTGCGCCCGGCGCAGCGCCTTGAGCTCGCGGTGCAGCCGCCGCGAGTCGAGCGCCTGGCCGATGAGCAGGCTCAGCTGGTCGTGGTGAATCGGCTTGTTGGCGAAGTGGAAGGCGCCCAGCTTCATGGCCAGCACGGCGGAGTCCACGTCGCCATAGGCCGTGAGCAGGATCACCGCGAGATCGGGGTGCAGGGAGCGGGCCTTCTCCAGGACCTCCAGGCCGGTCATGTCGGGCAGCCGCAGGTCGAGCAGCAGCACATCCGGCGCGTCGCCCTCCAGGAGTGTGAGGCCCTCGGCGCCGGTGGCCGCGGTCCGGACCGCGAAGCCCTCGGCCTGCAGGCCCTGGGCCACAAACCGCCGGATGCTCTCCTCGTCGTCCACGATCCAGATGTCGCCGCGGGTGGTGGTCTCAGGCGGGGCTTCAGTCGTCATCCCGGATCTCCCAGGGCAGGAACAGGATGGCGCGGGTGCCGCCCCCCTCTTCGTCGGCCAGGCGCAGCTCGCCTCCGTGGCGCGCCGCGATCTCGTGCGCGGTGTACAGGCCGAGGCCGCGCGCCCCGGAGCGTGTGGATCGGAAAGGCTCGAACGGCGCCCGGCGCACCGCGGAGGGCAGGCCGGGCCCACGGTCCGAAACGTCAATGCGCAGCAGCGGGTCTCCCAGCTCCACCAGCGTCGCGTCGGCGGACGCCAGCGCGGCCGCGAGGGTGACCTCCGCCCCCTCGGGGGAGGCCTGCGCGGCGTTGACCGCCAGCTCCACCACGGCGCGCCGGACCTGCTCGGCGTCCAGCCGCGGCCGGCCGACCCGCGCCTCGCAGGCCAGTCGCACGCGCGCGCCGGGCACGCGCGCCGAAAGATCGCGGGCCGCCTCGCGCAGCAGATCCTCCACGCCCTTGGGCCGCAGCTCGAGCGCGGCCGGGTGGGTGATCCGCAGCAGGTCCTCGAGCAGACCGTCCAGGCGGCGCACTTCGCGCAGGATGGCGGCCACGTTTTCCTGCTGCACCGGATCCCGGGCCATCTGCCGGCCCAGGAACTCCACCCCCGAGGAAATCCCGGTGAGCGGGTTGCGGACCACGTGGGCCACGCCGGCGGTCAGCTCTCCCAGGGCCTCGAGCCGCTCCTGCATCCGGCGGCGCCGTTCCTGGTGGTCGAGGGATGCTGCCACGGCAAGCCGGACCACGATGCCGCGAGCGCCACCCTCCCCCGGCTCCAGGGGCGAGATGCCGGCGCGCACGGGATTCGGCTGCGAAGCGTCCCCCCTCGCATGGCCGGCGACCCCCAGCCGCGCCCGCCCGGTGCGCAGCACTTCGCGCGCGCATTCCACCAGCTCCGGCGAGAGAAGTTCATCGGCTCTTGGCGCCGAGCCGGCCTGGGCGAGAATCCCCAGCATGCGCGTCGCGGCCCGGTTGGCCAGGAGCACCCCGAGGTTGGCGTCGAGCAGCAGCACGGCCTGGTCCAGGCTGTCCAGGACGGACAACGCGCGGGCCTCCATGGCGGCGGACATGCCGACAGCCTAACACGCCCGGGCCGGGGTTTCAACAGTCGCAGGGATAAGCAGATAGCGGTGTTGGGAAAAATTCAGCGGGCGCCCTTGCGGCCCAGCACCACACCCACGGTGCGCACCAGGATCTTGAGGTCCACCAGGATGTGGCGGTGGTCAATATAGAAGAGGTCGTAGGCCAGCTTGCGCCGCACGTCGTCCTCGTCCTCGTCGTAGGCGCGCTCGATCTGGGCCAGCCCGGTCAGGCCGGGCGGCACCTGCAGCCGGCCCTTGTAGCCGGGGAAGCGGTCCATGAGCCGCTTGACGAAATACGGCCGCTCGGGCCGCGGCCCCACGAGGCTCATCTCCCCCACCAGGATGTTCCAGAGCTGCGGCAGCTCGTCGAGCCGGCTCTTGCGCAGGAAGCCACCCATGCGCGTGATGCGCGGGTCGTTGCGCGACGCCCACACCGGCCCGGCGGCCTCGGCGTCGGTGCGCATGCTGCGGAACTTCACGATGTGGAACAGCTGGCCCGCGCCCGGCTCCAGGCGGCGGTCATTGCGGCGCCGCTCGGGGCCGGTCTCGGCGCCCTCTGCGCGGCGCGGCGCGGGCGCGCCCCCGCGCTCGCGCCGCCGGTCGCGGCGGCGGCGGTCCTGCCCCACCCGCTCCTGCCGGTAGAACACCGGCCCGGGGCTGTCCAGCTTGATGGCGAGGGCGATCAGCGCCCACAGCGGCAGCGTCACCAGCAGGCCGAAACCCGCCAGCAGGATGTCCAGCAGCCGCTTGGTCACGCTGATCCCGTGCGCCTGGGGCAGGCGCTCCTCGGGCGGACGCTGGGAAGGGCGGATGATGAGTGGCGTCATTCGGGGGTCCGCCGGCCCGGGGCGGGCCCGGGCCGGCGTTCCTTTCGATCGCGCCTAGCGCCGCGTCGGCAGCGCCGGTGGGCGCGGCTTGAGCGCCGCCGGGCGCACCGGCGAGGTGGACCATGCGGGGGTGCGCACCAGGAGCGGGGAGCTGCCGGTGGACAGCCCGCCCTTGTTGTACACGTACACCCGGTAGTAGTAGTCGGTGTTCGGTTTCAGCGAGTCGGCCCCGGCGATGTGCCCGAAGTTCTCGAAGATGCTGGTGGAGCGCTTGTCGGTCACCGTGCCCGCCAGCACCGAGCCGTTGTTCACGCTGACGTCGCGCGAACGGTACACCCGGTAGGACTCGAAGTCCTGGATGGTGCTCTGCGACCAGTTGATGCCCACCCCCGGGCCGGCGCTGGTACTGCCCAGAATGCTCACCGCCGGTGGCGGCTGGCTGTGCGTGGTGTAGGTCTGCTCGGTGCTGGCCGTGGCCAGGCCGCGGTTGTCGGTCACCCACGTGCGGTACCAGTACTGCGTGCCTCCCAGCAGGCCCACGCTGTCCACCGCGGTGAGGCTGCCGGCGGAGAGCGTCCGGAACACCAGCGTGCCGATGGTGGTGTCGGCCCCCGCGCCCTGCGCGCGGTACACGCGGTAGGAGGTGAAGTCCTTCGCCGTGGAGCGCGTCCAGCTCAGGGACACTTTCCCATCCACCGCCTCGAACGGCGGCGAGAGGGCCACCGCCGGCGGCGCCGCGTTGAGCGTCAGGTAGGCCCGAGGCCGCGACGGGTGCCGGATCCCGGTGTTGCCCACCTCGTCCACGCGGTACCAGAAGGCGGTGTTCTCTCGCGGGGTCACGTCCACGTAGCTGAGCGTGCCCTTGGTGGTGATGGAGCTGACCGAGAGGAACGCGCCGTCCGACGGGGCCACGATCGTGTCCGCGCCCTCGGCCCGCATCACCGCGTAACTGGCGAAGATGGGGTCGTTGCTCTGGCTCCACGTCAGCACCACGTTCAGAGAGTCCGGGCCCTGCCCCGGCACCGGCGGGTTCAGTGTGACCGCGCCCTGGGAGCGGGCGGTGGCCAGCAACGGGGCGCCCTGCGCCGCGTAGCCCAGCGAATCCAGCACGTCCACCCGGTAGGCGTAGCGCTGCCCCTCGCGGGCGGTCCCGTCGGTGAAGGTCACCGTCGCGCGCGCCGGGATAGTGGTGAGCCGCGAGTACGAGGACGCCGCGGGCAGGCCGGCGGCCCCGTCGCCGCGGAAGACCTGGTAGCTGGCGAAGCCCGCCTCGTTGTTGGGTGTCCAGGTGAGGTCGAGCGCGGTGGAGTTCTCGTCGGCCGCGGGGGAAACGGAGACCAGGGACACCGCCGAGGGCGGGGTGTGCAGCGTGAACAGGCTGTCTGCCGGCAGGTCCGGGGCCCGGTTGCCTGCCGCGTCGGTGAAGTGGCCGGTCACCGGCACGCGCAGCACGTCGAAGCCGCGCGGGAGGATGTAGTCCAGTTCGTAGATGCCGTCTCCGGGCCGGGTGTCCCCGTTCACGCCCTGGTCGGAGAGCGCGATGGCCACCAGGCGCTGGCCCAGGTCCACGGTGGCGTTGCCCCCGGTCTCGGCACCCCGGGTGCGGACCCGGAAGTGCACCACCGAGCCGGGCGCGTGCACGCCCCCCGCCGGCGAGGCCTGCACGGAATCCACAAACGCCTGGGTGTCCAGGATGACGGTGGCGAACACCGGCTCGGAGTCGTTGCCGTCCCGGTCGCGGAAGCGGGCCCACAGGGTGCGCGAGCCGTCGCCGGCCTGGATGGCGTAGCTGCGGGCCGACTGGAACACGTCCCACGGCGCGCCCGCGAAGTCGGCGCGCTCCGAGATCTGGGTGTAGCGGGTGTCCGGCGGCGCGCTCAGCTGCAGCGACAGCGTGAGCACGCGGGTGCGCGGCTGCCCGCCGTTGATGGCGATGGAGTACAGGTTGGGCGTGCCCGACACCGCGGTGGAGGCCTGGCTCAGGCGGCTGTCGGTCAGCACCGAGACCACCTGGTAGAAGTAGGTGGTGCTGTACTGCGCGGTGCGGTCGGTGTACGAGCGCGTCGCGGTGGTGGACAGCAGCGTGTAGCCGCCGGTGGCGGTGGTGCTCCGGAACACGCGGTACGTTGAAATCCGCGTGGTGTCATCCACGGTCCAGCTGACCCGGATCAGGTGGTCGCCCACCTCCAGGCGGGCGCGCGGCACCACGGTCAGATCGTTGACCACCGGGGCGGTCACATTGGGAGGCGTGACATCCTTGGAGCAGCCGGCGAACACCGCCAGGACGCCCGCAAGGAGCGCCGCCGCGATGCGGCCCCGGGGCGTGCCCCTCCGCCCGCGGACCTTCGAGAGAGAGCGGATCACTTCAGAACCCCCTACGGAAACCGAGCCGCACCGAGCCCGGGTCAACCTGCGCGTACATCCCCTCGCGGTCCAGCGCGGCCGTGCGGCCGTCGGCGCCCGGGATGTCCATGACCATCGCGTCCAGGATGTTGAGCACCCACGCCGTGCCCGCCGCCGCCCACAGCAGCGTGCGGGTGCGCCGGGCGCTGGAGGCGTCGCTGTAGCGCTGCTGCAGCGCGTCGCGGGCCGAGTTCAGGCGGTCCACGTCGGAGGTGCGGGCGCTCAGGGCGTCGTAGCGCGCCTGCGCCTCGGCCTGCTCGCTGAGCGTGCGGTCGAAGTGATGCTCCCCGGCCAGGGCCACCGAGGTGAGCCCGCCGGTGAACAGCAGCAGCCATGCGCCGCGCCCGCGGTGACCCGCGTATGCCTGCCCCGCGCCCGGAACCAGCGCGGACCGGAGCACGGCCTGGGTCCGGGACACCGGCTGGAGGGTGACCCTCAGGGTGTCGAAGCCGTGCGTGCGCACATCCAGCCCCCCGCGCAGGAACGCCTGGTCGAGCACCGAGTAGCCCCAGGTGAGGCCGGCGAAGACCAGCCAGCGCCGGCGCGAGGCGCGCGCGTCGTCCTGGAGGTACTGCGCCCGGCGCACCGCGATCTCGAGATCCGTCTGCTCCTCGGCGGTCACGGTGGTCCCCGCAGCGGCCTGCAGACGGTCGTACGCGCTGTTGTAGTCGTTCAGCGCGTGGCGCGCGTCGGCGTCGCTCTTGATGACCATGCCCAGTGCGCCCGCCTCGGTGAGCAGCATCACCCAGCCGTGCCCGCGCTCTCCGGCGGCCATCTGGCCCACGCCCGGCAGCGCCAGCGTGCGGATCACGCCGCTGACCCCGCTGAACGGGCCGGACCCCGCGGGGCGCGCCGGCCCGCCGCCCTCGGGAAAGCGCAGCCGCGCCTTCTGGACGACGAAGCCCGGCTTCTCGGCGGTCAGCAGGTACTCACCCCGCAGCGGCTCCTCGAGCATGAGCGGCGACGGCCCGATCACGCGCACCGGCCCATCCAGCCTCAGTTCCGCGTGCGGGGGCGAACTCAGCAGTGTCTGGGCCGGCGCGGGCGCGGCGGCCAGGCAGGCCCCCAGCGCTACGGCCACCCAGGCCCAGCGTCCTTGACGGCGCAGCAATCGCACATTGGAGTCGATCCTCTCGGGTGATCTCGCGGGGCCCGGCGCACCGGGCCCAGGTCCGGCGCACCGCGGGGGCGCGCCGGTCTTCAAAAACCGTGGTTCAGGCCGGCCGTGCGACCGGCAGCTCGAGTTCCACCGTGGTGCCCCGTCCCGGCTCGCTGCTGACGCGCAGCGAGCCGCCGTGGGCTTCGACCAGCTGCTTGGACTGGAACAGCCCGATCCCCATGCCGTGCTCCTTGGTGGTCACGAAGGGACGGAACAGGAGCTGCTCCTGGAAATCCCTCGTCATGCCGGCGCCGGAGTCCGTGACCGAGAGCACCACCGCGGTGGGCCCTGCGTGGCCCGCCCGTTCCTGCTCCGGCCGCGTGGTCAGCGTGAGCTTGCCTCCCGCGGGCATGGCTTCCATGGCGTTCGTCAGGAGCGTGCGGATCACCCCGCGCAGGCGCGGCGGGTCCACCTGCACCGGCGGCAGCGCCTCGCCCAGCTGCTCGGCGAGCTCCACGCGCGGCCGTGCCCCGTTCAGAGCCAGCTCGCCGACGGCCTCGCGCACCAGGTCGTTGAGGTCGCAGCGCACCCGGGCGCCCGCGGCCTGCGGCAGCAGCCGCGCCCAGTTCTCCAGCACCGTGTCCAGGGCCTCGCAGACCGTGCGCGCCGACTCGCGCAGCTTCTCCGGCGCGTCGGCCCCGACGGCGGCCGACAGGGCCTGCGCCCGCGACTGCAGCGACTGCAGGTCGTGGACCGCGAAGCCGGCCATCTTGTGGATGGAATCCTGCTCCCCCTCCTCCTCCCACGCCTCGGCCAGCCGCGCGCCCCACAGGGCGTTGGCCAGGTGCTCGGACAGCGCGTCGAGATAGTCGAGGTCCTCGTAGCTGAAGCGCAGGTCGTTGAGCCTCGGGCCCAGCCCCAGCATGCCCACCATCTCTCCTCCCACCAGGAGCGGGCACCAGGCCCGCGCGCCGGTGCGCTCCAGGATGGCGTGGTTCTCCACCCAGATGGGCACGGACTCGAAATCGTCCGCGCGCCGGCTCAGCAGGAAGGCCTGCCGGGTGCGCACCAGCTGGCGCGGCAGCGGCTCGTCCGGGATCACCGACAGCGGCCCCCCCGGCACCGTGCTGTGCACCAGGTCCAGGATCTCCGCGCCCGGGCGGCGCAGGAACAGGGAGACGTCGCGCACGGTGAACGCGTCCTGCAGCATCTCGCTGGCGGCGGCGAACAGCGGGCGGGTCTTCAACCCCGCGCGCAGCCGGGCGTTGGCCTCGGACCACTGCTTGCGATAGTCATAGTGGGTCAGGAAGAAGTTGCGGTCCACGAACCCGCGCACCCTGCGGCGCACGCGGTTGGAGACGAAGAAGACTGCCACCCCCGCGAAGGCCAGGAAGGCCAGTGCCACCACCGCGACGCTCCCGAAGGGCAATCCACTCAGGCGGACCACCTCGCCCACCACCCCCAGCGTGAGCACGTACAGCCCGGAGAGGAACACCGACACCGAGCTGTAGATTACCGACCTCCCCACCGGGATCCGCGCGTCGGAGAGCTGCCGGTTCAGGCCGCCCGCCAGGCCCAGCACCGAGGCCACCGCCACCGGGACCGGCGAGGCCAGCCACAGCGGCTCGTAGAACCGGTTGAACAGCAGCGAGGCGCTGATGCAGAGCAGGAAGTAGCCCAGGCCCAGGAAGAAGCCCACCAGGGCCGGCTTGAGCGCCCGACGCTGGTCGGGACCGGCGGCGCGGAGCGTGGTCTCGAACAGGATCGCCATGCCGATCAGCGACACCAGGTGGCCCACCATGGACGCCGTGGCGGGCCAGCCCAGCAGCAGCGTGGGGCCCCCGGTGGAGAGGACCAGCACGCTGGCGAACTCCGGCCGGCCCGAGGCGTACAGGGCCCCCGCCGCCCCGATGACCCACGCCAGCCACACGCGCCCGCGGGAGGCCAACTGCGCCCACGGCCGGTCGCGTCCGAAGGTCATGGCGGCCGCCAGGCCCGCCCCGCTCATCGGAACGGCGATCCGCGCCAGCCAGCGCAGGTCGTTCTCCTGCAACCCGTCGGCCGCAAAGCGGCCCAGCAGGGCCAGGAACCCGGCGAGCAACGCGTAGCCCACCGCCAGCAGCAGCCCGGAGAGCCGCGGTGCGCGGAAGAGCCACACCACGGCGGCCAGGGCCGCCAGGGCAGCGCCGCCCAGCATCATCGCGTGGACGCCGGAGAAGGGCATCCGCTAGCCTCCCAGCCGCCGGATCTCCGCTTCCACCTGCGCCCGGAACGAGGCCTTCGGGAACTTCGCGAGGATCCTGCGATAGGTGTCCGCCGCGGCCTTGCGGTCGTTGAGCTTCTTCTCCTGGACCTGGGCCAGCCGGCCCATCAGCATGAGTGCGGTGCCCGGGTCCTGGGCGCGCTCGGCCATCTGGCCGAAGGCGGCCGCCACTGCGGGCCAGTCCTCGAGGCGCGCGCAGGTCTCCGCCAGGCGCTGGCGCACCTGGAGGTTCACCGGGGCGTCCGGGTAGCGCTGCAGGATGCTCTCGTAGGTCTTGCGGGCCGCGAGGAGGGCCTTCTTCACCCCCGCCGCGTCCTTGGCGTTGTGGTAGTGGCCCGCCACCATCAGCGGCGCGGCCAGGCCCTCGGAGGTCAGCGGGAAGTTGGCGGTCGCCTCGCGGAAGCAGCGCTCCGCGTCCTCCCAGTTGTTCTGCGCGTCGGCCAGCTGGGCCATTTCGAGCCACGCGGCCGCCCGGGTCTGTTCCTTGAGCGAGGCGTCCTCGGCCACCGCCTTGAACACGCGGGAGGCCTCCTGGTTGCGCTTCTGCCGCGCGAACAACTCGCCGCGCATCAGCTGGGCGGGCCCGCGCGCCTCGGACTTCGGGAAGTCGCGGGCCAGTTCGTCGAGGTACCTGTGGGAGCGCTCCACTTCCCCCAGGCCGAAGCCGTTGAGGCGCGCCAGCCGGTACAGCAGGTCCTGCCGCTGCAGCCCCAGCTCGGGCGAACGGCGGCACTCCTGCTGCAGCGAGTCGAGCACCGAGAGCGCCACGGTGGTGTTGCCCAGTTCCCCGAAGACGTTCGCGGCGATGAGCCGGGCCTTGAAGCCCTCGGCGCTGCGCGGCGCGCGCGCGGCGATGCCGTAGTAGTAGCTCAGCGCGCCCTGCGCCTCCTCCGTGCCTGCCAGCCGGCCCTCGCGGCGCAGGCGGTACTGGAAAATGTCGTAGGGCAGCCCCAGCACCTGAGCCTGCACGCTGCCGGCGGCCGCCAGCTGCGGCGGCACGCGGCGGATCACCTCGCGCAGGTCCAGCATGCCGCCGGCGGTGTCCCCCGCCGCCATCATCCGCTGGGAGCGCCGGTACAGGCCTTCGCCGGCCACCAGGTCGTCGGTGGCGAATTCCGTGAGGATGCGGTCAAGCGCGGCGGCGGCCTCGTCCCCGCGACGCATGCTCACCAGCAGGTCGTAGTCGCGGAGCAGGCTCGCCCCCCTCACCTGGCGCACCGCGGGGTCGGTGGCGGCCCCGCCGGTGGCCATGACCTTCAGGAACATCCCGCGCAACTTCTCCAGGTCCTCGCGGCTGACCGGCGTCTTGCGGGTTTCGAGGTCGCTCAGGGCGCGGCGGGCACGCCAGTACTCGCGTTCCACGCGGAAGCGGGTGCCCACCTCGCCGACGCGGGCGCAGCCGGCGGCGGTGACCGCCGCCAGGGCCAGCACCACCAACAGGCGGTTCGCTCTCATGACCGGGCCTCCTGCGTCGCGGCCGGACGGTCCTGGCGCGTGCGGTAGAGGTAGAAGCGCACCACCGCCCCGGTGAGCAGCAGGCTCACCAGCGCGGCCAGGGCGATGTTGAGCTGGCACAGGGTGAAGATGGTCTCCGGGCGGAACCGCTCCGCCAGCACCTGCGGCCGGTTGAGGGTGACGCTGAGCGGGATCAGCGCGGCGAACGGCAGCGCCACCAGCAGCAGGCTCATGACGCGGTGGCGCCAGAAGAAGCCCAGCCCCTCGCCGAAGGCGGCCAGCAGCCCCCGCTCGGAGAGCAGCAGGACCACCGGGATGTAGATGAGCGCGGCCTGCAGCGCCACGTTGAACACGAACTGGAGCGCCATCTGGCGCATGGGCGAGCCCACCAGCCAGTCGCGGAGCGCCGGAACGAGGGTGAGGCTTCCCAGCCCCACGCTCAGCAGCAAGGTGGCCAGCGAGACCACCACCCCGATGAGGACCAGGGCCCCCGCGCGTCGCAGCGCGCCGGAGAGCCCCTGCCCCAGCGCGCCCGGCTGTGACAGGTACGCCCCGCGGAACACCAGCACGCCCCAGCCCACCGTGATCGAGCCGACCAGGGCGCTCAGCACCAGGTCCAGGTTCTGCAGGAGCCGGGAGAGCAGCAGGTAGTACTGCGGGTAGTGCGTGGCGGCCCGCCCCGGGATCCACTCGAGAACGGGGATCCAGAAGTAGCCGAAGGGGGCCTGGTAGAAGTGGGCCGAGCTCCACAGGAGCAGGGCTTCCAGCGTGCCGAACACCAGGAACGGCAGGATCACCGCGGGACGCCGGAACCCCTTCAGGGTTTCCAGCCACACCCACAGGTATGTGTTGATCGCCTGGACCAGGTTCAAAGGTTCCCTCCATTGCGGGTCCGGGGACGAGGCACGCACCCGCCGCGCGGCCGGGCGGGTGTAAATTCCATGGGAGACGCAAGATGCCGGAGCCGGACCGAACTCCCCCAACAGACAATCTACGCGCCCCGCGGCGGCGTTGTCAAAGGAGGAGATACCCTCGCCCGCAGGCTGGAGTTATCGGCTCCGGCGCGGAACTTGGTTAGGCCGCGCCCATGCGCGGCCGGAAGCCCATGGCGGGCCCTCCCCGGGTACATGGATGCATGCCGGACAGCGGGTTGCGGGGTTCTTCTGAGGTCTCGCAGGAAGGGGCGGGCGCCTGGGGCCGGGCAGCAGCTAGGGGGCGAGTCGCGGCAGGCCCAGGCCGATCCGAAGGCTCAGCCGGTGCACCGGGGACTGGCCCCCGTCCTGCACCAGCCCGTAGTCCGCGATCCAGCGCCCCGTGCCGAACCCCACGCCGGCCGAAAAGCCGCTGAGCGGGTCCGTGCCGGACAGGTCGCGACGGTAGCCCAGCCGCAGCGCCACCGCCGGCGCGGGCCGATATTCCACGCCGGCGGCGCCGAATGGCCTCGCTTCCCCGGTGCGCGACAGTTCCGCCAGCAGATCGAAGGCGCCCGCGGGATGCAGGCGCACCCCGGCGCGCAGAGTGCGCGGCGCCGGCGCGGTGCCGGCGGAGGAGCTCAGGTCCGGGCCGACGTGGTCGGCGACCAGGGAGAAGTCCGCGGTCTTCGTGCGCGCCAGGGCCCCGACCGCCATGGCCCAGCCCGAACCGGTCTCCCCCGCGATGCCCTGGTAGAGGTACTCGAGCGCCAGGCCCGCTGAGATCACCGGGCCGAAGTTGCGTGCGTACCCGGCACGCAGCATGCCCGCGGAGTAGCCTGCGGAGCCGGACGGATCACCATTCTCATCCCGCCCCTCGAGCGCCACGTGCGCGTAGGCGAATCCCACCGAGAGCGTGCCCCCGGCGCGCCCCACCGGCATCGCCAGCGCGGCGGACTCCAGGCGCAGGCCCTGGCCCAGTTCCGCGTGGGTGACGAAGCCCTCCAGGGCCAGGCCGCAGGCGCCCGCCGGGTTGACGAACAGCGCGGCGACGTCGCCCCCGCGGGCCGACTGCGGGCCACCCAGCGAGGCGCGCGCGGCGTCCGGCGGCTCTAGGAAGAACGGCAGCGCGCTGGTCCCGCCGGCCGGCTGCGCCCCGGCCGTGTGCGGCCCGCAGGCCAGCATGAGGACAGTCCCGAGGGCCGCGACGGCGGCGCGCGAGAGAATCGACTTCACGGCGTCCACCTCCGGGCCACCCACTCGGAGTGGACCTGCTCCCCGTTGACGTCCATCCGGATCCGGTACAGGCCGGGGGCCACCGGCGTCCCCTGGGCATTGCGCGCGTCCCACTCGAGGAGCGCGCGGCCGGGGCCGCGCACCTCGTCCATGAGCACGGCCACCTCCCGGCGGCCGGCGTCGAACACGGTTACCCTGACCCGCGCGGAGGTGCCTGCGGAGGCGGGCACGTCCACCCGCACCTTCAGCTGCGCGGCGAACGGGTTGGGGTAGCCCAGTGTCGCGGCGACCGCGGGCAGGCCGGTGGACGGCCCTCCAGGCGGGCGCGCGGCGAGGCTGGCGGTGGCGCAGCCCACGTTCTCCGCGCCACGGATATCCACGGGGCTCACCCGGTACTCGTAGGCCTTCAGCGTGTCCAGCCCGGGGTCGAGGCAGCGCAGCACGTTGGAGGGTGAGTCCGCCGCCAGCGTCCAGGCGCCACCCGCGGCGCGGCGGTAGACCCTGTAGCGCGCCACGCGCACGTCCGGCGAGGGCTGCCAGGTGAGGGACGCCGTGGCCAGCACCCACGAGGCCTCCACCGGGCCCGGGCACACCAGCGGGCTGACTTCGGTGCGGGTGAGGTCCAGCCGCACGGGGACCCGGATCCAGCGCGACGCGTCGCTGCCCCACCGGACCTCGATGGTGTCGCGGTAGCTGCCCGAGCCGAGTTCGGCGGCCTGCACCACCACTGTCAGCGTGTCCCACTGCTGCACCGCGACGGTCCCGGTGTCCGGGGCGACCCCGAGCCAGGAGGCCGCGTGCCGGACGGTGAACGCCGCCAGGCCGCTGCCCTCGTTGTAGAGGCGCAGGCGCCGGGATGCGGTGCTGGAGTTGACCAGCGCGATCCGGAAGGCCGACGAGTCGGCCACCACGTAGGGAGAGCCCACCGGGGGCTGCTCCGCCACCAGCGTGAGCGGCACCGAATAGCCGGCATGCGAGGAGTCGTCGCTCAGGATCGTGAGGGTGCCGTGATGGGTGCCCGGGGCGAGCGATGCCGCGCTGAAGGTGAGCGAGAGCTCCGCCGACTGGTCCGGCTCCACTTCCCCCGCCGACGGTGCGATCGAAACCCACGGCACGTCCGCGCCCAACGAGAAGTGCAGCGTCGCGTCGCCCGCGTTGGAAACCTCGAGGAGCGTGCCCGAGGGGGCCGGCCGGCCCGCCACCACATGCGCGGTGAGGGAGGTCGGCGCCACCTGGATGCGAGGCTCCAGGACCTGCAACGTCTCGGGAAGACTGGTCGGGGCCCCCCCTCCCGCCAGCGGGCTGACGGTGAGCGCCCCGGGGTAGCTGCCGCGGGCCCTGCCCAGGGCCGAGAGCCCCAGGGTCAGCAACACCGACGCGCCGGGCTCGAGCGTCGCGCCTTCCGGCGCGACCGTGAGCCAGCCGGCGGTGGAGGCGAACGCGAGCCCCAGGGGGCAGTTGCCGGTGTTGAAGATGCGCACCGTGTCCTGGCGCGTGGCGCCGCGCGCCAGCAGCCGGCGCGACACGGGGTCCTCGGCCCGGAAGGTCGGCACGTCCACGCGGAATGCCGCGGGGGCGACCGCGAGCAGGGTGTCGGCATCCAGCAGGCTCACGTCCCAGGAGCCGGCGGCCGCGCCGGCGAGGCCGAAGCGGGCCCGGGTGATCCAGCGACCGCCGGAGGTGTCGGTGGTGAATGCGGTGCCCGGGAGCCGCGCCCCGGCGCGCGCGATCCACAGCGACTCCGGTCGGGCGGCGCCGGTGGTGAGCGCCTCCACGGTCACGCTCTCCCCTTCGCAGGCCGAGGCCGGCGTGACCGAAACGAACGCATGCGGGGGCAGGGCCTGGACCACGAACCCCTGTGCCGCGGCGGAGCTGTCGCCCGAGGCGTTCACCGCCACCACGGTCCACGCGCCGAGGGCGGCGCCGCGCAGGTCGAAGTGGGCCACGGCGAGGGTGTCGCCGGTGCGCTCGGAGCGCGACGCCGGGATCCTGGCTGTCCCGCGGGCCAGGTAGACTGTGTCCGCCTCGTCCAAGGCGGTGCCCGCGAGGGGGATCTCGGCGTCCGCGGTGCCGGTGGGCGCTGCGGAGCGGCCCAGGGTGGCGAGTACCGGCCGGCGGCGGCGCACGTCGAAGCCGCCGGGGAGCGTGTCCGCCTGGCCGTCCGCGTTCGCCACCAGCAGGCTGTACGCGCCCAGGTCGGCCCCCTGCAGATCCACCACGGCCCGGATCAGGCTGTCCCCCTCGGTGGTCACGTCGGTGGCCCCCACCTGCACCCCGCCGGCGGCCAGGCGCACCGCGTTGGGCGGGCTGAAGGCCCGGCCCCTGAGGGTGAGGCTCACGATGGTGTTTCGCGGCGCCCACGACGGAGTGGAAGACAGGGCCACCGGCGGCGGCGCGAGCACCGTGAACGCCCCGACCAGGGTGAAGCCCAGCCCGCTCGGGTTGCGCACGTAGGCATCCCAGGTGCCCGCGGACACCCCGGTGAGGTCGAACACGCCCTCCGCCTCGCTGGAGGAGTTCAGCGTCACGTTGGTGGGTGTGAGGCTGAAGCGGCCCGCGCGCGTGAGGCGGAGCATCGGGGTGGCGACCAGGTTGGATCCGTGGAAGGTCAGGGTAAGCGACCCGGTGGCCACGCCCGAGGCCGGCGACACCGAGACCAGCGACGGCCCGGTGCCCGAGGGCGGGTCCTCCACCAGCAGCGCGTTGACCATGGTGCCGGAGCTGCCGTCGGGGTTCTTCACCACCACGTCGAATACGCCCGTGGGCGCGGCCGACATGCTGAAGTTGCAGCGCAGCAGCGAGGTCGAGAGGGTGGTCACGGCGGCGCCGACCACGCGGGCGGATCCGCTCACCAGGAACACACTGTCGGGAGCGGTGAAATTGCCGCCGCTGATCAGCGCCCCGTTGATGTCCTGCCCGCGGTAGACCGTCGAGGGGGTGAAGCCGGTGACCACCGGGGGCGTGGCCGTGGCGAACACCGTGAAGGCGCTTCCGAGCGTGCCTGCCTGGCCGTCGGCGTTGCGCACCGTGGCCGAGTACACGCCCGTGGGCAGGCCGGCAAGGCTCAGGTTGCAGGTGATCTGCGAGGAGGACGCCGTCAGCACCGAGGTGGCCGCGCGGCGGGCCGCGCCCGAGACGAAGATCACGCTGTCCGGGCCGGAGAATCCCGAGCCGCTCACCACCATCCCGTTCAGCTGCTGGCCCTGCACCCCGGAGGACGGGGCCACCGAGGCCACCGCGGGCGGGCCCGCCGTCCCGGTGACCGTAAAGCCGCCGGAGAGGATCGCGGTCTGGAAGTCCGGGTTGCGCACGTACACGTCCCACCCGCCGGGACGCAGCCCCGAGAGATTGAACGTGCAGGTGATCCGCGAGGAGCTCACCACCACGACGGATGTGGCGCTCACCGAGGACTCCCCGTTGCGGTAGATCCACACCGCGGGCGTGGCGACGAAATTCGTGCCGGCCAGGCTGGTGATGCCGACGCTGCCGGTGTTGGCCCCCGAGGCGGGCGTGATGGAGGTCGCCGTGGGCGCCCCGCCGGAGGGCGGTGTGTTACGGACGTAGGCCCCGTTGAGCAGCGTGTCGGCGCGGCCGTCGGTGTTCCGGATGACCACGTTCCAGTACCCGGTGTCGGACGCGGCGGGCGCCAGGTTGCAGGTGACCTGGGTGGCGGAGACCGTGGTCACCGAGGTGGCGGCGCGGCGGATGCCCGCGCGCTGAAGCCACACCGAGTCGGGGCCCTGGAAATCGAGGCCGGTGAGGGTGACCGCGGTGGTGGTCCCCGCGGTGAGGAGGTTGGGGCTGACCGCGGTGATGAACGGCGCCACCGGCGGCATGTCCACCGGGACCACGTTGCTGAGCGCCGACCAGTTGCCCGCGGCGTCCACTGTCTTCAGGCCGAAGTAATAGGTGATGCCCGGCGTGAAACCGGAGGCGGTGACCGACTGGGCCGAGCCCGCCACGAGCGGCACCGGCAGGCCGGAGACGGAGGGGGCCGAGCCCCAGCTGGACTCGCTCAGGGGCGAAGTGGCATAGCGCACCGAATACGAGGCTGCGGTGCCGCTGTACCCGTCGTTTCCGGGCGCGGTCCAGCTCAAGGTGACGGTGCGGGTGATGGTCTGCGCGGGAAGCGTCCGAGGGGCGAGCAGGGCGCAGAGGGCCACGAGAGCCAGCGCGGGACTCCAGCGTCCAACCCGCACGTGAATTCGCGACGCCGCGCCGCCGGACGGTTGCCAGGGCAGGGATGCGGAAGTACGTTCGTCCATTCCTCGTCCACAGGATGCAAAGCAAGTGCCGCGTCGGGCAAATGAGCCCAGGCGCGCCTGATCGGTCGGGACGCTCGGTAAACGTGTTGCGGGGGTGTGGGTTCCCGGGTCGGGGCGGTGGGAGATCCGGGGATCCCGCTGACCGGGATCTGGCGGATGATGGACCAAATCCGTGCGGATCGCAAACCTTTTTGCTCATTGCACGACAGGTCGCAGGTTGTGGCGAGGCGGGAAACGTGGGCTGGTGGGGCCCGCGACGCCCGGCCAGTGGGGCTCGGGAAGCCCGGCCGATGGGGCGCGGCAGGCCCGGCCGGTGGGGCTCGGGAAGCCCGGCCGGTGGGGCGCGGGACCCTGGCCGGCGAGGCCGGAATCCGCTAGTCGGTGAAGCGGGCGCCGGGCCGGATCAGCTCCCGGGCGAAGCCCCAGGCGAAGCCCAGGTGGATCCCGGCGAAGATGAGCGGGAGCAGCGGATGCCCGCTCCCCCGCAGCGCCACCCCCGCGCTGGCCAGGAGGACGGCCGCGACGTAGGGCGCCCACCACGCGGCCGCCACCGCGGGCCAGGGCCCGTGCGCCATGACCGCCGCGAGTGCCAGGAGGATCCCGGCGGCGAAATAGGCGGTCGGCACGGGCACGGTGGGCCCCAGGGTGCGCGGGTGCTTCCGCCACAGCCGGGCCCGCCCCCGCCCGTACCGCTCGCACTGCCGCCACAGCGCGGGCAGGCTTTCCCGCGGGTAGTAGCGCACCGTGAACGCCGGTTCGGTCCGCGCGCGCAGCCCGGAGAGTTTCACGCGCTCGTTGAACTCCACGTCCTCGCAGGCGTCGAAGCGCTCGTCGTAGCCGCCGAGACGCTCCAGGAGGTCCCGGCGGTACGCGGCGCCGGAGCTGGAGGGGTCCACCTCCCCCGCCTGCTCGCGGTAGATCTCGGAGCCTCCCTGGTGGCCCAGCCACGAGGCGCGGGCGCCCGCCACGGCGGACTGGAAGGCCGTGAGCCCGGGTGGATCGAGCGGCTGGGCCCGCGCCAGTGCCGAGGCCCCGGCCTCGAATGCGGCCAGCGAGGCGGACAGCAGGCGGGCATCCGCCAGGTGCACGTGGCCGTCCACGAACAGCACGTGGGGGGCGCGGGCCGCGCGCCAGCCGACGTTGCGGCCGGCGCTGGAGACCCGCGCCGGATTCTCCAGCAGGCGCACCCCGGGGTGCGCGGCGGCGATCCGCTCCACGCACGCCCGGGTGCCGTCGCGGGAGCCCCCGTCCACCACGAGCACCTCGTAGTCGCGTTCGGGCAGGTCCTGCGCCAGGAGCATGGCCAGCGTCGCGGGCAGGAAGCGCTCCTCGTCAAGCACGGGGAGCACCACCGAGAGGCGCGGCGCGGGATTTCCGGAAGTCACGGCGGAGACCGTCGGCTACGGGGCGAAGGTTGCGGGGCGAAGGCCGCCCGCCGGCGCGGGGATCCCGGGGGCCGAACCCACGGCGGGGACCGCATCCAGGAGCCCGCCCAGCGGGGCGAAACGGAACGCCCGGAACAGCCCCTCGAGCACCCGGGCGGTGCGCCCGAGGCCGGTGTAGTGGAAGAAGCGCGAGGCGGCCGGGGCCGGCACGCGAGGCTGGCCCGGGTCCAGCTCCCAGGGGTGCACGTTCACGATGCCCGGGCTGCCCCGGCGCTCGCAGGCGCGCAGCGCGGCGTGGTGCACCGCGGGCGGCAGCAGGCGCAGGTATGCGCCGGAGGCGGCCGGCAGCCGCCATGGGCCCAGCGGCAGGGCGGTCATGGGGAACTCCACCACCGAGCCCCCCCCTTCCACCGGCACCCGGTAGGGCGAGAGCGGCGCGTCCGGGATGCCGTAGCGCCGGCGGGCGATCGGATACACGCTGGAGTCGTACGCGATCCCCTGGTCCGCCAGCACGTCGTAGGCCCACAGGCTGCGGCGGGTCACCGAGTAGCTGGGCGCGCGGTAGCCCAGGATCGGCCCGCCGGTCTTCTCCCCCAGCACCTCGAGACTTCGGCGCAGGTCGGCGGCGAAGCGCTCCGGCCCCTGGGAGTAGAGCAGTTCGTGCGCCTGGCCGTGGCTGGCGATCTCGTGGCCCGCGGCCTGGATCTCCGCCAGCCAGGAGCCGGCGCGCTCGGCGCACCAGCCCAGCACGAAGAACGTCCCGCGCACGTCGTGGGCGCGGCACAGTTCCAGGATGCGCTCCACGTTGCGCCCCACCCGGGACTCGTGGCGGGCCCACTCGTCCCGACCCACCACCGCCTCGAACCCGTGCACCTGGAAGTGCTCCTCCACGTCCACGGTGAACGCGTGCGTCAAAACGCCTCCAGCGCCGGGAACGGCAGCGCGCGCAGCAGGTGCGGGGAAAGCGTGGCCAGGAAGCGCGCCATCTGTGCGTCGGTGGCCTCCACGCCCGCGGGCAGCACCGGGGCCGAGAGGCGCACGAACGCGGCGTCCGTGGGACGGCGCAGCAGGGCGTTGCGCACCAGGTCCGCCTTGAGCGCGTACTCGTCCCGGATCAGGCCCGCGCGGGTCATGAACCAGTAGTAGACCACCTCGCGGTGCTCGCCGCGCGCGATCAGGAAGCGGTTCACGGTGGCGGTGTGCGGACCCAGGGGCATCCGCACCGGGGTGTTGGACACGATGGTCCACCCTCCCCCGGGCAGGCAGTTCTTCGGCGAGTGGATCTGCGCGCCGGTGCGCTGCCCGCGGAAGTAGGCCACGAACAGCCACACGTCCCGCAGCGGCCCGGGCGCCTGGTACTCGCGCATCAGCGTGGTGTCCGCGCTCAGGACCTGGTAGATGCGCGGGTCGAAGCGCTCGTCGTGGCCGGCCCAGTCGTCGAGGCTCACGGGGATGCGGTCCAGGTGCGCCATCTCCGGCGGGGCCACCTCGTGCGAGCGGAGCGCGCGCGCGTACAGGCCCGCGGCCAGCACCAGCGCCCACACCGCCATCAGCGCGGGGCGGAACAGGGCTCCTGCGGGGCGGGCGCTCACGGGACCTCCGAGGGCGGCGGGGGCGGCGGGATATGCAGCTTGATGCCGCCGCGCAACGTGGCCGAGACCAGCGCCAGCGCCACCATCGCGAAGGCGAACACCAGCAGGCCCATGGACTCGTGGATGGCGCCCTCCGCCCACTTCTGTCCGCCCAGGTACACGCCCAGGCCGGTGGCGAACACCCGCAGCGCGTTGCCCGCGATGGCGATGGGCACGGTGCTCAGGAAGACGAACCAGCGCTTCCAGGCGCGCTCCTGCCCGAAGCGGCCCCACAGCGCCCCCAGCGCCAGCAGGCTCACCAGCGAGCGCAGTCCGCTGCACGCCTCGGCCACCTCGAGGAAGCCGGTGGGCAGCTCGATGGTGTTGCCGATGCGCACCGCCGGGATCTGGATGGCCGAGAGCCCCGCCGTGGCCAGCTTCGCGGCCAGCTGCTGCAGCGGAAAACTCAGGCTGTAGTAGACGACGTAGGGGATCGGCACCGCGAATTGCAGGAACGCCACCGGAAACACGCACAGACGGGCCCACTCGGCCCCGCACCCGAACCACAGCAGCCCGCCCAGCAGCATCACCAGCGAGGTGCGCTGGAGGAAGTACTCCGCCCCGGCGGTGCCCAGCAGCAGCAGCGCCAGGGCCGGGATCACCAGCAGCAGGGCGCGCAGGTCCACGCGCAGGGGCGCCTTCGCCAGGTCGGCGCGGCGCGACCACAGCAGGTAGGCGGTCACCGGCGGGACCAGGAACCCGTGAGAGTAGTTGTCGTCGTGGGACCAGTCGGACCACAGGTCCGCCAGCACCGGGGCATAGATGAACGCCAGCGTGGCGGCCACCAGGAGCGCCCAGGGCAGCATCGCCCGGGCCCCCGGGGCCGCCGGCCGGCCGGTGTCTATCGTGGACATGAAGCGATCGCCTCCTCCAGGATGCGGGCCATTCCGTCCAGCATGACGTCACGATCGAACCGCTCGCGCGCCCGCCGGGCGGCGGATTGACCCATCCTGAGCCGCAGCGGCCCGTCCTGCAACAGTCGAGTCAGGGCGGCGGCCAGCGCCTCGCCGTCGCCCGGTTCCACCAGGATTCCGTCCTCCCCGTCCCTGAGGGCTTCGGCGTTGCCCCCCACCCGGGTCACCACCGACGGGAGCCCCGCCGCCATGTACTCCAGCAGCGCGTTCGAGAAGCCCTCGCTGAGCGAGGCCAGGGCGGCCACCTGGCACTCGGCCAGCAGCCCCCGCACGTCCTCGCGCCAGCCATCGAAGTGCACGCGCTCCCGCAGGCCCAGCCGTTCCACCAGCGCCTCCAGCGCCGGGCGCCCGGGGCCGTCGCCCACCAGCACCGCCCGGGCGCCGGGCACCGCGCGGGCCGCCAGGGCGAAGGCCCGCACGAACGCGTCCACGCCCTTGACCGGACGCATCCCGGAGACGCAGACGACCACCGGCGCGTCGGCGGGCACGCCGTGCCTGGGTCGCCAGCCTTCCGCGGGCGCCGGCGAGGTGCGGATGCCGTTGTACAGCACCACGGTGCGCTCGCGCGGCAGGTCCTCGGCACGGATGGCGGCCTCGCGCACCGCCTCGGAGTTGCACACGAAGCGGGCCACGCCGCCGTTGGTGCGGCGGACCAGGCGGTCCGAGCCACGCTCCGTTCCCATGTTGCGCCGCGCCGAGAGCACCGGGCCCGAGTCCGTGGCGCCGGCCGCGCGCACCGCGGCGAACTGGGCGTTGTCGAAGTAGGCCACCGCCGCGGCGGGCCGGCGTGCGCGCCAGCGGCGGGCCAGGCCCGTCACCGCCTGGCGGCGCCACAGGAAACGCGTCCCGCGGGTCAGGGCCACGGTCTCACACGGGAACGGGCGCGTGCCCAGGAACTCGTGATCCACCACGCACACCACCGCGGGATCGAAACCGCGCCCGGGCAGGCCCTGGCACAGCGCCAGCACATGCTGCTCGGTGCCGCCGCCGAGCCCGTCCACCAGGCCCACCACCAGGTCCACGGGGCGGCTCATGGGCGGTCCCCGCCCGGCCGGGTTCCCCCGCCGTCCGCCGCGAGCCGCCCGCTCACGGGACCCGCGCCAGCTCGTAGCGGAAGCGGTCGTAGGAGAAGCGCGCGTCCGCGCCCGCCACCCGCTCCTCGGTCATGTCCACCCGCGGGAGCAGCATCGGGTCCGCGTCGCTCTCCACCCGGCCCTCGCGCGTGGTGAGGCCCAGGCGGTAGCCCGCCTCGCGGGCCAGCGCGGCGACCCGCGCCGAGACGCTGCCGTTGGGATACACCAGCGCGCCCGGACGCTCCCCCAGCCACTCGCAGAGCAGGCCCGCGGACCGCTCCAGCTCGTGGCGCACCTCTTCCTCGCCCGCCTGCGCCAGCATCACGTGCTCGTGCGTGTGCGAGCCCACCAGCACCCCCGCCGTTGCGAGTTGCTTGAGTTCCGACGGGCCCAGGTAGCGCGGTGGTCCGCCTTCCGCGGGAGCCGGCAGGGTGCCCAGGATCTCGGCTCGCTGCCCCGGGTCCCAGCGCTTCACGCGGGCCACCACCTCCTGGCAGCGCAGCGCCAGCTCGGCCCGGGAACGCGACGGGTCGGCCGGCCACACCCCGCGCCACACCGCGGGCATGGGCTCGCCGCGGCGGAACAGCGTCAGGGCGCCCTCCCACAGCCGGTCCTGCCAGGTGCGACGGTCGGTGCCGGCGTAGGCGGTGGCCGGGAACACCGCCCAGGGCAGCCCGCGGGCGGACAGGGCCGGCGCGGCCACGTGGAGGTTGTCGGCCCAGGCGTCGTCGAAGGTCAGCGCCAGCCGCACGCGCCCCTTGCCGGAACTGCGCAGGATGTCGTGGAGCGGCACCACCTCGAACTCCCGGGTGGCCCGGTCGAGGAGCGCCTCGAAGGTGCGCAGCGAAATCCACGGGCACGTGGCACTGACTTCCAGCGGGTCCTCCAGGTCCACCACGCGGTGGAACGTGAGGATCACCGGGTTCTGGTCGGCGGTGCGCAGCGCGGCCCCGAAGCGCTCCTTGACCCCGGCTTTGAGCCGCTCCCGGATGGGCACGGTGACGCGCGGACCGGTGCGCACCACCTCGGCCAGCACCGAGTCCCAGTGCTCGCGCTGGCGCTCA
>JACRLI010000010.1:0-18945 GCA_016235265.1 Candidatus Eisenbacteria bacterium
AGGCGGGCCTGGCGTAGGTTCATCCGTGCACCTCGCTGGTGAAGGGGAAGCCTCGGAACTCCTCCTTCACTTAACCGCTCCTGGAGCGGTCGGCAAGGTGCTTTTTCTTTCCCGGACCACTTCTTACCGGCGAATCAAGGTTCCCGGCGCCCCTTCTCATTCCCCCCCAAATGATGCAGACTAAGCACTTGCCGCACCGGCCGTACGATCGAAGCGCTTCCATCCCAGGGAGTTGAATGAGCCAGCCCATCCACCTCGGCAGCGGGGAGGCCACCCCGGACCTCCACGGCGTCCGCTACTACCTCGAGACCTTCGGCTGCCAGATGAACGACTACGACTCGGGGGGGCTTTCGGCTCTCCTCGACCGCCACGGGCTGGTGTCCGTGGACGCGCCCGGCAAGGCCGATGTCATCCTGGTCAACTCGTGCAGCATCCGCGAGGCGGTGGAGATCAAGATCCTGGGCCGGCTCTCGCAGCTCGGTGATCACCGGGTGCGTGGCCGCGCGCGGCTTCTCGCGGTCATGGGCTGCATGTCCCAGCGCATGGGCGAGGAGGTCCAGCGGAAAGTGCCCACCGTGGACCTGGTGCTGGGGACCGAGGCCTACCCGCGCATCCCGGAGTACATCCGGCGGGGCATGAACGGGGGGGTGCGCGCGGTGGACCGCGCCCGGTCCGTCTCCGCGGAGCACCCGGTGCCGCCGGCGGCGCAGGCCGGATACCGCGCCATGGTCACGATCATGCGTGGCTGCGACAACCACTGCACTTTCTGCATCGTGCCCACCACCCGCGGTCCGGAGGTCAGCCGCCCCGCGGGGGACATCCTGCGCGAGGTCACCCGGCTGGCGGAGGGCGGGGTAAGCGACGTCACGCTCCTGGGCCAGAATGTGAATTCCTATCACTGGGGCGAGCTGCGCTTCGCCGGCCTGCTGCGCGTGGTCGCGGACGTGCCCGGGGTGCGCCGCGTGCGCTTCACCACCAGCAATCCGCAGGACATGACCCGCGACGTGCTGGAATCCGTGGCGGAGCATCCCCGCGTGGTGGAGCACATCCACCTCCCGGTGCAGGCCGGCAACAACCGCGTGCTGGAGCGGATGCACCGCTTCTACACCCGGGAGCGCTACCTGGACCTGGTGGACCAGGCCCGCGCGCTGGTGCCGGACCTGGCGCTGACCACCGATCTCATCGTGGGCTTCCCCGGCGAGACCGACGCCGAGTTCGAGGAGACCCTGGAGCTCTGCCGGCGCGTGGAGTTCGACACCTGCTTCGCGTTCAAGTTCTCCGCGCGCGCGGCCACGCCCGCCGCGGAGCTGGACGGGCAGGTGCCCGAGTCTGTGAAGACCGCCCGCCTGGCGCGGCTGCTCGAGCTGCAGAAGGGGATCACCGAGCGCCGCAGCCGCTCCCTGGTGGGCCGCCGCGTGGAACTGGCCCTGGAGAAGTCCCACCCGCGACTGCCGGGAACGCTCCTGGCGCGGACCCGCACCAATCGCACCGTGGCGGTGCCGGGCGCGCCGGAGGAGATCGGCTCCTACGCCTGGGGTGAAATCACCGAGGCTCGCGGGCAGGCCCTGTTCGGGCGCCGGGCGGAGGGGGAGTGAGCCGCGGACCGTTCGGCGCCGCCTGGGCGCTCCTGGGCGCCACGCTGGCCCTCGCCGCGCCCGTCCGGGCGCAGGCCCCGCGCCCCGCCACCGCCGTCGAGTTGCTCCGTGCGGAACAGCTGGCGCGCTCCGGCCGGCCCGCCGAGGCGCTGGCCCTCTACCGGCTGGTGGGCGAGAACGCCGCCACGCAGGAGCTGCGCGCCACCGGCTGGCTGCGCGCCTCGCGGATGGTGGGCGACGCCGCGGTGGCCGAGAGCAATCTCCGCCGCGCCGCGGAGGTGGACACCGCGGGAGTAACCGGGGCCCAGGCCCTCCTCGAACTGGGCCAGCTCTACTACGCCCGGGGCAATTACCGGGCCGCCGATCAGTGCCTGGCCCGCTGCCAGGTGCGCCTCTCGAAGACCCCGGACGCCCCGAGCGTGCTGCTGTTCCGGGCCCGGGTGGCCATGGGGCTCCGGGTGCCGGGGGAGGCGGCCGTGGCCTACGAGGCGGCCTCGCACGGCCGGCCACAGGCCCAGCGCGGACTCTACGGCTGGGGCCAGGCGCTGATGGCGGCAGGCAACTCCGCCCGGGCGCTGGAGTGCTTCGACCGTTACGCCGCCAGCTACCCGGCGGGCGACTTCCTGGCGGGCGCGCTGGCCGCGGCCGCGCGCAGCGGGGAACGTTCGGGCAAGCTGGATCGTGCCGCGGCATCGCGCGCCCGGCTGGGCCTGGCCGCCCCGGCGAGTTTCGAGGCCCAGGACCTGCCGCCCGCACCCGCCGGGATGAAGCCCCGGGCGGACGCGGCGCCACTCCCGCGCGGCGCGACCCGGCCGCAGGCGGAGGCGCCGCGGCCCGCGCGCCTGATTCCGCAGCCGCCGTCCGCTTCTCCGAGTCCCAGGCGAGAGGCGGCGAAGCCCCTGCCTGCCGCGCCGCAATCCGCGGCCAATGCCCGGGAGCCGTGGTACATCCAGCTGGGCCTCTTCTCCCAGTCCGCGAACGCCCGCACCGTGCTGAACCGCGCCCGTGCCGCCGGGCTCGAGGCGTCGCTGGACTCGGCCGGGACGGCCCCGGGCCGCTACCGTGTGCTCGGCTCCTCGTGGCCCACCCGCGAGCAGGCCACCGCCGCCGCGCGGCGCTACCAGGCGGCGGGGCTGCCGACGCAGCTCAAGCCCGGGGGACCCTGAGGTGGCCGCCGAGAGCCCGGTGATGGCCCAGTACCAGCGCATCAAGGCCTCCTATCCCGACGCGCTGCTGCTGTTCCGCATGGGCGACTTCTACGAGACCTTCTACGAGGACGCCCACACCGCCGCCGGGGTGCTGGGCATCGCGCTCACATCCCGCCAGAAGACCCGCGACGGAGAGTCCATCCCGCTGGCCGGCATCCCGTGGCGCACGCTGGACTCCTACCTGGCCCGCCTGCTGCGCGCGGGGCACAAAGTGGCCGTGTGCGAGCAGGTGAGTGACCCGCGCGCCGCGAAGGGCCTGGTGGACCGCGAGGTGGTGGAAGTGGTCACCGCCGGGACCGCGGTGGCCGAGGGCCTGGTGCCGGAGCGGCGCTCCAACTACCTCGCCTCGCTCCGCGTCGCGGACGGGCGCGTGGGCCTGGCGTTCGCCGACCTTGCCGGGGGCGAGCTGTGGCTCGGCGAGTGCGGCCCCGCCGACCTCGAAGCCGAGTGGCTGCGCTTCGCGCCGTGCGAGGTGATCGAAGTGGAGGGGGGAACCGGCGAGGTGGACCGGCTGGCCGGGCTGGGGCTGGCCTTCGCCCGGGTGCGCCGGCCCGCGGAGGACTTCGATCCCGGCCGCGGCATGGGGCTGTTGCGCGGGCGCGCCCCCGTGGAGGCCCCGGGGTTCGAGCCGCTGCAGGCGGCACTCGCGGCGCTCGCGGCCCTGGAGAGATATCTCGCGGAGCTGCACAAGAGCTCCTCGCTGGCGCTCGGCGAGCCGCGCCGGTTCGAGGCGCGCGAGTCGCTGCTGCTCGACGCCGCGGCCCGGCGCAACCTCGAGATCTTCGAAACCACCGGCGGGCTCGTCGAAGGCTCGCTGCTCAAGCACCTGGACCAGACCGTGACCGCCGCGGGCGCGCGGCACCTGCGGGGCATGCTGGAGCGGCCGTTGTGCCGGCCCGAGGCCATCCGGGAGCGGCAGGCGATGCTCGAGGCGCTGCTCTCCGAGCCCTCCAAGCTGCGCGCCCTGCGTGCGGAGCTCACGCCGGTGCCCGACCTGGAGCGGCTCCTGGGGCGCCTGGGGGCGGGCCGCTCGTCTCCCCGCGACCTGGGCCGGGTGCGCGACGCACTGCGGCGAATGCCCCGCGTGCGCGAGGCCACCGAGGCGGCGCCCTCCGCGCTGGGGCTGCTGCTGGCGCTGGCGCTCGCCCCGCCGGACGGGCTGCCGGAGCTTCTGGAGCGGGCGCTGGAGGAGGATCTGCCGCTGGTTCCCGGTGACGCGCCGCTGATCCGCGCCGGCCATGACCCGGAAGTGGACCGTCTGCGGGACCTGGCCCGCGGCGGCAAGGAGTGGCTCGGGGCGTTCGAGGCCCGCGAGCGCGAGGCCACCGGGATCGCGGGTCTCAAGGCCGGCTACCACCAGGTCTTCGGGTACTACCTCGAAGTCACCCGGCGGGAGCTCGAAAAGGTGCCCGCCCACTACGCCCGCCGGCAGACGCTGGCCAGCGCCGAGCGCTTCGTGACCGAGGAGCTCAAGGACCGCGAGCGGGAGATCCTGGCCGCCGAGGACAGTCTGCGCCGGCGGGAACAGGATCTCTACGAGGGCCTGCGCGCCGCGGTTCAGGAACGCGCCGCGACGCTGTTGCGCGCGGCGCGGGCGCTGGGGGAGCTCGACGCGCTGGCGTCGCTGGCGCAGGTGTCCATGGAGCGCGGCTACGCCCGGCCCGACGTGGACACCGGCCTGGGCCTGGAGATCACCGACCTCCGCCACCCGGTGCTCGAGGCGGGCATGCCGCCCGGGCAGTTCGTTCCCAACGACGTGCGCACCGACCCGGCCGACAACCAGATCCTGCTCTTGACCGGGCCCAACATGGCGGGCAAGTCCACCTACCTGCGCAGCGTGGGCCAGGCCGTGGTGATGGCCCAGGCGGGCTGCTTCCTGCCGGCGCAGGCGGCGCGGGTGGGGGTGGTGGACCGGATCTTCACCCGAATGGGCGCCAGCGACGACATCACCCGCGGCGCGTCCACCTTCTGGGTGGAGATGCGCGAGGTATCCACGCTGCTGGAGGAGGCCTCGCCGCGCAGCCTGCTGCTGCTCGACGAGGTGGGGCGCGGCACCAGCACCTACGACGGCATGAGCCTGGCGTGGGCGCTCCTGGAGCACCTGCACGAGACGCCGCGCCTGCGCGCGCGCACCCTGTTCGCCACGCACTACCACGAGCTCACCGACCTGGCCTCGACGCTGGCGCGTCTGCGGAACCTGCACTGCCTGGTACGCGAGTGGCAGGGGGGCGTGACGTTCCTGCGCCGCATCGTGCCCGGGGCGGCGAGCCGCAGCTACGGCATCGAGGTGGCGCGCCTGGCCGGGGTGGGAGAGCCGGTGCTGCGACGCGCCAAGGAACTGCTGCGGCTCCTGGAGCGCCGCAGCGCCTCGGCGGGGCTGCTGGGTGAGCCGGTGCAGCTCACCCTGTTCGACGCCCGCCGCCAGGACCGCGCGGTGCTCGAAGCGCTCGAGACCATGGAGATCGACCGCATGACCCCACTGGAGGCGCTGGCCCGGCTGCACGAGCTGCGCACGATCCTCCTGGAGGATGCCGCGGTGCCCCCGGCCCTGCCGGCTCCCGGGGACGCGCCGGTCCCGCTCCTGCCGACCCCAGCGGACGCGCCGGCAGTACCGCGCCCGGCCGCCGGGGATACGCCGAGGCCATGAACTCGGCGCGCGTCCTGGTGGTGCGGGAGGACAGCGCCGCGGTCGCCGCCGCGTTGCGCCTCGAGTTTCCGGAAGTCGAGTTCGCCGCGGCGCCCGTGGCGGAGGAGCTTCCCGACGGCACCCTCGAGCACGACGTCCTGGTCAGCTTCCAGCTGCCGGCCGCCTGGGTACCGAGGCTTCCGTGCCTGCGGTGGGTGCATTCCCCCGGCGCGGGCGTGGACCGGATCGTGGGCGCGACCGGACTGCCGCCCGGGGTGCGCATCACCCGCACCTGCGCCGACTTCGGCCGGCAGATCGGCGAGTTCGTGCTGGCGGCCTTGATGGACCACGCCACGCAGGCCCCGCGCTGGCGCGCCGCCGTCGCCGCGCGGCGCTGGGATCGCGACCGCCGCCCGCTGGCGTGCGGCCGCCGTGCGCTGGTGGTGGGCTTGGGAGACATCGGGGGCGCCGTCGCGGAACTGCTCCGCGCCGCGGGCTTCGAGGTGCACGGCGTGAGCCGCGGAGGGCGGGCCCACGCGGCGTGCGCCCGCGTCACCGCGATGGGCGGCCTCGACGGCGAGCTGTCCGAAGCCGACTACGTAGTGCTGGCGCTGCCGCTCACCCCCGGCACGTGCGGCATGTTCCACGCCGGGCGCCTCTCCCGGCTGCGCCCGTCCGCGGTGCTGGTCAACGTGGCCCGCGCGGAGGTGGTGGAGGAGGCGGCGCTGGCCGCCGCGCTGGATTCCGGCGCGCTCGCCGCGGCGTACCTGGATGTGCTCTGGCGCGAACCGCCGGCCGCCGCAGACCCGTGGTGGACGCGCCGCAACGTGACCCTGACCCCGCACATCGCGGGAGTGACCGAGACGGGAGCCCTGGTGACTGAATTCCGTGAGAACCTGCGCCGATACCTGCGCGGAGAACCGCTGCTCAACGAGGTGGACCGTGCGCTCGGGTACTAGCCTCGCGTGCGGCGCGACGGCCGGCCCCGCGGGCGGGGGCGCCACGCTCCGTGCGGCCGCGCTCCGGGCGGCCGCCCTCCTGCGAATCACGTTCCTGGGCGCGGCGCTCCTGGGGGTGGTGTCGCTGCCGGCGCCCGCGGCGCGGGCCGGCACGCCCGCGCCTCCGGCAGCCGTGCTCCGATTCGACCCGGCGCGCATGATCGGGGTGGACGAGCTGCGCCCCGGCATGACCGGCGTGGCGCGCACCGTGTTCCACGGCGACAGCATCGAGGAATTCGCGGTCGAGGTGTTGAGCGTCATCCGCCACGCCAGCAGCGACGGCGACATCATCCTGGTCCGCTGCCGGGGGGAGAAGGTGGAGCATACGGGCGTGGCCGCGGGCATGAGCGGGAGCCCGGTGTACTTCGGCGGGCGGCTGGCGGGGGCCATCGCGCTGGGCTGGCCCTTCAGCAAGGACCCGGTGGCCGGCGTCACGCCCATCGCACAGATGATCGAGGCCACCACGGTGACCGACGCGGCGCGGCGGATCGAGCTGGATCCGGGCCCCGCGCAGCCGGGCCGCCGGGGCACGCCCGCGCCGCTGTGGTACGGCCTCCGCGCCCGCTCGGCCGCGGCGGCGGCCCTCGCAGAGTCGTTGCTGTCCGGCCTGGGCGCCGCTGCCGTGGACGTGATGACATTCGCGCCCGCGGCGGGGGAGGCCGCCGCCGGTGACCGCCTGCTCCCCGGCGCGGCCGTGGGCATCTCGCTGGCATCCGGGGACCTCGACCTCACCGCCGTGGGCACAGTGACGCTGCGCCAGGGCGACCAGGTCCTGTGCTTCGGACATCCGCTGTTCTCGGCCGGGTCGGTGTCGCTGCCGCTCACCACGGCCTATATCCATACGGTGCTCTCCAGCCAGTACAGCTCCACGAAGATGGCCTCGGCGGGGGCAGTGGTCGGCGCGCTGACGGAGGACCGGGCCTACGCGGTGCGCGGCACCGTGGGTGCGACCGCCGACCAGGTCCCGGTGCGCCTCACGGTCCTCGACGACAACGGCTCCCGGCACCTCTTCGGCTACCGCGTCATGCGCCACCACGCGCTCACTGCCTCCCTGGTGGCCATGACCGTCGCCGACGGAATCGGCTCGCAGGCGGGCGGTCTGCCGCGACTGTCCGTCCCCTACCGCGCCACCGTCCACTTCTCGGGCGGGCGGGTGCTGCGGTGGGAGGACCAGCCAGCCGCCTTCGGCGGGGGCGGGCCGGTCATGGAGCCAGCGCGCGAGCTGGCCAGCCGGCTCTCGCTGCTGCTGAACAACGCGTGGTCCGAGGCACGCGTGGACTCCGTGAGCGTGGAGGCGGAGGTCCGGCCCGGGTTCTTCGGTGCCGCCGTGGACGGAGCGTGGCTGACGGGCGGCAGCGCGCACCCCGGCGAGCGCATCCACATCTCGGTGCGGCTGCGCCCGGAGCGGGGCGAACCTTTCGTGGAGACACTGGAGCTCCAGCTGCCGGGCTTCCTGCCGGCGGGCCGCTACCGGCTGCTGGTGGGGGACATGGACTCTCGCGTGGAAGCCGAGCGCCAGCGGGCGCCGGGCATGTTCCGTCCCGCCACGCTGGACCAGGCGCTGGACCTGCTCCGGCTGCGCGGCACGCGAGCCGCACTGTACGCCCAGCTGTACTCCGACGACACCGGCGTGACCACCCGGGGCACCGAGCTGCCCGCGCTGCCGGGCAGCACACTGGCCGACCTGCAGGACGGCCGGCCCGGGGGCGCACTTCTGCCGGTGCGCTCGCGCCGCTGGGCCGAGTGCGTGAAACCGATCGCCCGCACCCTGGTGGGGTCCGCGGACCTGGTCCTGAACGTGGAAAGAGAGGAACCCTGATGCGCCTCTGCATGGGATGGCTGTGCGCCGCGCTCCTGCTGGCCGCCGCGCCGGCCGGGGCGGCGATCACCCAGTACTGGACCCTCGAGACGCCCGAGGACTTCCTCAAGTGCAAGGGCCGGGGAGCGGCCCTGGGCGGCCAGGCGCGCGCCGAGGTGGGCCCCGCCGTGGATTCGCTCGGGGGCGCGGAGCCCATGGTGTGGGCGGTGGCCACGGGACCGGGCGGAGAGATCTACGCGGGCACCGGTCACGACGGTCGCCTGCTGCGGGCGCGCGGGTCCGAGGGGCTGCGGGAGTGGGCCAGCGCGGGCGAGCCTGAAGTCCTCTCGCTGCTTTCCGACGGACGCGGCGGGGTGTACGCGGGCACCGGGCCGCGCGGCCGGATCGTGCACGTGGACCGCGACGGCAAGGTGAAGCTCTTCTGCGAACTGCCCGCCAAGTACGTGTGGGCCCTGCTGGCCGACGCCGACGGCTCGATCTACGCCGCCACCGGCGCCGAGGGCAAGCTGTTCAAGGTGAGCGCCTCCGGCCAGGCCGAGGAGTACTGGGCCTCGCCGGCGGGCCACCTGGTGTGCCTGGCGTGGGGAGCGAATCACCGGCTGCTGGCCGGCGGGGAGGAGGACGGCATTCTCTACGAGGTCACCGGACGGGGCACCGGGCGGACGCTGTTCGACTCCGAGGAGAAGGAGATCAAGAGCGTCGCCGTCACCGCCTCGGGGGACATCTACGTCGCGGCGCTCAAGGTGGCGCTGGCGCCGCCGGGCGCTCCCGGCCCCGGCGGGGCCCCGGCGACCCCGATTCCGGGCGGCACGGAGAAGGCCGGCCGCTCCTTCGTCTACCGCCTGCTGCCCAACGGCGCGGCGGTGAAGGTGTGGGAAGGCCCGGGGCTGGTGCACTCACTCGTGGCCGCCGGCTCCCAGGTGTATGCCGCGGTGGGCGAACCGGCGCAGCTGTGGCGCCTGGACGCGGACGGTTCCGGGGTGCGGCTGCGCGAGTTCGAGCCGGCGTCGCTGCTGTGTGCCGCGCTGTCCGGAACCGACCTGGTGCTGGGGGCGGGCAACCCGGGACACGTCTACCGGGTGCGCACCGCGCGCGCCGCCGGAGCGTCGCTGGATTCTCCCACGCTGGACGGCCGGCGCGTGCTGCGCTGGGGCACGCTCGAGTTCGACGGGCGCGGCGCCACCGACATCCGCTTCCAGGTGCGCAGCGGCAACTCGGAGACGCCCGACCGCGGCTGGAGCGGCTGGGTTCCCTGCCGGCCCGGCACGGCGGTCCCCGCGCCGGAGGCCCGATACCTCCAGTGGCGGGCCGAGCTGCACGGCGGCGCGACGCTGCGGCGCGTGCGGGTGGCCTATCGCGAGCAGAACCTGCCACCCGAGATCCGCTTTGTACAGGTGCTGCCGCGCGAGCCCAAGGCGCTGCTGAGCCCGCCAGAGGGCGGCTCGGTGACCCAACTGCTGCCCGGCGGCATCAAGGTGGACTACTCGCTCCCCCGGCAGAGCCTGCGCGCCACCAGCTTCGACGTGGCCGCGTGGGCCCGGGGCATCCGGCACATCCGCTGGGACGCCGCCGACCCCAACACCGACCCGCTGCGCTATACGCTCGAGTACCGCGCCCTGGGCGAGGCCCGCTGGCTGCCGCTGGCTTCCGACCTGGAGGAGCCCATGTACGCATGGGACACCACGTCGCTCCCGGACGGCGAATACGAGGTCCGGCTCTCCGCCTCGGACAGTACGCTGAACACCCCCTCGGAGGCGCGGGTGGTCTCGCGCGTGGCCGAGCCGTCCACCGTGGACCACACCTCGCCGCGCTGGCAGGGGCTGACCGCGGAGCAGCACGGCGACCACATCGAGGTGCGCGGCGCGGCGCATGACGACCTGAGCGCCCTGGTCTACCTGGGCAGTTCGCTGGACGGCGGACCGTGGATGCTGGTCGAGCCTGCCGACGGCGTCCTGGACTCCCGGGACGAGACGGTGCGTTTCACGATGTCGGCGCCCTCCACGGCCGGGCACACGCTGATGCTCAAGGCCGTGGACCTTGCCGGGAACGTCGGGACCGCCTCGCTCCGGCTGAGGTAGGGGCGCAGGGGGGGAGTTGTCGCGAGCACCGCTGGCGACCTGGATCGCGGCCCTGGCCACGCTGGCCTGGGCCGCGGTCTTCTCGCGGATCCCCGACTGGCCGGGGCACCTGCGCACGTTTCAGCTCACAGCCTTCGCGCTCGCCGGGGTGCAGGCCTGGGCGGCCCTGGGCCACGGGCGGCTCCATGGCGGCGCGCATGCGCCCGCGCCGGGCGGGCGAGCCGAGGCGCTGGTGTTCTGGGGCGTGGCGCTGGCCGCTACCTGTGGGATGCCCAGGTGTGGCGCGCCGGCATCAACCCGTTCCGGTTCACCCCCCTGGATCCGCACCTGGCCGCGCTGCGCGCGCTGCACCCGGACATCTTTCGCGGCATCAACTACCCCGAGCTGCCCACCATCTACCCGCTCACCTCTCAGTTGACCTTCCTGTTGGCTTCCTTCGTGGCGCCGGGGGTCACCGGCCTCAAGATCGCGCTGTGCGCCGCGGAGATCGTCGGGCTGGGCGTGCTGCGCCGGGCGTTGCGCCGCGCCGGCCGGCCGGCGTCGTGGGCGATCCTGGCCGCGTGGCATCCCCTGGCGCTCTCGGAGACTGCGGCCAACGGACACGTGGATGCGGTGGGAGGGCTGTTCCTGCTGCTGGCCGCATGCGGCGCGGCGCGATGGCCCCCGGTCTCCCCGGGAACCCTGGCGGACGAATCCGCGCGACAGTCTTCCAAGCGAAGCGGGTGGCTGCATCCGATCGGCATGGCCGCCGCGCTGACCGCCGCCGCACTCACCAAGTGGAGCGTGCTGGTGGTGCTTCCCGCGCTGCGCCTGACGTGGCGAACGTGGATTGCGCTGGTGCTGCTCACCGTGGCGGGCGCGGCGGTATTCATCGCGCCGGGGGTCAATCCGTTCTTCTCGCTCGGCCAGTACGTGGAGCGGTGGCGCTGGAACGACTCCCTGTTCTGGCTGCTGATGCGCGCGGCCGGCGACCTGCGGATCGCGAAGGTGATCGCCGCACTGGCGCTGCTCGCGTGGGTGCTCGGCGTCTCGCGGCGCGAGCGCCGGCCGGACTGGGCCGCGCGCTCGGCTTTCGGTGCGCTGTTGCTGCTCGCGCCCACGCTGCACCCCTGGTACCTGCTCTGGATCCTGCCGCTGGTGGCCTGCTCGCCGGAGCCGGGGTGGCTGTGGCTGCTGGCGACGTTGCCGCTGTCGTATGGACCATTCCCTCACCGCCTCGCGGAAAAGCAGGAGGATCTCACGCTGGGGCTGCGCCTGGTGGAGTTCGGGCCCGCGTTCGGGTGGTGGGGCTGGGTGTGGGCCCGGCGGGCGTTGAGCGCGTGGAGCCGGGCGGGCAAGCCCCTTCGCGGCCCAGGCCCTCGCCCGACCCCGCCTTCCATTTGATCCGGTGCGCGCCGTGAACCTAGCCGGAAACCTCGGTCATCCTGAGGATCTTCACCGGCTTCACCGGACGGTGCATGCCCCCCGTCACGGTGATCACTTCCACGTTGTTGATCTTGTCCACGGTCTCCATGCCGTCAACCACGCGGCCGAAGAGGTTGTACTTCTTCGGCAGGCTGCCGATGAGGTCCGCGGTGCACACGAAGAACTGGCTGCCGTTGGTGTTGGCGCCTGAATTCGCCATGCACAGGGTGCCCTTGGTGTACTCGTCCTTGACCGGCTCGTCTTCGAACTGGTAGCCCGGGCCCCCGGTGCCCCACGTGTTCGGGTCGCCGCTCTTGGTGTTGGGGTCGCCGCCCTGGATCACGAAGCCGCGCTCCACGCGGTGGAACAGGATGCCGTCGTAGAAGCCCTGCTTCACCAGCTTCCGGAAGTTCGCCACGGTCTTGGGCGCCTTCTCGGGGAACAACTCCACCACCATGTCGCCCATGCTCGTCTCGACCCTCACCTTCGGGTGCACCACGGTCTTGGCGGCAGCGTGGGTGGACTTCTTCTTCTTCTTCGTGCGGGCCTCCGCGGTGCCCAGGGACACCAGGGCCAGGCCCAGGATGGCGAGGGCGGCGATTCTCATCAGGCGACGGGTCATGCGTCCTCCTCCCAGGGTGTTATCTGGAGTAAGTCGGAAAGTTTGCAGGGGTCTCCAAAGCGCGCGTAGGGTAACAACCCAGCCCCGCGGGGGTCAAGGACCGCCCGGCGGGCGTCCCGGCCGGCTCCATCCCAGCACGATCATCCGGCCGGTGGCCCCGTGATCGCGGCGGTGGGAGAAGAACAACTCCCGGGCGCAGGAGGTGCAGCGGCCGTCGGCGCGAATGCGGCTGGCGGGCACGCCCAGCGCCGACAGTTCGGACCGCAGCGCGGCCCCCAGGTCCAGGCTGGAGCGGTCGCCCCGCCGCGGGGCGCAGAAGCGGCCCGAGAATGCCGCCACCACGTCGGGACCGACCTCGAAGCAGCACGGTCCCAGGTGCGGGGAAATCGCGGCGTGCACCTCTGTGGCGGGCACGTTCATCGCGCGGAGCAGCGCCCCGGTCACGCCAGCGGCGGCCCCGCGCCAGCCGGCATGGGCCAGGCCGAGGCGGCCGGTCGGGGGGTGCGCCAGTGCCACGGCGGAGCAGTCCGCCACCCGGATGCCCAGGGCCGGGCCTGTCCGCCCGGTCCACAGGGCGTCCGCTTCGCCGGCCCGACCCGGCCTCCCGACCTCCAGGGCCAGGGAGCCGTGCACCTGCGACACCAGCGCCCAGCCTTCCGGCCCGCCGGGCCCTTCCGGGCCCAGGGCGTCCGCGAGCCGCCGGGCATTCCGGAGGACGCGTTCGGCCGAATCCCCCGTGGAGGTTCCGTGGTTCTGCGAATCCCAGGGCGCGGGGCTCTCCCCGCCGGCGCGCGTGGACACCACGGCCCGAAAGGGAGGCGGCAGCTCGAGCTCAAGAAACATGGGCGGGGCATCCATGGCCGCCACCTTGTCCGGCCGCGCCCCGGCCGTCAAGGGCCCCGCCGGGCCATTGACGGCCGGGCGCGCCTGACCTACAGTTTGCGTGATTTCAACCATTTCGAGGCTCAGGGGCGTTCCACGGGCGGGCCGCCGGACGGCGGAATCCCAAGGCCGGATGTTCGCGCCTCGGCGCGAGCCCGGCCTTTTTTGGAGCGCGCTTCCAGGGCCCATCGGGGGAGGTGTACTTGCAGCGCAAGACCGTCGCGCGGGCGCAGGCCCGGACCGGGCGGGTCCAGAAGCCCCTGGTCGCCGTGATCATGGGCAGCGCCCACGACTGGGAAGTCCTGCGCCCCGCCACCGAGGTGCTCTCGGAGCTGCGCGTCGCCCACGAGACCAAGGTGATCTCCGCGCACCGCGCCCCGGACGCATTGGCGGAATACGTGGACGCCGCCGAGGCGCGGGGCATCCGTGTGATCATCGCCGGAGCGGGCGGTGCCGCGCACCTGCCCGGCACCGTCGCCGCGCGGACCACGCTGCCCGTGCTGGGGGTGCCCGTGCCCGCGGGATCGCTGGGCGGGCTCGACGCGCTGCTCTCGATCGTGCAGATGCCCCGCGGCATCCCGGTCGGGACGCTGGCCATCGGGGGCGCCGGGGCGGCCAATGCCGCGCTGCTGGCGGCCCAGGTGCTGGCCCTGTCCGACCCGGCGCTGCGCAAGCGGCTCAAGCAGCACCGCGAGCGTCAGACCGCCCGCGCGCTGCGCGCCCGGCTGTAACCGGCGCGGGCCCGGCCCGCCGCCATGTGACCATCGGTCCATTCGACGTCAGATCCTGAATCCGCAGGAAGGAGCGCACGATGTCCCAGGCCGCACCCGGAAAGAAGACCCCGATCACCGTCGCCAGGGGGGACGGCATCGGCCCCGAGATCATGGCCGCCACGCTGCAGATCCTCGACGCGGCCGGCGCCAACCTCGAGTACGAGTTCATCGAGGTCGGGGAAAAGGTCTACCTCAAGGGGATCACGCAGGGCATCGAGCCTTCGGCGTGGGAGTCCATCCGGCGCACCCGGGTGTTCCTCAAGGCCCCCATCACCACGCCGCAGGGCGGGGGCTACAAGAGCCTCAACGTCACCACCCGCGTGAGCATGGGCCTGTACGCCAACGTGCGCCCGTGCGTGGCGTACCACCCGTTCGTGGGCACCAAGCACCCCGGGATGAACGTGGTGATCGTCCGTGAGAACGAGGAGGACCTGTACGCCGGCATCGAGCACCGCCAGACCGAGCAGGTCACGCAGGCGATCAAGCTCATCAGCCGCCCCGGCTCGGAGAAGATCGTCCGCTACGCCTTCGAGTACGCACGCCGCAACGCGCGCAAGAAGGTGACGGTGTTCATGAAGGACAACATCCTCAAGCTCACCGACGGGCTGTTCCACCGGGTGTTCGACGAGATCGGGGCCGAGTATCCCGAGATCGAGAAGGAAGCCTGGATCGTGGACATCGGCGCCGCCAAGCTGGCCGACACGCCGGGAGCGTTCGACGTGCTGGTGATGCCCAACCTCTACGGCGACATCCTCTCCGACGTGGCGGCCCAGATCGCCGGCTCGGTGGGCCTGGCGGGCTCGGCCAACATCGGCGAGACATGCGCGATGTTCGAGGCCATCCACGGCTCGGCGCCGCGCCGCGCCAATCAGAACCTGGCCAACCCCTCCGGCCTGCTCATGGGGTCGGTGATGATGCTGGTGCACCTGGGGCTGAACGAGGCCGCCGAAAAGGTGCACAACGGCTGGCTCAAGACGCTCGAAGACGGCGTCCACACCTACGACATCTTCAAGGACGGGATCAGCCGGCAGAAGGTGGGTACACGCGAGTTCGCCGACGCGGTGTGCGCGCGCCTGGGCCAGAAGCCCGCCACGCTCAAGGCCGTGAGCTACGGCGCCGGCAGCAGCCAGCCGCGCGCCACCTCGGCCGCGGCGGCGCGCCCGCCGGTGAAGAAGGAGCTGGTGGGGGTGGACGTGTTCCTGGACCGCAAGAGCGAGACCCCGGCGGCCCTCAGCGCGGCCATGCTGAAGCTCGCCGGCGAGCTGGAGCTGTCGCTGATCAGCAACCGCGGGGTGAAGGTGTGGCCGGACGGCCCGCCCGAAGCGTTCTGCAGCGATCACTGGCGATGCCGCTTCCTGGGCAAGGGCGGGGCACCGGTGACTCACGCCCAGATCCTGGCGCTGCTGGGCCGCGTGGCCGGCGGCGGGTACGATTTCATCCAGACGCAGAACCTCTGCAAGTTCGACGGCCTGGCCGAGTACTCGGCCGTGTACGGTTCTTGAAGCCATCCGCCGGCCCCGGGGCGCGGCCCCCGGCGCGTGAGCGCCGGGGGCCCCGGCCTTGCCCGAGCCGTACGGGTCTGGGATACTCCGTGCGATTCCGTGTCACCACAAACCCGGCGAAACCCGCCAATCCCGGAACATCAGGAGGAAGTGTGAACAGGGGAGCCTGGATTCTCCTCGTCGTCCTGTCGTGCGCCGCGCTCGCGGCGACCGCGGCCCCGAGACCGAACGCGCCCGCGAAGGGCACCGCCGCCCCCCCGACGGGCGCCCCGCCGGCCCAGCCGGTGGCGCGCGCGCTCCCGCCGCTGGCCACGGTGAACGGGGACGCGATCGACCCCCGGGACTTCGAGACGCTCCTGCGGAGCTACCTCCAGCAGGCCCAGGCCACCGCGGCCCAGCGCAAGGACAAGTTCGGCAAGACGGAGGCGCGCATCGTGGCCGCCAACGTGCTCGGCGGACTGATCAACGACCGGATCTGGGTCCAGGAGGCCCGGCGCTCCGGGATCCGGGTGGACACCGCCTCCGTGGACGCGCGCATCAAGGGGGATCCGTTCTTCATCACCAACGGCAAGTTCGACGCCGCCAAGTGGCAGATGTTCAAGGTCAGCCCGCAGTCGAACTACCCCGACGTGTACCGCCGCGCGCACGACATCGTGATGGTGGACAAGCTGCGTGAGGCGCTGGAGAAGCGCTTCGCGCCCACGGAAGCCGAGGTGCGGGCGGAGTATCTGCGACAGAACGAGCGCCACCGGATCCGCTACGTGTGGATGCGCGAGGACAAGTCGCTGCTGGAGCCGGCCCCGGGCCGCGCGGAGGTGGAGGCCTACTACAACAGTCACCTCGAGGAATTCAGGGTCGCCGAGAAGATCGACCTCATGTTCGCCTGTTACCGCGTCGGCACGCCGCACGACACCTCCTGGGAGCAGAGCCGCGCGCACGCCGAGGAGCTGCTGGCGCGCCTGCGCCAGGGTGCCGCGCTCGACTCCGTCTCGGCCGCCGGCGCGGCGCAGTTGAATACCGGCCCGACCGAGCGCGGCCAGACCATGCCCATGCTCAAGCACGGTCCCTCGCTGACGGACAGCCTCTTCCGGCTGGCGCCGAAGCAGCCCTACGAGCGCGTGGTGCTGGGCAGCGAGGGCTATGGCGTGCTGGTGCTGGGCCAGCGCCACGAGGCCTACGTGCGCCCGCTGCGCGAGGCGTGGGCGGCCAGCTTCCGCTCCGCCCAGCTGGTCCACAAGAAGCAGGACGACGAGCGGGCGCAGCTGGCGCAATACAACGCGACCCCGGCCCGCTACCGGGTCCCCTCCGCGCGCGTGCAGCTGCTGTACTTCGACCCGCGCGTGCTGACGCCGCAGGCCCCTCCGGGCCGGCCCGCCCTGGAGGCCCTGTACCGCGAGAAGCAGGCCGCCTTCACCGCGCCCGACTCCTCCGGAGCGCCGCGCACACGGACGTTCGCCGAAGTGGAGAGCCTGCTGGTCCGGATGTACCCCGACTGGATGGGGGACTCCCTCGCCGCCGCGGCCGCCCGCGAGGCCTTGGGCCGCGCGCTCAAGGGCAAGGATGTCTTCTCCAAGCCGCCCGCGGGCGCCGTGCTGCGCGAGTTCCTGCACGTGCTGCCCACCACGGACGATTCGCTGCTCACGCCCACGGTCATTGACTCGTTCCTGGTGACGCCGGCGGGCGGCGTTAAGAGCGTCTACGCCGCGCTGCGCGGGCGCCTGGTGTTCCGGATCATGGAGCGTGACACGGCGTACCTGCCTCCGCCCGACGCCATCCGCGACCGGCTGCGCTACGACGTGGAGGAGGGCCGCAAGGCCCGCCGCGAGGCCGCCGCCAAGGCGTACTACGAGGCCCATCGCGGCGAGTTCAAGGGCGAGAACCAGTACGTGCTGCAGTACTTCATGCTGCCATCCGTGGACCAGTCGGAGCTCAATCTCTCCGACAGCGACCTGCAGGCGTACTACCGGGCCCACATCCGCGACTACACCAGCGAAGGCCGCGTGCGCCTGCAGCTGGCGGTGTTCAACCTGCGGCCGGATGCCCGGCCCGAGGACGCGCGCCGGGTGATCGCCCGCGCCGACAGCATGGTGATGCTGGCCCGCCGCGGGGAGGACTTCGGCCAGCTCGTGGTGCGCTACTCCGAGGACCGCGCCACCGCCGCGCGCGGCGGGGACGTGGGTTTCCTCACCCGGGCCACCCTGGGCGACACCGCCGTGGCCCGCGTGGCCTTCGGGATGAAGTAGGACGAGGTGTGGTGACCCCCCTGGAGCAGATCAAGGACAAGGCATTCCGGGCCATGGTCCTGGAGCGAAGCGACTCCCTCACCCGGAAACTCGCCAACGACATCATGCAGCGCGCCCGGGACCGGGCGGCGCTGGAGGCCGAGGCCGGCAAGCTGGGCAACGCACTCACCCCGAGCCCCGCTTTCGAGCTCACCGACGACGTGCCGGCTCTGGGGCGCCTGGTGGAGGCCAAGACCGAGCTGCCCCAGATGAAGCCCGGGCAGGTGGGCCGCAACGCCGCCAAGACATTCGGGGGCTACGCGGTCTGGATGCTGGACCAGGTCCTGCCGCCCGAGCCGCGGCCCTACGAGCGCGTCCGGCCGCAGGTGACCCAGAGGCTGGAGAAGGACTCCATGGACGTGCTCCTGCGCGGCCGGGTGGATACGCTGATGACGCGTCTGAGGTGGACCGACAACCTGGGCGACGCCGCCTACGATCTGGGCACGGTCCGCGACAGCGATCCGTTCGTGCGCGGCTTCTTCATCTCGGGCCTCGGGGCCGCCTCGCTGGTGGACAGCTTCATCGCGACCGCCAAGCCGGGCCAGATCTCCGGGACCCTGAAGCACCCCTCGGGCGGCTACGTGGTGGCGCAGTACCTGGGCGCCGACCCGGTGGACGCCAAGGACCTCGAAGCCCGCCGCCAGCAGATTCGCGAGACGCTGGTGCAGAAGCCGGAGGCCATGATGCTGGCGGAACTCCGAAGGAAGGCCCGGGTCCGGATCTTCCGGCCCGAGCTCAAGGACGCCTGGAACCCGTCCCCGCAGGGCGGGAGCCCCGCGGCCGGGCGGCCGGCGCCGTGACCGTCAGCCACGCGCATCCGGCCACCGGCCCGCGCGAGCGGGTCGCCCTCGTGGGCCTGGGACCCGACTCTCTGGACCTGATCCACCTGGTCCGCGAGCGCGGCGGCGAAGTGTGCCTGGTGGCGGACCCGGACCCCGGCTCGCGCACCCATGCGCTGGCCGCGGTCTTCCGCGTGCCTTCCACGCAGGAGCTGGAGCGCGTGGAGGAGTCGGGCTGCGACCTGCTGGTGCTCCCGGACGAGGCGTTCGCGGCGGACACCTGGCAGGCGCGCTGGAACGCAGCCGGCCTGCGCTGCCTCACGGTGGAGCAGGCGTGGCGCCATTTCTCCGAACCGGAGATCCACGCCCCCGCGGGG
>JACRLI010000010.1:18965-58758 GCA_016235265.1 Candidatus Eisenbacteria bacterium
CCGGGGGATGAGGACGAAATCGAATCCCTCACCCAGCCGATGCTGATCGAGGAACCTCCCCTGACAGAGGCACCGCCGATGACGCACACCACGCTGGAACACGAAGTTCCGCCCGCACCCGCCGCCGTGTCCTTCTACCCGGCCTCGATGCGCGCCACCGCCACGCACCTGGCCGCGTTCCTGGACGAACAGCGCTCGGCCACCGACGCCGCGCACGGCCATGCCTGGCTCTGGGACGAGGTCCTGGGCGACCTCGTGGCGCTGCGGGAGGTGACTTCGGGCGTCACCCCCGTGGATGGCCCGGGCGACTGGGCCCAGCGCTGGATCCGTCGCGCGTGGTCGGAGCGGCGCGCGCTGGTGTTCCAGGAGTCGCCGCTGGTGCCCGAGGGCGGCGTGCCGCAACGCTCGCGCGCCATGCTGGCGCTCCCGGTGGGAGACGAGGGGATTCTCTACCTCGAAGACGCCTGGCTGCCCGCCGACGTGCGCGCGCCGGGCCGGGAGGGCCTGGCCCGCGTCGCCCGCCAGTGGGCGGACTCGGTGGCCGCCTCGCGCGCCGAGCTGGCCCGGGTGCTGCGCCAGCGCATTCAGGACCACGTGGGCCCCGCGGTGTTCGACATCCTGCCGGAGGACGGCGCCTGTGACCCGTGGCCGTCCACGGCCGCCCGACTGGCCGAGCTGCTGGAGGCCGACGCGGTGGTGTTCCACTTCCCCGACGGGGGAGCCGTGGCGGCGGCGCCCTCGCTGCCCGATGCGCGCCTGGAACCTCTGGTCGAGATGCTGGCCGGCATGCCGGCGGACGCGCTCCGCGCGCTGCCGCGCCTGGCGGCCCGCGCTCGCACCCCCGAGGGCCACGCGCTGCGCGAGATGGGGCTGACCTCGCTGCTCGGCTGGGCCCGCGGCGACGGCCTCGAGCGCGTCGCGGTGGGCGCCGTGCGCGCCGTGGAATCCGGCCGCGACGAGTTCCACCCCGAGCACTTGGTGGCGCTCAAGAAGCTCCTGGCCCTGGCCAGCGCCCTCAGCCGGCCGGCGTAGCCGCGGCGAAATCGGGGACCTCATGCCCGCACCCTCGACGCGCGCCGGGCGGATCCGCGTATTGCCTCCCCAGGTGGTGGCCCAGATCGCCGCGGGGGAGGTGATCGAGCGGCCTGTCTCGGTCCTCAAGGAACTCCTCGAGAACGCCCTGGATTCCGGCGCCTCGCGCTGCGACATCCGCCTGGGCGCCGACCCCTCGAGCCTCATGGAAGTCACCGACGACGGCAGCGGCATGGGGGCCGACGAGGTGCCCCTGGCGCTCACCCGGCACGCCACCAGCAAGATGCCCGAGAGCGGCACCCTCGAGGAAGTGACCACGCTGGGCTTCCGGGGCGAGGCGCTGCCGTCCATCGCCACCGTGGCGCGCGTGACGCTGGAGACGCGCCCCGGCGCCGAACAGTCCGGCACGCGCGCCCGCGCCCACGGTGAGGAGTTGCGCCTGGAGGAGTGCGCCCGCGCCGCCGGCACCACGGTGCGCGTGGAGGACTTGTTCGAATCCCTCCCCGGGCGCCGCAAGTTCCTGCGCTCCGCGCGCAGCGAGGTCCGCGCCGCCGTCCGCCTGGTCAGCGCCTATGCCCTGGCCCGCCCGGACGTGGCCTTCACGCTGGAAGTGGACGGCCGCGAGCAGCTGCGCTGGGCGCGCGCCGCGTCGCTGCGGGAGCGCGCGCTGGCCGTGTTCGGCGTGAGCCTGGACGACGGCTTCGTGCCCCTCTCGGGCGGCACCCCGCCGCTGCGCCTGCAGGGCTTCCTGGGCCGCCCCGAGCGCCACCGCTCCACCCGCGAGGACCAGTACTTCTTCGTCAACGGGCGCTGGGTGCAGAACGGCTTCCTAGCCCAGGCCCTGCGCCAGGGCTACCGCTCGCTGCTGCCTCCAGACCGGCACCCTGCGGCGGTGGTGCTGATGGAGTTGCCCGCCGACCAGGTGGACGTAAACTTCCATCCCACCAAGCGCGAGGTGCGCTTCGCCCAGGAGAGCTGGATCTGGAACGAGCTGCGTCGCGGGGTGGAGCAGTCGCTGGCGGTGCTGGGGCGCGCCGACGCCGGGGGAGGGCCATGGATCTCCGGCGCCGAGGGCGGGCCGGCCTGGCCCGAGGGGAGCCGATCCGTCCCGCCGGGGCCCGACGCCTGGGCCAGCTTGCTGCGCACGGCGCCGCTGCCGCTGCTGGGTCATGAAGTGCGCGACGCGGGCGAAGCCCGCGCCGCGGAAGCCGCGCTGGAGAAGGGCGGTCCGGACCCCGAGGCGGTCCCGGGGCCCGGCTTCGGGCTGTGGCAGCTCCATCGCACCTACATCCTGGCGCCCATCCGCAGCGGGCTGCTGGTGGTGGACCAGCACGCGGCCCACGAGCGGATCCTCTACGAGGACGCGCTGCGCCGTCTGCGCGGCCGGGCCGAGGCCGGGCAGACGCTGCTCTTCCCGCTGGTCCTGGAGCTGGACGCCTCCGAACTGGATACGCTGCTCGACCTCACACCCCACCTGGAACGGCTGGGTTTCAGCTTCGACCTGTTGAGCGGGCGCAGCCTGAACGTGCGCGCCATCCCCGCGGGCGTGTCCCGCTGGCAGGACGGCGAAACCCTGCGCCGGCTGCTGCGCGAGGGGCGGGCTTTCGCGCACGATCCGGCGGGCGCGGAGGGGGTGGCCGAGAAGCTGGCCCGCTCCTTCGCCTGCCACAGTGCGGTGAAGGCGGGCGATCCGCTTACCGCCCTGGAGATGCAGGGGCTCATTGACGGGCTGTTCGCCACCTCGATGCCGCATGGCGACGTGCACGGGCGCCCCACGCTGGTGCGTCTGGGCCTCGAGGACTTCGAGCGCCTCTTCGGGCGGCGCCGTGGACAGCCGCTCCTGTAGGCCCCTGGCCGTCCTCGTCGGCCCCACCGCCGCGGGCAAGACCGCGGTGGCCCTGGAGCTGGCGGACCTCCTGGCGCGCGACGGCCCGCCGGTCGAGATTCTCTCCGTGGATTCCCGCCAGGTGTTCCGCGGCATGGACATCGGCACCGCCAAGCCCACGCCCGCCGAGAACGCCCGCGTCCGGCACCACCTGGTGGACCTGGTGGACCCCGGCGAGTCCCTGTCCGCGGGCGCGTTCCGCCGACACTTCGACGCGGCCGAAGCCGGGCTGGCAACACGCGGCGTTCGTCCCCTGGCCGTGGGCGGCTCCGGGCTGTACCTCAAGGCGGTCACGCACGGGCTGTTCCAGGGCCCGGCGGCGAGGGCCGACCTGCGCGCGGCCTGGGAGCCGCGCCCGGTGGAGGAGTTGCACGCGGAGCTGCGCTCGGTGGACCCCGAGACTGCGGCGCGCCTGGCACCGCGCGATCGTCAGCGCATCGTGCGCGCGCTGGAAGTCTTCCACACCGAGGGCCGGCCGCTGAGTGCGCTGCATCGCGAACGCCCGGGCTCGGGCCGCCCCGTGGCGGTGGTGGGCCTGGAGCGCCCCCGCGAGGAGTTGTACGCGCGCATTGACCGCCGCGTGGAGGCCATGGTGGCCGCGGGGCTGGAGGAGGAGGCACGACGCCTCTGGGAGCGGCGCCTGCCGCCCGACACCGGGGCCATGAAGACCGTCGGGTACCGGGAGTGGTTCCCCCGCTTCGAGGGCCGGCGCTCCGGGGCCGAGGCGGTGGAGGAGATCCAGCGCAACACGCGGCGCTACGCCAAGCGCCAGCTCACCTGGTTTCGGGCCCTCCCGGGCGTGGCCTGGGTCCCTGCGGGGGCCGGGCCGGGGGAAGCCGCCTCGGGGGCGCGGAAGGCGCTTCAAAAACTGCTTGACCCTATGGGCACAACACCATAGCCTAGCGTTCGATAGCATGGAGAGCGGGCATAACTCAGTGGTAGAGTGTCAGCTTCCCAAGCTGAAGGTCGCGGGTTCAAATCCCGTTGCCCGCTCCATCCCTCTTGCACGGGTGCCGCGGCGGAAGCGCCGCGGCCTCTTCTCATGAACCTGCCCATCGTAGCCATCGTCGGCCGGCCCAACGTCGGCAAGTCCACGCTCTTCAACCGGCTTCTCGGAAGGCGCCAGGCCGTGGTGCACGACGAGCCCGGGGTGACGCGTGACCGCCACTACGCACGCGCGGAGTGGGGGCGGCATCATTTCTACCTTGTGGACACGGGCGGGCTCATGCCTTCCGAGGAGTCCGGCATCCTCCACCAGGTGCGCCTGCAGGCCGAGGCGGCCATCGAGGAGGCCGACCTGGTGCTGTTCCTGGTGGACGCCAAGGTACCTCCCACCGACCTGGACCTCGAGATCGCCCGGCGCCTCTTCAAGCACTCCGGCAAGGTGATGCTGGTGGTGAACAAGGCCGATGGTGACCGCGAGGACTGGGAGAGCGGGGAGTGGATCCGGATGGGACTGGGAGAGCCCTTCCCGGTGTCCGCGTTGCACGGGCGCTCCGTGGGCGACCTGTTGAGCGAGGCCACTTCGCGCCTGGCCAAACCGGTCGAGGAGGTCGAAGACCCCGACGTGATCCGCGTGGCCGTGGTGGGCCGGCCCAACGTGGGCAAGTCCTCGCTGGTGAATGCCCTGCTGCGCCAAGAGCGCATGGTGGTGGATGCCGTGCCCGGCACCACCCGCGACGCCATTGACACCGAGGTGGTGGTGGACGGCCGGCGCTTCGTGCTGGTGGACACCGCCGGGCTGCGCCGCAAGGCGAAGGTGCACGACCCCACCGAGTTCTACTCCGGCATCCGCACCCAGCAGAGCCTGGAGCGCTGCCACGTGGCGGTGGTGCTGCTGGATGCCTCGGAGCCGCTCAGCACCCAGGACGTGCATGTGGCCTCCACGGTGGCCGGGCTCAACCGTGCCGCGCTGCTCGTCTTCAACAAGTGGGATTTGGTTGGAAAGGAGACCAACACCGCCCGCGACATGGAGCAGGACGCGCGCGACCGAATGCCGTTCATGGAATACGCCCCGGCGGTGTTCATCAGCGCCCTGACCCGCCAGCGGGTGAGCGCGCTGTGGCCGCTGCTGGAGAAGGTGCACGCCCAGGCCACGCGCCGCATCGGCACCGGCGAGCTCAACCGCTTCTTCGAGGACCTGCAGAAGCGCAACCCGGCCCCGGCGAGCAAGTCCGGGCTGCGGCCGCGAATCTACTACGCCAACCAGACCGGGGTGCTGCCGCCCACCTTCAACCTGTTCGTGAACCATCCCCGGGCCATCGCACCCAACTACTCCAAGTTCCTCCAGAACCGCATGCGCGACGACCTCGAGATCGTGGGCACGCCGGTGCTGCTGCGCTTCCGGAAGAGCGACTGAGCATGCGCGCCGCGCTGCTGCTCCTCGCCGCGTACCTGCTGGGCAGCCTGCCGTGGTCGCTGTGGGCTTCGCGGCTCCGCGGGGTGGACCTGCGCACCGTGGGCAGCGGCAATCTCGGGGCCACCAACGTGTATCGCGCGCTGGGGCCGGCGTGGGGCATCGGGGTGCTGGCGCTGGACATGCTGAAGGGGGCGGCCGCGGTGGCGCTGGCGCGGAGCTTCAGTTCGCAGGAGCCGGTGTGGCTACCCTCGGCGGCCCTGGTGACGGCGGTGCTGGGCCACGTGTTCACCGTGTTCGCCGGGTTCCGGGGAGGCAAGGGCGTGGCCACCGGGCTGGGAGGCTTCCTGGCGCTGGCGCCGATCCCGGGCTTCACTGCCGTGGGGGTGTGGCTGGCCCTGTTCGCAGTGTCGCGCATCGTGTCGCTGGCCTCGCTGGCAGCGTTCGTTGCGCTGCCGGTGGCCGAGATCCTGACCGGAAGCGGGCGGCCGGACTTCGCCTACGTGGTGGGGCTCACGGTGCTGGTGGCGATGCTGGTGTGGTGGCGGCACCGGGACAACATTCGCCGCATCCTCGGCGGGCAGGAGCCCCGGTTGGGCTCGAAGCCCGGGGCGGGGACCGCCCGTGGCTGAGCCCGCCGCGAGCCGCGTGGGCGTGCTGGGAGCGGGAAGCTGGGGCACCACCCTGGCGCTGCACCTCGCGCGCAAGGGCGAGACCGTGACCCTGTGGGACGGGGACGCCGCGCACGTGGCGCGCCTGGAGGCCGAGGGCCGCAACGAGCGCCACGTGCCGGGTGAGAAGTTTCCGCCCTCGATCACGGTGACACCGTGGCTCGAAGACGCCTGCGGCGGGCCGGTAGTGATCTTCGCCGTGCCCGCCGCGGCCATGACCCCGGTGGCCGAGTCGGTGGCGAAGGCGCATCCGGAGTGGGCCGGTCTGCCGGTCACCGTGGCCAAGGGCTTCGAAGGCGAGAGCGGCCGGCGCATGAGCCAGGTGCTGGCCGGCGCGCTGCCCGCCGCGGCTTCCCGGCGCGTGGTCGCGCTGGCGGGGCCGTCGCTGGCGCGGGAGGTGGCCGGGGGCCTGCCCGTCACGCTGGTCGCCGCCGGCCCGGAGGCCGAGGCCCGCGAGGTGCAGGCGCTCTTCTCGGGTCGCAACATGAGGGTGTACACCAACCCGGACATCGCAGGGGTGGAATATGCCGGAGCGCTCAAGAACATCATCGCCATCGCCGCCGGGATCCTGGATGGCATGGGGCTGGGCGACAACGCCCGCGGCGCGCTCATCACCCGCGGACTGGCCGAGATGGTCCGCCTGGGCACGGCGCTGGGCTCCCGGGCGGAGTCCTTCTACGGTCTGTGCGGGGTGGGGGACCTGGTGACCACCTGCTCCAGCCGCCTTTCGCGCAACCACCAGGTGGGGGAGCGGCTGGCAGGGGGACAGAAGCTGGAGGCGATCTTGCAGGAACTGGGACAGGTGGCCGAGGGTGTGCCCGCCGCGCGCGCCGCGGTGGACCTGGCCCGCCGCGCGGGGGTGGAGATGCCCATCGCGCAGCAGGTCCACGAGGTGTTGTTCTCGGGAAAGGACCCGCGCCGCGCGCTCGACGAGCTGATGAGCCGCGGCCTGAAGCCGGAAGTGAACGCGACGCGGTAGGGTGCCGCGTGCGCACCGAACGCCCCGCGGGGGCCCCGGCGGAGCCGCGCCGGGCAGGCCGCGGAGGCGCAGAGGAGGAGGCCCCATGCCGGAAACGGCGCCCCGCCTTTCGAAGCCCTACTACTCCATCAGTGAGGTGGCAACCATCACCGAGGTGAAGGCGCACGTCCTCCGCTACTGGGAGACGCAGTTCTCCATGCTGCGCCCCAGGAAGAACCGCGCCGGCAACCGCATGTACCGGCCGCAGGACATCGAATTCGTGCTCTACCTTAAGGATCTGCTCTACGAGCGCCGCTTCACCATCCAGGGCGCCAAGCAGAAGATCCTCACCGACAAGCGCACCGCCCACGCCGACCCCGAGGTGCGCGAGCAGGTGGAAATGGACTTCAGGCAGGCCGGTAAGCAGCGCCTGCTGGGGGAGGTCCGCCAGGGGCTGGAGAACCTGCTCAAGGAGTTGAAGAAGAAGCTCTAGTCCTGCGGGCCGGCCGGAGGGTCATACTGGACACTGGCTATCAACTGCGTTATCATTCATCAATTCCAGGTTGGCAGGGAATCTTCGCGCGATCCGTTCCAGCGGGCCCAACCCCGGTCCGCGCCGCTGCTGGACCCAAGCTCGAGGTGCCCCATGCAGGGAACCACTCCAGGCGCTTGCGCCCCCCGGTTGCTGCGGCTCCCCAGTCCCTCCGCCCTCGCTCTCGCACTTGTGCTCACGCTGCCCTCCGCACCTGTCCACGCCCAGATCGGCATCGAGCACATCCCGACCGTCGACGCCAAGCATGTCCTGGCGGGGGACGTGGATGGGGACGGATTCAAGGAAATCGTGGCAGTCGAAGCCGTCGAGTACACCCCGGTGTATTCTGTGCGCGCCCAGGTCTACAAGCGGCGCGGAATCCGCTGGGAACTCCTGGACTCCTTCCTCCTTGACGTAGACTGGGTCAACGACCGCGCCCAATTGCTGCGGCGCAACGGCGACACCGGGCCTCTGGACCTGGTGATCAACAAGAACTCCCACGGCGGGCTCTACGTGTACCAAAACGACGGGACGGGACACTTCGCCTCGCCTCCCGTTGTGGTGCCCACTCCCTCGGACTGCGCGGTGCAGTTGCCTGGAGCGCTGTACGTCGACCCGTTGCGACCGTCCTCGGGGCAGTTCCTGGTGTGCGCGGCGTGGATCAATGGCCCGGTGGGCGCGGGACTGGCCTGGTTCCCCCTGCCACTGGGATCGGCGAGTGCCACACTCGAAGCAACGTCCGGAGCAAGCCCAATCCAGGTCGCCGTCGCCGACTTCGACGGCGATACCCGGCCGGACATGTGGGTCGGTGGTCTCATGGAGCGCGGGCCCGGCTGGTGGCCCAACCAGTGCATGTACCGCTTCGGCACCGGGCCAGGCCGCGAAATGGGAGCCTGGCAGGACCTGGGTCTCTCGAGCTTCGGCCTGGACGAGTACAATCCGCCACATGTCTCCGACGCCGACAACGACGGCGACCTGGACGTCCAGGGGGGGCTGGGGGACGCGTTCTCCGCGCTGCCGTCCCAGGTGGGCGGCATGGAAAACGGCGGCGGCACCGACATGATGGCCTATGGAGGTTCGCTCACCGGGCCGCAGAAGCGCTATTCCCTGATCTACAAGTGGGCGGACCTCAACCATGACAACCTCACGGACGTGGTGACCCTGTCGCTGGGTCGGCCCGTCCAGACGAACTTCGGCTTCGCCGACTCGCTCGGATTCACATCCTTCCTCGGCATCGCGGGCCTCGGCATCAGCTACGATTCCCAACGCGTCTACGATTGCCACAATTCCCCCAACACCGACGCCACCAGCGGCTTCGATCTTGAACTCGCCGACCTCGACGGGGACGGCAATGAGGACGTGGCGCTGCTGACTCCGGGCAGCATCACCGTCTATCCCGGGCGCGGCGACGGGTCCTTCGTCTTCGGCCCCGACGCGCCCGCGATCCGGCAACTGGAGCTCGGACCCGAGGCGGCACGAGTGCTCGCGCTCGCGGACATGGACCAGGACGGCCACGGGGAAATACTCGTGGGGCTGGAGAGCCCCACCAACTCGCTCCAGCGCATCGAGGTGGATTCCCTCACGTCCGAATTCGCGGTGCGCCAGAGCGTGGATGCCGGCGTGGTGGTCACCCACATTGCGGTCGGTGACCTGCGGATGGATGGGATCACTGACGCGGTGCTGGGGCGAGGGCCGAATACGATCGCGGTGGCCCGACTCGAAGGCGCGCCGGCTTACCTGAGCGTCACCTCCTACGACGAGCCGCTGGACGGCGGCAGTGGCGCAGGTGAGATCCGCGGCCTGGCGCTGACGGATGTGACCGGCGACTCCCTGCCCGAAATCATAGTCACCAGCCCGGGGGCGCTCGGAGACCACTACGAGATCGACGATGTTTCCAACGACCCATGGTATCTGCCAAGCCTGCACTACTTCCAGGTATCGGGCGGGGTGACCGGCTGCGCACTCGGGCCATGGACCACCGGCACGCCCCAACCGGACCTGATCGCGCTCTTCCGGGACAGCAGCCAGGTGCATTATGTCGAGGATCCCAGCCCCACGGGCAGCCTCAGCAACATGGTGGGCAGGCCAGGGAGCATCGCCCCGCGCACGGATTCCCCGCACCCCTTCGAGATGACGTTCCTGGGCGGCACCTGGCCGGGGTACCACATGGTGGTGGCCAACGCCGGCTCGCATGAGGTGAGTATCCTTCGGCAGTACGCTCCCGACACGCCGGTCTGGGTCGACTTCACGACCTACCCCGTGGCGGGCGAGCCCGTGGCCGTCGCGATCGGCGATCTCAACGGGGACCATGTTCCGGACGTGGCGGTGGCTTGCGACGCTCCCAGCACCTTGACGATCTACTACGGGGACGCTGCGGGAGGGCTCACCGGCAGGCGGGACATCCCGGTCGTGGGCGTGGGACCGCTCCGCGATGTCCGGATCGGAGACGTGACCCGAGACGGCAGTCCGGACCTGGTCTACCTGACATCCGGGGCCGCGTTCGGGGGTCCGGCCGCGCGTCCTTCGGGCACCCGCCGCACGGCCGCGTTGCGTTCCGACCTGTTCGCCATCGATTTCCGCGGGGACCGGCCGGGCGTGGTCGGGGTCGGCGGTCCGCCTGCAGGTGGCGGAAGGGCCGGGCGGGTTGAATTGTCCCTGGCCCCGAACCCGATGAGAGGATCCGGCAGCGTGGCCTTCTCGATGCCGACTGCCGGCCACATGGTCCTGGAAGTGTTTGATGTCAGCGGGCGACGGGTGGCCCGAGTGGCCGAGGGGATGTTCCCAGCCGGCCGGCACAGCCTGGTCATTGGTCCCACGGTCCTGGGAGCCGCCGCGCGCAGCGGCGTGTACTTCGTGCGGTTACAGACGCCGGCGGGAATCAGCACGCGGCGCATGGTCCGGGTGAACTGATCCCCCGGGCGCGACCAGCTGCCGCAACCAGGCGTCATTTCACGGTCATTTCACGGGCCTTGCCAGCCGCAAGGCCCGTGGCCTATTATCCGCCTACCGGACCGTCTCCTGGCGGTCCGCCCCTATCGGTCGGGGCGTAGCGCAGCCTGGTAGCGCACTAGCATGGGGGGCTAGTGGTCGCTGGTTCAAATCCAGTCGCCCCGACCATCTTCTCCTTCCCGAATCGCCGCACCTGATGCTGAATTCCCTCGGATACGCGATGGGCGACCTTCTGTGCCGGGCTCTTCCCGTGCCCGCGCTGTACCGGCTTGCCCATTTCCTGGCCGACGTGTGCTTCGCCGTGCGCGCCTCGGCGCGCGAGGCGGTGTGCGGCAACCTGCGCGTGGTGCTGGGTCCGCGGGTGTCCGAGGCGCGGGTGCGGACGCTGGGCCGGCGCGTGTTCCGCAATTTCGCGGAGGGCATCGTGGACTTCCTGCGGCTGGGCGCGCTGCCGCCCGGGGAGCTGGAGCAGGCCTTCGAGGTGGAAGGCCGCGAGCACCTGGAGCAGGCGGTACGCAGCGGAAGCCCGGTCCTTTTCCTCACCGGCCACCTGGGCAACTGGGAGTGGGGCGCCGCCTGGCTGGGGCGCAAGGGCGTGTTGAAGGGCGTGGTGGCACAGCGTCACCCCGCACAGGGCGTGGAGCGGCTGTTCCGCGAACGGCGCGAGGCATTCGGCCTGCGCGTGTTCACCGAGCGCGACTGCGCCCCCGGCGTGCTGGGCGTGCTGCGGGCGGGCGGCACGGTGGGAATGCTGGGGGATCGCGACGTGACCCACGACGGCACGCGCGCCGACTTCTTCGGCCGGCCCACGCGGGTGCCGCGGGCGCACGTGAGCCTGGCGCTGCGCTCGGGCGCGGTGATCCTGCCGGGCTTCGTGCTGCGCCAGCCCGACGGCCGACAGCTCCTGATCTTCGAGCCGCCCCTGGACCCGCGCGTGCTGGGCGGCCGGGAGGGGGGCGTGGATGCCTGCCTCAAGGTCCTCGAGAAGTACATCCGGCGCTACCCCGAGCAGTGGATGGTCTTCGAGCCGGTGTGGCCGGACGCCGGAGGAGGCCTCAAGTGGGCCTAGGCTCGACCGGAAGGGAGGTCCCGCGTGCCTGAGGCGCCCCTGACGCCCGCGGTGCTTATCCCCGCGTACCAGGCGGCCAGCAGCCTCGCCGGCGTGATCGACGGCGTGCGCGCGGCGCTTCCCGGGGTTCCCATCCTGGTGGTGGACGACGGCTCCACGGACGGCACCGGCAAGGTCGCCCGGGCCGCCGGGGTGGACGTGATCACCCACCTGCGCAACCGGGGCAAGGGCGACGCCCTGCGGACCGGCTTCGGCGAGCTCGCGGGCCGCTGCGGCGCGGTGATCACGCTGGATGCCGACGGCCAGCACGAGCCCTCCGAGATCCCCGCGCTCCTCGCCCGCCTGGGGGCCGAGGGAGCCGACATCTGCGTGGGCACCCGCATGGGGGACACCCGCACCATGCCCCCGGTCCGTCGCCTCGCCAACCGCGCCGGTTCGGCCGTGCTGGGCTGGCTCGCCGGTGCCCGCCTGGAGGACACCCAGAGCGGCTACCGGGTCTATCGGGCGTCTGCTCTTCCGGCGCTAATGGACGCCCCGGGACGGGGATACGACTTTGAATCAGGGGTCTTGATTCGGGCCTGCCGTTTGGGTATGCTCGTGGTCTTTGAGTCTGTCACCACGCGCTACGGGGACGAGAAAAGCCATTTTCGTCCCTTCCGCGACGGGTTCCGATTCCTCCGCCTCGTGGCGGCCAGCATGCCCGGGATGTGGGCACGTCGGCGGGGCTTCCCGGCCTGACCGACGGGACGGGAACGGTTTCGAGTGACGGGCAGCGTCTGGTTCGGGGCGTGGCTCAGCCTGGTAGAGCACCTGCTTCGGGAGCAGGGGGTCGGAGGTTCAAATCCTCTCGCCCCGACCATCCTCCATAATTCGAGGCCGTACCGCGGGCCGGCGCCCCGGCCTCCGGCCGCCCGCCGGTTCCATCCATGAAGCGCATCTATGCCCGCGTAGAAGGCAGGGTCCAGGGGGTCGGTTTCCGCTATGTGACCGCCCGCCGGGCCCTCGAATTGGGGCTCACCGGCTGGGTGCACAACCTGCCCGGGGGCCATGTCGAGCTGGAGGCCCAGGGGGCCGCCTCCGACGTGGCCCGGCTGGTGGAGTTCCTCCACAAGGGGCCGCCCGCGGCGCGCGTGGACCAGGTCCACGTGAGCGCCCACCCGGTGGCCGACGGGGAGCAGGGGTTCCGAATCCTCTGACGCGAGACCATCCATGAGCGCACGGACGCCCACCCCGAAGACATTCCGCGAGAAGGTCCAGGAGGCCCTCGAGACCGCGCCCGACCAGGGTGCGGTGGAGGTCAGCGAGGATCTGCTCGCCTCGCCCGACTTCGAAGCCTCTGAATTCGACGACATGGTGTACGCCGCCACCGCCCAGGGGGTGACGGTCCGGGACGCGCCGGAGCCGGAGGACCGCGGCCCCGAGCCGGGCACGCCCTTCGCCGACGCGCTGCAGCTCTACCTGCGCGAGCTGGCCCGCTACCCGGTGCTGCTGCCCGCCGAGGAACGCGGCCACTTCAAGGCGCTGCGCGACGGCCGCCACCAGCTCCGCGGGCGCATCATCGAGGCCAACCTCCGGCTGGTCGTGTCCATGGCCGGGCGCTACCGGAATCGCGGCGTGCCGTTCGGGGACCTCATCGAGGACGGCAACGTGGGCCTGATCGTGGCGGTGGACCGCTTCGACCCCGACCTGGGCAACCGCTTCAGCACGTACGCGTCGTGGTGGATCCGCCAGAGCATCCTGAGGGGTATCGCCACGCACGCGCGCACCGTGCGCATCCCGGTGCACGTGATCCAGCGGATCAACCATTACATCACCACCGAGCGCCGGCTGGGCCACGAACTCATGCGCCGCCCCACGCTGGACGAGGTGGCGGAGCGCATGGGACTGCCGGCGTCCAAGGCCGGCGAAGTGGTGCGCCTCATCGAGGGCATCCGCTCGCTGGACGAGATCGCCGCCAACGAGAGCATCCGCGAGGTGGCCAAGCTGCAGGTGCCCGACCCGTCCCCGAGGCTGGACGACCTGCTCATCATCCAGGAGGAATTCCGCAACCTGGAGGACGCGCTCACGCAGCTCTCGGGCCGCGAGGAGTCGCTGCTGCGCATTCGCTATGGTTTCGTGGACGGCAACGCGCGCACCCTGGCCGAGACCGGGGACGTATTCGGCATCAGCCGCGAGCGCACTCGCCAGATCGAGAAGCGCGCGCTGGCCAAGCTCAAGAAGTTCCTGGAAATGGTGGAGACCGGGGCCCGGCCGGCCCCCAAGAGAGGATGGGTGCATTGAGCGACTCGCTGGGACGCCACATTCGTACCATCCCGGACTTTCCCAAGCCCGGGATCCTGTTCCGCGACATCACCACGCTGTTCAAGAACGGCCCGGCGCTGCGCCACGCGCTGGCGCTGCTCGAAGCCCACGCCGCCGAGAAGGAGATCGAGATGGTGGTGGGGATCGAGGCCCGCGGCTTCATCCTGGGCGGGGCGCTGGCCGCCCGCATCGGAGCCGGCTTCGTGCCCGCGCGCCGTCCCGGCAAGCTGCCCGGCAAGTCGCTCAAGGAGAACTACCATCTTGAGTACGGCGAGGGCGTGCTGGAGATCCACGAGGACGCGTTCAAGATGGGGCAGCGCGTGCTGATCACCGACGACCTGCTGGCCACCGGGGGCACCGCCCGCGCGGCCGTGCGCCTGGTGGAGAAGCTGGGGGCGCGCGTGGTGGGGCTCTCGTTCATCGTGGAGCTGGACGAGCTCGGCGGGCGCAAGGCGCTGCCGGGATACGAGGTGTATTCGCTGATCCACTACTAGCAGGGCATTCATACCTGCCGACAATTCGAGTGGCGTCACGCCTGGGGGATCGACGCCCCTTCCGCCCGGTAGACGTTGAGGCGGTTGTAGAGAGTCTTGAGGCTCATCTGAAGCAGGTCGGCTGCCCGGCGCTTGTCCCCGGCGCACTCGTGCAGCGTGGCCAGGATCAGGCGCCTCTCGGCGTCCTCCAGGGACGTGCCCACCGGGATCTCCAGGCAGCCCGCCGCCGGCCCCGGAGGCGCGGCCTTCTCACCCACCGGCAGCAGCCGCGCGCCGATCTCGGCTTCCGCCATGATGGCCGCGCGCTCCACCACGTTCTTCAGCTCCCGCACGTTTCCCGGCCACGGATAGTCCCGCAGCTGCCCGCGGGCATCGGGGGCGAAGGCCTTGCGCGTGCCCTCGCGCCGGTTCACGTCGGCGAGGAAGCGGTCGGCCAGGGCGTCAATGTCCTCGGTGCGCTCGCGCAGCGGGGGAATCCGGATGGGGAACACGTTCAACCGGTAGTAGAGGTCCTTGCGCAGCGTGCCCGAGGCCACCGCTTCCTCGGGGTTCCGGTTGGTGGCGGCGATCACGCGCACGTCCACCCGGATCGTCTCCGAGCCGCCCACGCGGATGATGCTGCCGGATTCCAGCGCCCGCAGCAGCTTCACCTGCAACTCGGCCGGCATCTCGGTGATCTCGTCCAGGAACAGCGTCCCGCCGTGCACTTCCTCGAAGTAGCCGCGACGGCCCCGGTCGGCGCCGGTGAAGCTGCCCTTCTCGTGCCCGAACAGCTCGCTGTCAATGAGGCTCTTGGCCACCGCGCCGGCGTTGACCGCCAGGAAGGGCATGGAGCGGCGCCGGCTCAGCCGGTGGATGGTCTCGGCGGCCAGCTCCTTGCCCGTGCCGCTCTCGCCGCTGATCAGCACGCTGGCGTGGGTGGGCGCCACCTTCTCGATCAGGTCGTAGACTTCCTGCATGGCGGCCGAGCGACCCACCATGTTGCCGAAGCGACCCAGCTCGCGCAGCTCCTCGCGCAGGCCGCGCACCTGGGCCTTGAGGTCGCGGGTGCGGCTGAAGTTGGCCAGGATGGTCTTGAGCCGGGCGCGGTCCACCGGCTTGGTGAGGTAGTCCAGCGCGCCCTCGCGGAGGGCAGCCACCGAGGACTCCACCGTGGCGTTGCCGGTGATCACGATCACCTCGGCGCCCCGCGCCAGGTCCTCGTCGCGCAACAGGTCCAGCCCGCTGCCGTCGGGAAGCCCCAGGTCCGCCAGCACGATGTCCACGTCCGTGCGCGAGCCCCGCGCCCGCACCTCGGCGATGGAGCCCGCCTCCTCCACGGAGAAGCCCTCCCGCTCCACCAGCATGGCCAGGCTGGAGCGAAAGCCGGTGTCGTCGTCCACCACCAGCGCGCGCAGCGAGTCGGTCATGCCTCCTCCCTCACCGCAGGTAGCGTGAAGTGGAACGTGGCGCCGGTCTTCCCATCGCTCTCGGCCCACATGCGCCCGCCCTGCCGGCGAATGATCTTCGCCGCGATGGCCAGGCCCAGCCCCGTGCCCTCGTACTCGTTGGAGGCGTTCAGCCGCTTGAATGGCTCGAACAACGTGCCCGCCAGGGGCGGATCGAAGCCGATGCCGTTGTCCGCGACCGAGTAGACGCACTCGCCGCCGCTCACCGCGCCGCTCACGCGCACCTTGCGCAGCGGGCGCCCGCGCGAGTACTTGAGGGCGTTGCTGAACAGGTTGGCGAACACGCGCGGCACGAAGTCGGGATCGGCGTGCGCGCGGGGGAGGTCCCCGAGCTCCAGCTCCGCGGGGGCGGGGGCGCCGTCGCCCGAGAGGGCCTCGGCGAAGGCGCCGCGCGCCACCGCGGTCATGTCCACATCCTTGCGCTCCAGCTCGCCCTGGCCCACCCAGGTGAGTTGCACCAGCTCGTTGAGCAGCCGCACCGCGGCGCCCGCGCTGGAGCGGATCCGAGAGGTGAGCCGCAGGCCTTCCTCCCCGAGCGCCTGGCCGTGGTCCTCCTCCAGGATCTCGGCGAAGTTGATCACCGCGCCCACCGGAGAGCGCAGGTCGTGCGAGAGCGAGTGGCTGAACGTCTCCAGCTCCCGCAGCGCCTCGTGCAGTTCCGCGGTGCGTTGCGCCACTCGGGATTCCAGCTCGAGGTTCATGCGGCTCAGCTCGCGGTCGCGCTCGGAAAGCTCGCGCACCCGGGCGTCCAGGGACCGGTTCGCGGCGGCCAGCTCGCCCGAGTACTCGCGCAGGCGCAGGATCTGGAACACGATCGCCGCCAGGGCCAGGGACAGCAGCAGCCCGGTGAACAGGAAGTAGTCCTCCCAGCGGGAGCCGGTGGAGCCCACGTACTCGCGCGTGGGCCGGTACTCCACGATCCACTCCTTGCCGGGGGAGAGGAACAGGACCCGGCGGATGTTCATCCACTCCGGCGCCTCCTCGGCCGGCAGCCCGCTGCTGATCAGCACCTGACCGTCGGCCCGGCGCACGGTGAAGGCGAGCTGCCGCGTGATCTCAAAGCCGACGTCCGCCACCACCGAGTTGGGATTGAGCTCGGCCACCATCATGCCCACGCGCCCCGCGGGCGTGCGCACCGCGCGGTAGACCTGCACCCCTTCGCCGGCGTCGGAGAAGCCGTTGTCGGTGCCGGGGACCACCAGGCGCGCCCGGGCGTCCAGGATGCGCGCGAGCGGCATGCTCTGGCCCGCGGTGCGCGAGGCGATGCGGACGTCTTCGGAGTCCCGGTCCACCCAACCCACCCAGGCCACGCCGGGGAAGTGGGAGAGGACCATCTGCGTGTCGAAGCGCCACGCGTCGGGATCGTTGAGGCCGTAGAGCTGCCAGTAGGTGGCAAGGTTGTGCAGCGCATTCACGTGCAACTGCAATTGCCGCTGCATGGCGCCGCGGTTGGCCTCCGCGATGGAGGTGAGCCCGGCGGTCACCTGCGAGCGGCGGTCCTCGCGCGCGCGGAACCAGATGCCCAGCGTGGCAACCGCGCCCATGGCTCCCACCAGCAGGGCGACCGCGAGTCTTCTGCGAAATCTCAGGAGGTTCATGACCGTGTCCGTGGAACAGGGCCCGGATCGAGCCACACCCGCGCAGGCGCCTGCTGGGGCCAGGGCTGCGGGCGGCGTGACGGGAGTGACGTGGGGGGTGGAACGCAACCTGATGATAGCCGAATCAACGGATGAAATGCCTCAATTCAGAATGAACTACACAAGACGCTAGAACACAAGCACTTACAGTCCAGGGCTGCCACGTCTCCAGCTGGCGGGACATTGTAACTTCTTCAATTCACACGCCTCCGGGGCCCATGGTTCCCACTTTTCGTCGAGCGGCCGCCATCGCCTGAGAGCCGGGGGAGGCGGCATCCTGTTGTGCCGCATGGAGTGGGAGCCTTCTTGAAGGTGAATGCGGTTGGCTCGCTCCGGCTGGCATGCGAGGTGCAATAGGAGTTGAAGCGAAGACTTGCGCGGGCTCGCGAAGGAAGGAGTCGGGACGCCCCTTCTGAGACCGGGCCCGCGCGGGGTTAGGGGAACAGGCCGCCGGACACTGCTCTGACGATCCAACTCGCATCGACCGCGTCCGGCGGCCACCCCGGCTTCTCAATTGGAGAGCCGCAGACGAGTCAACCAGGAATGGATACGCGCCGCGGCCTGGGAAGTACGTGGGAATGCCTGCCGCTCGACATGGGGGGTTGGGCGACAACGCACCCCGCGACAGGCCGCGGCGCGTCCATTGACAGGAGGAGTCATGAGGAATCACAGGATGAGCACCGCATGGATCGGCGTGGCGCTGATCGTCGTCGGCGGGACGCTCTCCGCAGGCTGCGCCACCAAGGGCTTCGTGAGGAACTACGTGGAAGGCCAGACCGCGCCGCAGCGCGAGGCCATCACGCGCCTGGACGGGGACGTTGCCGCGGTGCGAGTCACCGCCGACTCGGCGAACGCGCGCAGCCTGGCCGCGGAGCAGTCCGCGCGCCTGGCCATGGATGAGGCCGCCGCAGCCCGCAGGCTGGCCTCGAAGATCGCCAGCGGCGAGCTGAAGTACAACGTGGTGCAGTCGAACGAAATCCGGTTCGCGTTCAACAAGTTCGCGCTGGACGAGGTGTCCACCGCGAAGCTGGACGAGCTGGCGACGCTGCTGGAGCAGCACCCGCGCTACGTGCTGGAGATCACCGGCAATACCGACAACGTGGGCAGCTCCCGCTACAATCTGCACCTGGGCGAGGAGCGCGCCGAGACGGTGCGCCGCTACCTGAACGACGCGCATCACGTGCCGCTGGCCAAGATGGCCACCATCTCCTTCGGTTCCGGCAAGCCCGTGGCCCACGGGGAAGGCGCGTCCGTGCGCGCCCTGAACCGCCGCGCCGAGATCCGGGTGCTGGAAATCCAAGACACCGACCTGGCGGCCGTGGCCAGGGCAGAGTAGCTCCCGGCATCCCTCGGAGGCGGGCCGCCTGTCGTCCGAATCGCCCGAACCGTTCGAAGATGGCGCCTTCTGCGCCCGCCCGCTCCACGGCAGTTGCTGTGGGGCGGGCGGTTCGTTTGCGTCCTGCTGGCGGCCGCGGCGGGGCGGGGGATGGCGCCCACGAGGACCAGGCTTCCGTGCACACCTCAACCGCCGTGCCAAATCCGCGATGCGGGGCGGGAGCGAAGATGGTACTCTGGCGCCGGACCCGTCGGCGCCGAGGCGCGGGCCGGTCCCCGGCCCCGAGTCATGGCCGGCCCACCGTGCCCGGCCCCCGTAGCTCAGTATGGATAGAGCAGCGGTTTCCTAAACCGTGTGTCGCAGGTTCGACTCCTGCCGGGGGCACCAACTTGCAGCGAAGTCCGCTCAAGGACGCACGCCCGGATTGCGCTGGGTCACCCGATGCGCCAGGGTTGGGTTGCTCCTCCTCGCCGCACCCCTTCCTCGTGTGGCCCCGGCCTGAAGGTCCTCCATGACCAGGCTGCTGCGCATCTCCAGCACGATAGGCTGTGTCCTCGCCGCATTGGGGTCTGTCTCGTGTGCGGAGAAGGTCGTGAATCCACCCGCCTCGCCCCAGTTCCCGGATTCGGTGCTCGTAGGCTACGTGCACGATGCGCATGTGTTGGCCTGGCGGGATCTGACGTCAGGCGGACAGGTTGCGACGGATCAGATCGAAATCCCCCAAGCAACCGCGGACGAGTACTACCAGGCCCTGAAACGCGTCTACCTCGCGTGCCCTGGCAAGGCCCCCTTCGCGGACATCCACATCAGCGTGGGAAACGACCTCAGAATGATTGTGGTCGGCGTCAGGAAGACAGCGCACTGGGCCGACTCTCTGATCGCCGGAGCTAGCACGACAGGAAACGCTCGCTTCGACTCCCTCCGCAGAGAGTACCGGTTCTCGCTCGTCGACGTGAGCCCCTTCACCGAGACTAGCAGGGTACTCGTCCTCCAGCTCCCGCGTGACATGAACACGCTGGCACTGATCCCGATGTTCATTCCGATTGAGGGGGTGGTGTTTGCGGAGCCCAATTCACGTCCCTATCCCGGACTCGACATCATCGCCACTCCGGGAACTGGCCACCGGCTTCGCCTGCAGTACGTCCAAGTGTGTACGCTGTGGCAGTTCACTCTGAGCCCCGGGGACACCGTCACGTTCGATGGCCATTGGGGCATCCCCTGCAAAGGGGTCAGGCAGCGGGCGGAGCACCAGAGGGGAGGCATGTGAAGGTGGCCTCCAACGTGGCCTCCACCTCTTGCATTCGTTTCGTGGCCGCAGTTAGGTTGCGGCTGGGAACCAGTTCCTTTCTAAACCGTCTGCCGAAGGTTCGACTCCTGCCGGCGGCACCACGCTCTGTCAACAAGATCCGGGGTAATTCACGTACTGGACGTCGCAGCTACCGGAGCCTCACCAGGCGCTGCATAGCTCTCTGGTCCCCCGCGCGCAGGGAGGCGAAGAAGACTCCGGTGGCCACCTTGACCCCGGGGGCCGTGCATCCATCCCAGACCACCTGGTGCTTCCCGGGGCCCTGTCGCTCCCCGGCGATGAGGGTGCGGACCAAGCGGCCGGACAGGTCGCACACGATCAAGTTCACCTCGGACTCGTGGGCCAGTGTGTAGGCGAGCGTGGACGAGCTGGTGAAAGGATTCGGCCAGCCGATTATCGCCAGCTCGCCGCCGCGGCCCCGTCCCGCGGCCGGCACATCAGTCGTCCGGGGTGCGCCTTCCACTGAAAACGCGCAGAACTGCCCGGTTTCGGACCACCAACCTGCACTCCGCTGCCGGTAGGCACGGTAGTCGCCGACAAGGTCGACCGACCAGTGCCAGCTCTGCAGGCCATCGGCCGGAGTGGAAAGCGCCACCCAGTAGGTTTTGCCCGCCTCCAGCATCAGCTCGGTGGGAAATTCCACGGTCACGACCGCCACGTCCGCGGGAGCAGTGGTCTGGCGGGTGGCGAGCACCCTCCCGGGCGTGGGGAAGGGCGTGCCGGCGAGCGTGTCGGACATGATCATCACGTCTGTCACGTGCGTGCCCCACCAGTTGTCCAGTGCGAGCCGTACGACGATGGAGCCGTAGGAGGCGTTTGCGGGAATGTGGAAGTCACAGGCGATATCGGCCTCGTGTTGCCCCAAGGGCTCGAGAGGCCCAACGGCGCTCCAGCCACCGCCGGGGGTGTGGGGGAACGAGGAGAACAGGACATCGGAGCGCGCCGGCCACGCCAGCAATGCAAGCAGCGCGAAGGGCACGAGCCACTGCATTTGAGGAGTTCGCATGGGAACCTCTCTTCCGTTGGCTTCCACAATGGGGCGCTTGGGATTTGGAACCAATGGACCCAGGTGAGCCGGCGGAGACCGGACAGGATGCGCTCTTCGTCGCGAACGAAGAGAACCAGGGCGGGCAGTTTGCTGCATCACAAACCGTGACCTGAGGACTGCCACGCGCAGTCCCGGTGTCGCGCCGCCCGTGGGAATTGCATGACGCCGCAGGAGTTGCGAGCGCCCATGGGTGACGCTGCCTGAGAGGCCATACAATTATGCTCCCAGCACGGTGGGTCTCGTCAAGCGGCGTCGGCGAGCAGGCCTCCACAGGCCGGGATCGCTCGACCTCATCATCTGGAGCCCAGGATCAGCCGGAAGGGGAACGACTGCGCGGACGGATTCGGGGGCGGGCTGAGTTTCACCCCGAACCGCTGGCCGTTCGCTTCGCCTGTCCCCGCGGTGCCGTCGGCGACTAGATAACCGGACCAGGACGCCGTCCACGTGACGTTTCCAGGCATCCCTGCGAGCCGACGTCAACGGAAGGACCGTGGTCGGCAGGGGCAATGTGCCTTCCCGGCCGGCACTCGCAGACCTGGGACGGCGGGAGTGGAGCGGGCCGGCTCGTTTCCAGCAAGGTCCGGCACGGCTAAGATTCGACAGGACAAGGAACTCGAGGATTGAGCCGCGGCTAGCGAGTTCTCACTTGCCTCTGAAGGAGCTCCGTGCTACGTTATCTGGGAACTTCTTGTCATTAGTCTCTCCTGCATGGGACTATCTTGGTCCCATCCGCTCCCTCTCGTAGGAGGTCACATGAAATACGTTACTGTCGGTATCGCCGCCCTGTGCGCGATCTCCCTTCTGACCCCGGCTCTCGTGGCCGCAGCGCCCGTGACCGGCACCTACTCGTCGCCGAGCCGCGGCGGGAATGTCCTCGTGGGCCGCGCGTCAACATCGCGCCAGTTCATGAACTCCGGCAACCCGAAGGTCTTCAACGGCCAGTCCTGGAGTGGCTCGACCCTGGGTACCCAGTGGGTGATCACGTGTGGTGTGGAAGTGACTTCGGTCCCGCCTGACAGCTCGCTGTTCAACCCGGTCACGCAGACCGGCACCATCACGTACCACCAGACCTTCAACGGCGGCACGTTCACCCTGTTCACCGCCCCGTCGGTCGGCTGGGGCTCCGGCAGTGGCACCCTGCAGACCACACAGGCCGTCAGCCAGGTCTTCCTCAGCGGTGGGATTCCCATGGGCTCGAGTTTCACCGCCGTGACGACTGGCACGTTCTCGGGGGGGTGCCTCCTCCGGTTTGCCATGGCAAATGGGTTCGGTGTCGGTGAGACGCCGTACTTCACGAAGCCTGCGACCTATCCCGCATTCCTCAACGCGACGTGCGGGCTCGCTGACGCTTCGCACCAGTTCGGCACTTGGGGAGATGTCAACGACATCCTGGTGAACATCGACTGCACGACCCCGATCGTCCCGACGACCTGGGGCAAGATCCGGACGATCTTCCGCTAGACGTCCGCGGCCTCGCGACCAGCTTCTTCAACGGCCCGGGTCCCCGCACGGTTCGCTGTGCGGGGACCTTCCTGTGTGGCCGGCGGGATCGCCGCAGCCTATGCGGCTCTCCGCCGCCAGGCGGGAGAGGAGCACAGTAACGCGAACGCAGTACATTCCACGGCGAGGCCCACCGCACACACGGATCAAGTGCGAGAGCGCTGCTTGACGCTTCGAACAAGGCTCCGCATTCTACTCACTACTTCTCCATCGGTATCGTCGGGCTTCCGTTACAGCGGTTGCCGATCTCTGACCCTGGGGTGACCTTCTTGCCTCTGCGCCCACTTCGTTCCGGACCCGCGCGTGGCCCGCTGCTGGCCGTACTCCTCTCCGTGGCTCTGGCCGCGCCTGTTGCCGCCGGCCCGTCGCTTCCCGCGTCGTGGGATGACGCGTTCAGCCCGCTCGAGAGCCGTTCCCGAACGGGAGTGCTCTACGACCGCGTGCTGCCCCTGGCTCACCTCGAGCGCATGGACGGAGGCCCCGCAAGCCCGGTCGTGGACCTGGCCACCTGGCGTCAGGCCTACGACGAGCTGCGCCGGGCCTCCATCGCGCCGGCCACAGGGCCGAGCTTGGACGCGCTCGACGCCAAGGCCCGCGAGGCACAACGCAGGGGAGAGATCCCGCTCGCGGTCTTCGACCGCCGCTTCGAGCGAGTGCGCCCGGACGCCCTCCGAGACGGCACGCTGCAGGTGATTGGCGGCCGGCTGGTCGCGGTCCACGGCTCGCCGCTCGTTGAGGCCCGGGCGTTCGCGGCCGCTGCGCTGGCACCCCGAACGTACCGGGGCGCCGACGTCACGTTCGTCCTCGAAGCCGCCCTGTTCTTCACCCACGACGCCTCTCCGCCGCGAGCGCTCACGATCGACTTTGCCGACGGCCTTGGCCCCCGGCCGGTTCAAATCGGGGAGACGATTCACGTTCGGTACGCGCAACCCGGACGGAAGATCCTGCGCCTGAACCTTGCCCGCGCCGACGGCTCACTTGCGACCTCACGCTTCACCTTCGACGTCTCGGCCCTCGCCACGCCCACCCCCGACGACACGCTCCACGTCACCGCCACGGTTCCCTTCGGTGGCCAGTACGGCACCGGAGAAGCCTATGTGTACCTTGCACCGGGCCACGGGGCGCTTCGCAATCCCGTGGTCATGATCGAGGGCTTCGACTCGGACAACAGCATGAACTGGGACGAGCTCCACGCCCTGCTCAACCGGGAGAACCTCCTGGAGACGCTGCGGGCGGACGGTTACGACGCGGTGGTCCTCAACTTCACGGACGCGACGCTTGCGGTGGAGGAGAACGGGCTTCTCGTCGCGGAGCTGCTCCAGGAAGTGCAATCGCGGGTCGCGCCGCAGGCCACCCTGGCCCTGGTGGGGGCGAGCATGGGTGGCCTGTGTTCGCGCTACGCGCTGGCCTACATGGAGTCGCACGGCATTCCGCACCGGGTGCGGACCTGGATCTCCTTCGACGGGCCCCAGGCGGGAGCGGACATTCCGCTGGGTCTGCAGTACTGGATCAAGTTCTTCTCCGGGCAGTCCGCGGACGCCGCAGCGTTCCTCCAGGTCCTCGGGCGACCCGCGGCCAGGCAGATGCTGCTCTACCACTTCACGGATTCGCCCGGGACCACGGGGGAGCCCGACCCCATGCGGGACTCGCTCGAGGCCTCATTCGCGGCGGTGGGCGGATACCCGGTCCAGACGCGCCGGGTGGCGATCGCGAACGGCAGCGGAATGCAGCAGAACCAGGGCTTCCTGCCGGGGGCGCAGCTGATCCGCTACGAGTACAACGGTCTGTTCGTCGCGATCACCGGAAACGTGTGGGCGGTGCCCGACGCGGCGTCGCAGACGATCTTCAACGGGAGCACCCGGATCCTGTTCTCAACCACCAGCCAGACCGTGAATGTGGGCGGAACTCTCCCATGGGACGGTGCACCGGGGGGATGGCGCGCCTCCATGCTGGAACTCGACACGACCCAGGCGCCCTTCGGGGATATCGTCGCGCTCCACCCGGCCCACTGCTTCATCCCCGCGGTGAGCGCGCTTGGCCTCACCACCGGCAATCCGTTGTTCGACGTCGCGGGCACGCCGGGCCTGGTGGCGTTGACGCCGTTCGACACCGTCTACTATCCGCCCGCAAACCAGGAGCACGTGCTGATCACGCCGGAGAACGCGGTGTGGGCGCGCGAGGAGATCGAGCGGGGAGCCGTCGTGGGTGTGCCGGGCGGAGGCCCGAAGGATCCGAACGAGGTCCGGCTGGCGGCGGCCCCGAGCCCATTCACCGGGCCGCTGCGGATCCAATTCACGCAACCGCGCCCGGGCCGGGTAAGCCTGCGGGTACTCGACGTGACCGGCCGGGAAGTGTGCAGGTTGGTGGACGGACCTCGGCCGCTTGGCACGGGTTCGGCCGGATGGAATGGGAGAGACCCCCGCGGTGCCCGGCTGTCCTCAGGGATCTACTTCTTGCGGCTCGAAGCGTCCGGCGTGAAGCGCACCCGTCGGGTCGTGAAGCTGGATTGACTCCGAACCGCCCCGCAAACGCTCGCCGACAGATTCCCGCTGCGGTTGGGCAACCTTGCCAGGTGCCTGCCGGGAAGTACGCCGAACGATCAGTACCTCTTGACATATTATGCCAGGGTGTGCTAATTTCACTCATTGCACACGATTGGCCGCGCACTTTGAGATGCAGCCATAGGGATACAACGCCAAGTAACACAGACACTTAGTGTTTCCTACCCGGCCCCGTCGGGACTAGCTACCTCCCGGCCCACGCGGCCACAGCTACGGAGGGATGCACCGTGCGCCACACCCCCAGTCTCGTGTCGGCCTGCCTCCTTGCCCTCACCATGCTTCAGCCGATCCCCGCAGTGGCCCAGACGGGCTTCACCGCGGATGCCGCGCTGACGTACCTGGGCACGTTCGGCGGGGTCCAGCGCTACCGCTACGACTACACGCTCACCAACACAGAGGATGCCTACGGCCTTACAGCGTTCCGCGTGTTCTTCAACTCCTCGCCGACGGAGCCCTTCGCTCCCACGGGCGACTACGCGACGCTCGTCTCCTACGCTGCGCCGGCCGGCTGGAACGACGTGTATGTCCAGGCGAAGAACGAGTTCGGACAGTGGTACATCGAGTGGAACTACGAATTCAGTCCGCCCCCCGACCCCCTGGCGCTGGGGGCGGGCCTCTCCGGGTTCTCGGTGGTGTTCGACTGGACGGGGCCAGACCTGCTTCCCTCGGCCCAACATGCCCAGGCCAGCAATGGGGAGGCCTACAGCGGCCAGACGAACGTCGCCCTGGGCAGCATCACCGGGGTTGTGACGGGCGCCTGCGGAGGTGCGAATCCGCCGCTGCAGGGCATCACTGTGGATCTCTTCTTCGTGGACAACGGCTTGGACGTCCTGGTGGCTACCATGGGCACGAACGCGTCCGGGAGCTATGAATTCCCGGGCCTGCCCCTGGGAGAGTATCGCGTGGTCATCGTGACGCCTCTGGGATACGTGGCGGATCCCCAGGTCCAGACGGTCAGCCTGACCGGAGACGCCGTTTCGGCCACGGCGAGTTTCGCCACGTCGTGCATCAGCATCACGGCCGAACCCCGCACGATCGGCTACTGGAAGCACCAGGTGAACGTCTATCTCACCGGCAAGGGCAAGGCGCAGGAGACCTTGAGCGACATGATCCGGTTCGTCGACCTGATCGTGGAGCACTTCAACGAGAACATCGTCAACCCGGTGATCATCTACGATCCCAGCAGCGGGGGCACGACACTCCAGAAGATGCAGCAGCTGCTCACGGTGAACATGGGTGGGACGATGCTCGACCGTGCCAAGCAGCAGATGCTCGCCCTGCTTCTCAACGTGGTGTCGGGCAAGATCTCGCAGACGCAGGTCATCAGCCCGAACGGTGCGACCGTCTCGCAGGCGATCACCTACGCCAACGACCTGATCACGGACGCCAACGTCGCCAACGACGAGACCGCCAAGACCATCGCCGACATCATCAACAACGGCCGCCCGGTGCCTTCCGGCATGGTGCCGGCCAGCACGCGGGTCATCACGTACCGCAATCCGGTGGGCCCGGCGGTGGCCGTGCAGTTCGGCCTGGCCGCCCCGTACCCGAACCCGGCGCGCGGCACAAATGTGAGCATCAACTTCTCGGTCAGCCGGTCCGGGCCGGTCGAGCTGCGCCTGTATGACGTGACCGGGCGAAACGTGCGCGTCCTGGCACGCGGCGGGCGCGAGCCCGGCAATTACAGCGTGACGTGGGACGGCCGGGACGACACGGGGAATTCCGTGGCGTCGGGGGTATACTACTGCAGACTCACCGCCCCGGAGGGCATGCGCAGTCGATCGTTCGCCGTGATGCGCTAGGCGGGTTCGTACGAGGAGGGAACCGTGAAGCTTCGGATGGTCTTTCTGGCCGCAGCGCTGCTGGCGCTCCCCGCAGTCGCGGGCGCGGGCAACGTCTGTGACGCCTACTACCGTCTGTACCATCTGACTCCCGGCGGGCCGGTGCGCGTGCTTTCGAACGCGCCCCTGCCACCGGGAAGCAACGTGCCCCCGAACAACCAGTGGCGTTACGAATACGAGGTGATGAACAAGTCCACGGTGGGGGGGACGCTGGGCACCTTCTACGCGTTCTTCAACTCCACGAACCTGGACCTGGCGCACTTCGTTTCGGGCACGATGCCGGCGAGCTGGACCGTCCTGCAGCAGGGTCCGGTCGCGCCGAACTACAACTACAAGGTTCGCTACAGGACCACTTCCAGTGGCGCGATGATCACGTCCGGAAACAAGCTCATCTGCACGGCCACGTTCAACTGGACCGGGAGCACGACCCCGGGCCCGCAGAACTACGACATCGTGGTGTCCGGCGGCTCGGAGCCCGGTGTCACCGTGGAGATCATGGACTTGACCCCGACGGCCCCGATGACGTGGGGCAGGTTGAAGCGCGACTATCGCTAGCGCGAAGTGACTTGCAGCGGGACCCGATCACGGCGGCCGTCTCCCTCGCGGGGACGGCCGCTCCATTCGGTGAGTGGACGACCCCGGCCAGCTGAAGGGAAGCGTCGATCGGCGGGAAGCCCAGGGAGGCCCGCCCATCACCCCAGCGCCGGCCTGCGCAAGTGAAACCCCGTCGCCTCCTGGTATGCCCGCGCGAACGCCAGCAGTTTCGCCTCCTGGTACAGGTTCGCCAGGAAGGTGAGGCTCGTCGGGGTGCCCGGCCCGCCAAAGTTGTTCTCCGCGCCCTCTTCGCTGGACGGGGGTGGCGGGGCGTCATCTCCACGGAAGCCGTTCGGGAGGATCAGTGCCGGCTGGCCGGTCAGGTTGGTGACGACCAGTTGCTGGCTGTTGGTCGGCGCGACGACGACATCCACCTTCCCGAACGCCGCGGCGACTGCATCCATCGCCATCCGGCGGGCCCGGCTCGCCTGGATATACTCCACCGCGGGGATGAAACGCGCGGCCCGAAACGCGTTGGGCCAGTCATCCTTGCCCTGGGCGGTGAGGAGCTTGTCCCTCCCGCTGCGTGTCAGCTCGTCGAAGGCTGAGGCGGCCTCCGCAAGCAGCATCTGCACCATCGGGTCATAGGGCAGCTCGGGGAGTTCGACGGGAATCAGGTGCACCCCCATCCGGCGGATCGCCTCCAGGGCCGCGTCGGTGAAACGCCGGTCGTACTCGCCCCGGGCTCGCGCCGCCTCGCGCAGCTTCCTGGCCTCTTCCTGCTTCTTCGATTCTTCAGGCGTCGGAGCCCCGGCTTCGGGAGCAGCGGCGGCCTCGTCGCCAGTGCCCGGCTTGCGTTCGAAGTCTCCCTTCAGATACCCGATACGGAGCACCTTCCAATCCAGGCGCGCGTTCCAGTTGAACACGGCATTTCCGACGGTTCGGTCCCGACCGTCCGGTCCGTGGATCGCGTCCAGCACCAGGGCGCAGTCTTCAACCGTCCGACAGATCGGGCCCAGCTTGTCCATGCTCCATGACAGCGCCATGGCTCCGGTCCGGGGCACGAGGCCGAACGTGGGGCGAAGGCCCGTGACGCCGCACCGGGTCGAGGGGGAGGAGATGGACCCGAGGGTCTCCGAGCCCATGCTGAAGGAGACGCATCCGGCGGCGGTCGCGGAAGCGGGGCCCGCGGAGGATCCACTGGAGCCCTGCTTCGGGTTCCAGGGACTGCGCGTCCGGCCCCCGAACCACAAGTCACCCATCGCCAGCGCCCCCAGCGTGAGCTTGGCCACCAGCACCGCACCCGCCTGGTCCAGCCGCTTCACCACGGTGGCGTCTTCCTGCAGGACCTGTTGCTCGAAGCCTCCGGCTCCCCACGTGGTGGGGTAGCCCTTCACGGCCAGCAGGTCCTTGGCCCCCCAGGCCAGGCCATGCAGCGGTCCACGGTACCGTCCCGCGGCGATCTCCCGGTCCGCGTCCCGTGCCTGCGCCATCGCCCGATCCTCGGTCAGGGTCACGACGAACTTCAGGCGTGGATCGAATCGCTTGAGCCGCTCCAGGTAGAGGGCGGTCAGGGTGGAGGAGGACAACTTGCGGGTGCGAATCCACTCGGCCTGCTGGCGGGCGCTGGCGAAGGCCAGGGCCTCCGGATCCCGCGGCACGCCGCTCGCGGGAGCGGCCGAAGCCCGCAGCGGCCGTCGCCGCGTCTCGTAAGGAGTGCCCGGCAACACCGGATCGAAACGCATCGCCGGCTCGATGGTGTTGGGCATGTGCAGCGCGTGGATGGCCTCGTAGCCCTTGGCCGCGTCGTTCAGGCTCTCGATCAGCATCTCCTTGTGCTCATCGGAGATCTTCACGTCGGCGATTTCAGAAGCGTCATCGATCATCTTCCGCGTGATTCGATCCGCCTTGGCGGACTGTGCCTGCGCCCAGAGCACACCCGGAAGCAGCGTGCCGCCAAGACCCAGACCCATGAACAACCTGACGAAGCTGCGACGATCCAGCATGACGTTTCCTCCCTGCTCGATCCGAGCTTGCCGGCCAGTATAGCCCACGCTCCGACTTTCTCACAGAATCCGGGGCGATCCCTCCCGCGACGCGCTCCGACCGGTGACAGCGGGACCCAGGCTGCCGAAGGTTTGAATCCTTTGTCACTCGCCTGCATCCATGGGGACAGGTTTCAGGCCTGAATTGAAGGGGGTTTCTGCATTCCTGGAGGATCATCCGCCATGAATACAGGTACGACACTTCCGCGCCCGGACACACATGCCACCCCGGGCGTGAACCGTGGCTTCGCCCCGGGCCTGGCTGCCGGATTCGCCTTCCTGCTGTGTGCTCCTGGATTGCTCGCCTCGCCCCGAACTGCGGCTTCGATCTCGGTCTTCTCCACCGGGTTTGAGAGCGGTTTACCCGCGCAGATCGCTGCCCCCGGAGCAGCCCTCGAGGGTGTCCAGGGCTATGCCGGCCTGGGAGCGGCAGGCAACCAATTCTCCGGGAGCTTCCTCCGCGACACGAGCACTTCGCGAACCCGGCCTCCGGGCTCAGTCTGGCTTCCGGCGTGTACTTCGTGCGGCTCAGCCAGGGAGGCGATGTCCGCGGCGCTCGCGTGGCCGTGATCAACTGATGGCGGCAGTGACCTTGTGCCTGACCGCCCACCGATGAGGGACTCTTGTCCCTGACCCCCGGAACACGCCTCGGAATCTACGAAATCACCGCGCCCCTTGGCGCCGGCGGCATGGGCGAAGTGTATCGCGCCCGCGATACGCGCCTGGGCCGCGAGGTGGCGCTGAAGGTGCTTCCCGCCGACGTGGCGTCCGACGCCGGCCGCCTGGCCCGGTTCGAGCACGAGGCCCGCACGGTCGCCTCGATCAACCACCCGAACATCGTCACCCTATTCTCCGTCGAGGACGCCCATGGCACCCGGTTCCTGACCATGGAGCTGGTCGAAGGCCAGGGGCTCGACCGTCACGTCGCCCCGGGTGGGCTGCCGGTCGCGCGCGTGGTGGCGCTGGGCATCGCGCTCGCGGACGCGCTGGCGGCGGCTCACGAGAAGGGCGTGGTGCACCGGGACCTCAAGCCCGCAAACATAATGCTGACGCCCGAGGGGCGGGTGAAGGTGCTCGACTTCGGGCTGGCGAAGCTCGAGACACCACCCTCCGACATTGACTTCACGAGGACCGCAACCCTCGCGGAACCCCTCTCGGCCGACGGGCAGGTCATGGGCACCGTGCCCTACATGGCCCCGGAGCAGGTGCGCGGCGAGGCGGTGGACAGCCGCACGGATCTGTTCGCCCTCGGCATCGTGCTCTACGAGCTGGCCACGGGCCGACGGCCGTTCGACGGCGCCACGACCGGCGTGATCAGCTCCGCGATCCTGCGCGACACCCCGGAGGCCGTTGCGAGCATCCGCAGCGACGCGCCCGCCGACCTGGACCGCATCATCGCCCGCTGCCTCGAGAAGGACCCGCGAGCCCGTTTCCAGGCGGCCCATGAAGTTGGCGACGAACTGCGTCGTGTGGGGCTCCCACGGGAGGCGGGTGCGTTCCTGAAGCCTCCACCGGCGCCCTCCTCGCCGCTGCTCGGCCGCAGGGAGGCGCTCGAATCCGCCGCAGCTCGCCTCGGCGGTGGCGCGCGCGTGCTCACTGTCACCGGCTACGGCGGCACCGGCAAGACCCGGTTCTCGATCGAGCTCTTCCGCCGCCTGGCCCCCGCGTATGCCGGTGGCGCGGCCTACGTCTCGCTCGCCTCCGTCACGGCGCCGGCGGAGGTGCTGCCCACCGTCGCCGTCGCGCTCGACATCGCCGAGGCGCACGGCCGTTCGGCGCTCGATGCGCTCTGCACCGTCATCGGCGACCGCCGCATGCTCCTGCTGCTCGACAACCTCGAGCAGGTGCTCGGGGCCGCCGGCGACATCGCCACGCTGGTCTCCCGCTGCCCCTCGCTGCAGGTGATTGCCACGAGCCGGGCCCCGCTCAAGATCGGCGCGGAATCGGAGTTCGGGCTGCCGCCTCTCGAACTCCCGGCGACGGACGCGACGTCGCCGGAGGAGCTGAAGGGGTGCCCATCGGTCGCACTCCTCGTCCAGCGCGCCGGGAAGGTGAAGCCCGGATTCGCGATCACCACCTCCAACGCGGGGGCGATCGCCGCGATCTGCCGGCGCCTGGACGGGTTGCCGCTCGCACTCGAGCTCGCGGCGGCCCGCCTGCGGGTCCTGGAGCCCTCCGCGTTGCTGCAGCGCCTCGACCACGCCCTCGACCTGCTGACCTCGGGCGATCGCGACCTGCCGCTCCGCCAGCGCACACTGCGCGCGACCATCAGCTGGAGCTACTCGCTCCTGGACGCGGCGGGGCAACGGCTGCTGCGCCGTGCCTCGGTCTTCCACGAAGGCTGGACCTTCGAGGCGATGGAACAGGTCTGCTATGGCGAGGACGAGCGGCACCGGGCGCTCGACGAGCTGGACGCCCTGGTGGAGAACGGGCTCGTGCGCGTGGCGGGCTCGGACGGGCGCTATGCGCTCCTCGAGACGATCCGCGCCTTCGCCGCCGAGCAACTTCATGCGGGGGGAGAGGTGGACGCCATCCGCCAGTCCCATGCCGACTATTGCCTGGGATTGACGGCCGGGGTGGCCGCGGGCATCCGCGCACCGGGGCAGCTGGAGGCCCTGGCGCGCGCGCGGGGCGACTACGCGAACATACTGGCAGCCGTCCAGTGGCTCACCGCCTGCGCGCGTGCGGGGGACAGGGCGGCGCTCGAGAAGGGGCTGCTGGTCTGCGGACACATGAACTGGGTGTGGCACATCGGCGGCCAGCACTTTACCGCGCGCGGCATGCTGGACGCGCTGCTCGCCCTGGCGACGGATCTCCCGCCCAGCCGGGGCCGCGCGCGCTCACGGCTGGCGGCCGGGATGGTCTCCACGACCACCGGTGAGTGGGAACGCTCACTCGGGGAATGGGCGGGCGGCTTCGAGGATGGCAAGGCGGCCGGGGACGACGAAGCCGCGGCCGAGGGGATCATGGGTGTGGGCTACTGCAAACTGAGCCTGGGGCAGATGGAGGCGGCCTCGGCCGCGCTCGACGAAGCCATCGCGCGCAGCGCGGGCGGCGTGAGCGACTTCCTGCATGCGCTCTCGATGGCCCTCAAGGGGATGTTGCTCTTCGCGACGGGAAGTCTGGAACCGGGCATGGCGCTCGTGGAGCAGGCGCTTCGGATCCACGAACGCATCCATGACCAGGAGTGCGGCGGCGTGGCACTCAGCTTCCTCGCACAGATGACCTTCGCAAAGGGCGATCATGCGCGCGCGCTCACGCTCTATCACGAGGCCCTCGCGTCCCTCGAGGCGGTGGGCGATCATCCCGAGATCGCGCGCGTGCACTGCGAGATGGGTTGGACCGCGCTGGCCGCCGCGGATGCGCGCGCGGCGCAGGACTCGTTCGTCCTGGCCGTCCACGCGTACGAAGGGGTCGGCAGCCCGCGCGGGACCGGGCTCGCGCTCCTGGGACTCGCCGCGGTCGAGGCCGCCCGGGCCCGCACCGAGCGAGCCGTGGCGATCGCCGCGGCCGCGCACGCGCTGTCGGAGCGCGCCGGCGTCGTCATCGCCCACCCGATGGATCCGGGCCTCGCCGGACGGATCGAGGCGCTCAAGGCGTCCATCCCGCACGGCAGGCTGGAAGGGCTCGTGGCGAACGCGAGTGCCCTCTCGCCGGCAGCGGTTCTGGCGATGGTCGCGGGGTAGGAGGATTCCAAGACTGCACTGACCGCCATCCCTGGCGCGGGGCCGCCGCACCGACGTTCCTGTCTCTCGCACGATCCGCGGAGGTTCCGTGAAGCCCGCCCCGAGATGCCTCGCTGCCCTGCTGTGCCTTTGCCTCGCTGCATCCGCGCTCGTCACATCCGTCTCAAGGGCTGCCGTTCCCCAGACCATGAGTTACCAGGGAGTCCTCACGGACAACTTGGGTTCCCCGCTGCCCGACGGCCCCCACGATCTCGTGTTCGAACTCTACCCGTCCGACGTGGGCGGCGTCTCCATCTGGAGCGAATCGCAGACCGGGGTCCAGGTGACCCGCGGCTACTTCTCCGTGACCCTTGGAAGCGTCACGCCACTGGGTGTGCCTTTCGATCAACCGTACTGGCTGGAGGTGGCGGTGGACGGCGGTGCGGCCCTGCAGCCGCGGATTCCCCTGGCCTCCGCGCCCTACGCGCTGTCGGTCCAGACGCCCCTGCCGCCGGGAACCCTCTACTCCAACAGCCTCGTGGACGCGCCCGGCATCGCTCAGAACACCAGCAATTACGGTACGATCGGGGGCGCGGGAGATCCGAACTACGCGAATGCCCTTTCGGTGACGATCAACACGCCGGCCCCGGGTTACATCGTGGTCACCGCGGACGCCACGCTGGTGATCCTGTGCTACACGTGGGTGGGGGTCCAGATCTCGGAGACCTCGCACGCGCCCCAGGACGGTCTCCATTACTTCCTCGCCGGCGGTGCGAGCCCCGGGCTCACCAACGAGGGCTACATGCCGGTGTCCCTCCACCGGACCTATTTCAAACCGGCGGGCACGTACACCTTCTACCTCCAGGGCCGCAACGCCAACTTCAGCAGCTGCATTCCCTACATGTTCAATCCCACCATCACGGCGTTGTTCGTGCCGACTTCCTACGGTTCCGTGATAGCGGCTCCGGGCGGACCGGGACCCTTCGCGGCAGGGCAGGTCCTGCACCCGGGCGCGAATCCGCCGCCTCCGCTGGCGCCGGGATCGCTCGTGGACCTGAGGGAGCTCGAGCTGCGCGCGTTGCGATCCGAGACCGAGGCGCGACGGGCCCGGCATGAGCTGGAGCAGGCTCAGAGCAAGGCCGCACGCTCCCGTGCCCGGATGGGAGGCGGCAAGTGAGGACGGCCACCTCCTGGCCCTTCGCGCTCGCACTCCTGGTCCTCGGGGGTGGGGCCATGCCCGCCCATGGCCAGGCAGTCAGGGGTGTGCTGGGGAACGGCGGCGCGCCGGCTTCGGGCGGTGGCGTCGTCCTGCAGGGGACGGCGGGCCAGGGGGCCGTGGGGCTGAGTGCGGGGCCCGACCTCCGTCTGGGTCACGGCTTCTGGTGCTACGCCGGCTCGCAGGTGGTGGGGGTGCCGCTGCCGCCCGGCGCGGGTGCGCCCCGGCGGCTCACGCTGGGCCCGACGCAGCCTTCCCCGGCCCGCGGCGCGGTGCGGTTCGCCCTGAGCATGCCCGATGCGGGGAACGTGGAACTGGCGGTCTACGACGCGGCGGGACGCAAGGTCCGCGGCGGCTTCTCGCGACAGCTCGCTGCCGGCTCGCATCGTCTCGACTGGCACGCCCCCGGGGGAATCACGGGCGTCTACTTCGCGCGCGTCACTGTGGACGGGCAGTTCGTCGGGGCGCGGCGGATCGTCCTGGTCAGGTAGATCATCCTCGTGGCGCTTGTCCGATCCCCCGGTTGGGGCGCAATCTTGCTGGACTCCCGGGCGGACCCCGGCGAGAACCCTCACCCGGGGAGGTGCCTCGATGCGGTCCTCAGCGATCCACCCGGCTCTGTTTCTCGCCGTCGCTGCCGCTCCGGCGCTGGCGCAGGAAGAGCAGGTCAGCGCCAGGCTCTGCAGGCGTAGTGGACGATGTTGGGCTCGACGAGCCTCCATGGCCCGCTGGTCTTCCGGGTGACCGCGGCCGCCGCCATGACCTTCAAGGCCGCTGCGTCGCCACCCTGGCCCAGGGGTGGCGGGAAGCCGGACGCCACCAGGTGGGCTGGGAGGGGAGCGGCCTCGCCAACGGGATCTACCTCCGCGCCGAGGGTGCCGAAGTGTGCCAGAGCAGACTTGCAGTGGTGGTATACCTAGGTATACCCTTCATGCACGTGAGCGCCCGACATCAGGTTCTCCGCCTGGTTGGGGCCTTGTATGGCTGATGCCCGCCGGGCGGAGTGATCTCCCTTCCAGACTCTCGCCCAGGAGCCCCCATCATGACACTCGCCCCCGGAATCCGGCTTGGCACTTACGAAATCCTTGGCCCGCTGGGAGCAGGTGGCATGGGCGAGGTGTACCGCGCCCGTGACACTCGGCTGGGACGCGACGTCGCGGTCAAGGTCCTTCCGCAGCACCTCTCCGCCCACCCCGAGATCCGCACGCGATTCGAGCGTGAAGCGAAGACGCTTTCCTCCCTGAATCATCCCCACATTTGCGTCTTGCACGACATCGGCCGCGATGGCGACACGGACTTCCTGGTGATGGAACTGGTGGAGGGGGAGACGCTGGCGGACCGGCTGGCGAAGGGGCCCCTGCCGGTGCCGGAAGTGCTCAGGTTCGGGGGTCAGATCGCGGACGCGCTGGACCGGGCGCACCGGGAGGGCGTGATTCACCGCGACCTGAAGCCGGGAAACGTGATGCTGACTCGTTCCGGCGCGAAGCTCATGGACTTCGGCCTGGCGCGGGAGACCGGGCTGGCGGGCGCTCCCGGCAGCGGCGTGAGCATGGCCGCACTGACCGCATCGCCCACCATGGCGCAGCCGTTGACCGCCGAAGGCAGCATCGTGGGCACCTACCAGTACATGGCACCCGAGCAGCTGGAGGGCAAGGAGGCGGACGAGCGCAGCGACATCTGGGGACTGGGCTGCATCCTCTACGAGATGGCCACGGGCCAGGGCGCGTTCCGGGGCAAGAGCCAGGCCTCGCTGATCTCCTCGATCATGTCGTCCGAACCGCAGCCGATCTCCCACGTCTCGCCGCTCACCCCGCCGGGCCTGGAGCGGCTGGTCCGCGGGTGCCTGGCGAAGGACCCCGAGGAGCGCCTGCGAACCGCGCACGACGTCAAGCTGCAGCTCCAGTGGATCGCCGAGGGCGGCTCGCAGGCCGGGGTGCCCGCCGTGCTGGCCGGACGCCGGCGCAGCCGCGAGCGGCTGGCGTGGTCCCTCTGTGGCGTGACCGCGCTGGCCACCGTCGTCCTGCTCGTCCTCAGGCTGGGCCCCAGGCCGGCAGCGAAGCCGGTGATCTTCGAGCTCACTCCACCCGCCCAGGTCGGCTTCGTGGATCTGCCCCGCATCTCGCCCGACGGCCGCATGCTGGCCTTCAACGCCGGGGACTCGAGCGGTACGCCCGCGATCTGGGTGCGGCAGATGAACTCGCTGCAGGCGCAGAAACTTCCGGGCACCGACGGTGCTTCGCGGCCCTTCTGGTCGCCGGACAGCCGCTTCCTCGCGTACTTCGCGGGGGGAAAGCTCTACAAGATCGACATCGCGGGCGGGCCTCCGCTCACGATCTGTGACGCGCCGCGCGGCTCCGACGGCTCGTGGGGCAGGGGGGATGTCATCCTCTTCGACGGAGCCACGGGAGACACGGTGCAGCGGGTCTCCGCGTCGGGCGGGATCCCCGCGGGCGCGACCACCGTGAATCGCAAGGCGGGCGAGACTTTCACCGCCTGGCCGCAGTTCCTGCCGGACGGGAAGCACTTCCTGTTCGTCTGTTACGGCCCGGGAGAGCGCCGGATGCTGTGCGTGGGGATGCTGGGATCCCTGCAGGCCCAGACCCTCGGCCCCGCCGCGTCGCGCGCGGAATTCACCCTGGGGCACATGCTCTACGTGCGCCAGGGGACTCTCCTCGCGCAGCCCTTCGATGCCGGGACCCGCAAGTTCCGTGGTGACCCGTTCCCGGTTGCCGAAAACGTGGAGTTCGACGCCATCGGCAGCGCCCGGTTCTCCGCCTCCACGGAGGGCACGCTGGTGTACCGGTCGGGAGGGAGCGTCGCATCCCGCGGGCTCACCTGGCTGGACCGCAGCGGCAAGACCATTGGCTCCGTGGGCGGCCTCGCCGACTACGACAACCCTGCTCTTTCGCCGGATGGCTCCCAGCTCGCGGTGGGAATCACCGATCCGGCCCGCGGACTGGGGGACATCTGGGTGTGGGACCTGTCGCGAAACCTTGGGTCGCGGGTCACCTTCGCGAAGCGGGACACGTACGACCCGGTTTGGATGCCCGACGGTCGCGGCGTCCTCTTCACCATGGAAGGGGAATCAGGGGCGGATCTGTTCGTGCGGCGCCTTGGCGGCCCCGGGACGGACTCGCTCCTCCTTCGTTCCTCGGATCAGAAGCTCGCGTGCGGCTGGTCCCCCGACGGGCGGGTCCTGCTCTATTTCTCCCGCAGCCCGAGTGCCACGCGCCGCTGGGACGTGGTGGCCTTCGTACCCGGGGATTCGCTGAGGCCCCGGCCGCTCGTGGCCACGGACTTCAACGAGTACCAACCCTCGATTTCCCCGGACGGGAGGCTCTTCGCCTACGTGTCGTGGGAGTCCGGCAAGGAGGAGGTCTATGTTCAGACCTTTCCGAACAGCGGGGGCAAGTGGCGGATTTCCACCGATGGCGGGCGCGAGCCCTCGTGGCGCCGTGACGGGCGCGAGCTCTTCTATGCGGGAGCGGGCAAGCAGATGCTCTCGGTCAAGGTCGAGCCCGGGGCGACCCCGAAGTTCTCCCTTCCGGAGAAGCTCTTCGACGCCACCGCCATGGTGCCGGAGACGCTCAACCGAAACCGCTACGTCGCGACCCCGGACGGCCAGCGCTTCCTGGTGGTGACCAGCAAGGGCGCGGCCCACGTGGGGGCGACGACGGTGGTCCTGGACTGGCTGGCGCAGCACCGGAAGCGGTGATCTCCCGCCCCGGACCATTGCTGACATTCCAGTCGCACGTGCCATCCTCCGGATATCGTTCGCAAGCCCCACCCCCCGAAGGAGGCGAACATGTCCATCCTCCTGAGGGCCCCGTCACCCGGACGGCGCACCGGCACACGGCAGGCACGGAACTCCGTCCAATCGGGATAGGGGGTCGTGGGTTCGTCCCGCGATCCCCCTCCCACACCACCGGACATGCGGGTCCGCATCCGGCGGTTCAGAAGGTTGAGGTCAGGCGCCCAGCCGGGGAAGCCCCAGCGCGGTGAAGTAGCTGTTGGGCAGCGGCGGCCGTTGGAAGCGACCCGGGCGGCCTGCCCCGCGTTGAGTCCGCGGGCGCGAAGCTCCCGGTAGATCGTCGTTCCCCGTTTCCACTGCTTCAGTTGCACGGCTCGGAGGCGGTGACGGATCCATTCGTCCAGCTCTCGGAACGCTTTGGGGGTGTCCGCCAGCCGGAAGTAGGCCTTCCAGCCCGTCAGATAACCCCGCAGTTCCTCGATGACCTGAGTCAGGCTCCGTCCTCCGTTGCGGCAGGTGATCTGCCGCACCCGATCCTTCATCGTCTTCAGGGCCTTGGGCGCAACGCGGCGCCGGATCGCTCGTCCCTGGGCCACCCAGAAGCTGTAGCCGAGGAACTTGCGTTCCCACGCTCGCGCCACCGCGCTCTTGGATAGGTTGACCCGGAGCCGCAGCCGCGCGTAGAGGCGCGTGAGCGCCTCCATGACCCGTTCCCCGGCCCGCCGGGACCGCACGTACACGTTGCAGTCGTCGGCGTAGCGGCAGAACGCGTGTCCGCGCTTCTCCAGTTCCTTGTCCACCTCGTCCAACAGTACGTTTGCCAGCAGCGGTGACAAGGGGCCACCTTGCGGAGTCCCCTCGTGCCGCTCCATCGCCACCCCGTTGTTCATTACTCCTGCTTCGAGGTAACGACGGATCAGTCCCAGTACCCGCCGGTCCGCGATCCGCTTTGCTAGCCGCCCCATCAGCAGATCATGGTTTACCCGGTCAAAGAACTTCTCCAGGTCCACGTCCACCACCCAGCGACGGCCTTCCTGTATGTACCGTTGCGCCGCGCACACGGCATCGTGCGCACGCCGCTTCGGCCGGAAGCCATAGCTGTGTTCGGAGAAGCTGGGGTCGAACTGCGGCTGCAGCACCAGTTCGCCTTCAGGTGCTCCGTCAGGCCCCCTACGGTCATCCCGTCGATCCCGGGACTGCCCTTGTTCTGCCTTACGCGCTTCAACGCCGCTATCGCGTTGGCGCGAGCAAGCGCCGCCTCCATCAGGCTTGGCTCGCTCCCTGAGCGTCCGGTTCCGTCTGCCACCGTCGGGGCTTCGCCGCTGCACAAGCCATGGGGGGCTTCACCCCTTGCCTCCAGTGCGAGCTCCAGCTGCTGGCTGGACTTCTGGCGCGTGGCCCTTCTGAGACTTGCGGTCGTCGCGCTCTCCCTTCTGTTCGGCCCTTCGCGGCCCAACCCCTGCCGCTACTACGGCCTCGGCTGACTTCTCGCTCCGCATCGCTGCGTCGCCCTTTCAGGCATAAAGCGAGATCTCCCCAGATAAGAGCACTGGCCTTCCCTGCACGACCGCCGGATCTACGCCACCGACCTTCGGTCACAAGAGCTTCACGGTCACTGGCCCGCTCGCCCTGGTCGGCATCGCCTTCTATCCGGTTTC
>JACRLI010000011.1 GCA_016235265.1 Candidatus Eisenbacteria bacterium
CTTCCCGCCGCAGACAATCGGCCGCTCCGGAGGTAGAATCAGCCGTGTAGCGCCTCGCCGGCACCGCGAAAGAAACCAGCCAGCCGCGAAATCGGCAGGGGGCCCTCATCTTCTCGGCGCTCGCGAATAAAGCAGGCTAGGGCTCCGCCATCCCGCTGCCCGGGGCCGCCGCGCGCCCCCCCGACCACTGCACCATCCCCACCCCCGCCAGCACCAGCGCCCCGCCCACGAAGAAATGCGGTGCGAACCGCTCGTGGAACAGCAGCCACGCCAGCACCGTGGTCAGCACCGGCTGGAAGTTGGAGAACACCGCCACGCGGCTGGCCTCGGTGCGCGAGAGGCACCACACCCACAGGTAGTACGAGAGCACCGAGGTGACCAGGCCCAGGAACAGCACCGCGCCCCAGGCGGCCGCGGGGTAGGCCGCGGGCCGGAAGTCCCCGAATACCCACGGGGCGGCGGGCAGGGTCATGAGCGCGCCCAGCACCAGCGACACCGCGGTCACCGTGATGGGCGGGTGCTCGCGCATCCGCGCCTGGCTCTCCACGCTGTACAGCGCCCACGCCACCACCGCCACCAGCATCAGCAGGTCGCCCGCCAGGTGGCGCCGGTCGAGCGCCAGGCCGCGATCCAGCAGCACCAGCAGCACGCCTGCCAGCGCCGCCAGCAGCCCGCCCAGGCGCAGCCACGTGAACCGATCCTCGCCACGCAGCACGCCGGCCAGCAGCACCAGCAGCGGCGTGGTGGCGAAGAACAGCGCGGCGTGCGCCGGCGAGCTGCGCTGCATCCCCCACAGGAACATGCCCTGGTTCAGCGGCACCGCCAGCAGCCCCAGCCAGGCCAGTCCCCGCCAGTCTCGGGCGCTGAACTGCCCGGGGCGTCCGCCGGTGCCCAGCCACAGCAGCGACAGCGCCACCGCGGCGATGTAGAAGCGCAGCAGCGCCACCGCCGGGACGGGCATCGCGCCCACCGCGTACTTGGCCACGATGTAGGTGAACGGGGAGATGAACAGGTGCGCCAGGATTGCGGGATAGAGCGCGGGGTGACCGGCGCGCACCATGGGCCCCTCGCCGCGCGCGGAGTTGCTGCCGGTCCGCGAGCGGCGGGCCGGCCGGCTTCGAGAAATCAGCCCACCACCTCCAGCGCGTCCCCGACGCGGATGGCGCCCCCCTCGAGCACCTGGGCGCGCAATCCCCCGCGATGCACCAGCCCCTTGTGGGCGCGCGCATCCGTCAGAGCGGCCAGGTGCGAGCACGGTTCGCACAGCCGGATCCCGCGCAGGCGCGCGGCGCCGACCCGGAACTCCCGGCCAACCAGGTGATTGAGCGGCACGCCGCGGGTCTCGATGTTGCGACGACTGGCGCCCGGGGCGAGCCGGTAGCCGTACTCCCGCTCCAGCGCGTCCAGGGCCTCCGTCTCCACGAGCGTCACCTCGCGAGCCGGCTCCATCTTCCGGGAGTACGTGCCGACTCCGGCGTGGTAGCGGTCGCCCTCCAGCCCCCTGCCCGGCACGGCGGTGACCTCCCGGCGGGGTTCCATCGGCGCGGAGCCTTCGGCGGCCACGTGGATCGAGACCACCTCACCCGCCCACGGCTTCACGCCGGCCCCGCTCACTTTGGCGCCCCCGGCGCGGGCAGCTCCCGCGCCACCACCACCGAGGCGAAGCCGCACGTCTTGTGCGTCCCGTCGCAGAACGGCTTGTCCGACGACTGGCCGCAGCGGCACAGACTCACGCGGGTGCGTCCCGCCAGGCCGAAGACACTGCCCTGCGGGTCCACGATCTCGAAGTCCCCTTCCACTCGAAGGGATCCGTTGGGATTCACGGTGATGCGGGTTGCTGCCATGGCGAGGTCCCTCCCCTGCTGGCGGTTTCCGGCCGGGAGTAGACTAGCACAGCGGGGAGGCTGGGGGCTCAGCGGCGTTTCAGCAGGGTGACTCGAAGAGCGTGCCCCTCGCACGCCATGCGCACCTGCGCGACCGGCTCGCCCGCCGCGGTGCGGCGACGGTCGTCCAGCAGCCGCTCCACCCTCGGGTGCGAGGTCTCGCAGGGGCGCGGCAGGCGGGGCAGCAGCGAGGCGCTCAGGATGTTGGAGACTTCCGCGACCATGTCGTACAGCTCTTCCTCGGGAAGTTCGTCCTGCGAGGCTCCGGTCATCCGGGCCATCGCCTGGCGCGCCAGGCCGGGGGTCACGTCCAGGATCAGGACCCCCTCCCACTCGCCGGTAAAGTGCACCATGGCCGTCAGGGCCCCCTCGACGTCCGCGTCGGCGGCAGCCGGGCGGGTCTCGAGGCCGGCGAGCGACCTCCACACCGCTCCGGTCAGGGCCTGGAGGGCGTCCTCTGAAACCACTGCAAGTTGGGGGCGTTCCATGCCCTGAGTTATCGGGCGCGTCGCGGGGCTGCTTTAGCCCGGGCGGGGGTGCCGCACCCCCCCTCCTGTCTGGTATATTCAGGCGCGGGAACAATATCGGGAAGCCCCCGGGCAGCGCCTGCGCGACCCTTCCGCGGGCGCTCCCCGGGGCCCCGCCCGGCGGCAGGCCTCACCCTACGAAAGGACGGTCCCTCATGACTCCCGCGGACGCCCCGCTCGGCGCCACCGACACCCCGACCCGCACCAGCCAGCACAACGCGCTGATTGACCGCTACAGCGCCCGGAACTACGCGCCGCTGCCCGTGGTCGTCTCGAAGGGAAGCGGCTGCTGGGTGGAGGACGTGGACGGCCACAAGTACCTGGACATGCTGAGCGCCTATTCGGCCCTGAACTTCGGCCACTCGCACCCCGAGATCGTGGAGGCCTTCGTGGCCCAGTCCCGGGTGCTCACGCTCACCTCCCGCGCGTTCCAGAACGACCAGTTCGGGCCCTTCTGCCAGGAGGTCACCGAGCTGTGCGGCCAGGACCTGGTGCTGCCGATGAACAGCGGCGCCGAGGCCGTGGAGACGGCCCTGAAGACCGCGCGCAAGTGGGGCGAGAAGGTGAAGGGCGTGGCGAAGGACCGCGGCGAGATCCTGTGCTGCGAGGGCAACTTCCACGGTCGCACCATCAGCATCATCAGCTTCTCGGACGACCCGCAGTTCCGGGAGGGCTTCGGCCCCTTCACCCCGGGCTTCAAGCTGGTGCCCTACGGCGACGCCGAGGCGCTGGAGCGCGCCATCACACCCCAGACCGTGGCATTCCTGGTGGAGCCCATCCAGGGTGAGGGCGGAATCGTGGTGCCGCCGGCCGGCTACCTCAAGCGGGCCCGCGAGATCTGCGCGAAGCACCGGGTGCTGTTCATCGCCGACGAGATCCAGACCGGGCTGGGCCGCACCGGCCGCCTGTTCGCCTGCGACCACGAGGGCGTGAAGCCGGACGTCCTGATCCTGGGCAAGGCGCTGGGTGGCGGCATGATGCCGGTCTCGGCGGTGCTGGCGTCGAAGGAGATCCTGGGCGTGTTCCAGCCCGGGGACCACGGCAGCACCTTCGGCGGCAACCCGCTGGCCTGCGCGGTGGCCCGGGTGGCGCTGCGTGTGCTGGTGCGTGACAAGCTGGCCGAGCGCTCCGCGGAAGTCGGCGGCAGCTTCCTGGCGAAGCTCCAGGCGCTCAAGCTGCCCAAGGTGCGCGCGGCGCGCGGCAAGGGCCTGCTGATCGGCATCGAGCTGGTGCCCGGGGCCGGTCCGGCCAAGGGCTACTGCAAGAAGCTCAAGGACGAAGGCGTGCTGTGCAAGGACACCGTGGAGAGCGTGATGCGCATCGCGCCGCCGCTGGTGATCGAGGAGAAGGACCTGGACTGGGCGCTGGAGCGCATCGTGCGCGTGCTGGCCTGAAACTCGGAGGTGGATGATGGGGGTGGATGTGAAAGGCCGCAGTTATCTTTCAGTCAGGGACTTCTCCGCCGCGGAGACCCTCGAGGTCCTGCGCCTGGCCGCGCAGCTCAAGGCGGAGCGTGCGCGGGGCAAGCCGCACCTCCGGCTGGCGGGCCGGACGCTGGGGATGATCTTCCAGAAGCCCTCGCTGCGCACCCGGGTGTCCTTCGAGGCGGGAATGACGCAACTCGGAGGGCACGCGATCTACCTGGGCCCCGCCGACATCAAGCTGGGGGAACGCGAGACGGTCGAGGACATCGCCCTCACCCTCTCCCGGATGTGCGACCTGATCATGGCCCGGGTGTTCGGCCACGACATCGTGGCCGGCCTGGCGAAGCACTCCACGGTGCCGGTGATCAATGCCCTCTCCGACCGAGAGCACCCCTGCCAGATCCTCGCCGACCTGCAGACCATCCAGGAGCGCAAGGGCCGCATCGAGGGCCTGAAGGCGGTGTTCGTGGGCGACGGCAACAACGTGGCCCAGTCGTTCCTCTACGGCGGGGCGCTGCTGGGGATGCACACCACGGTGGCCTGCCCGGAGGGCTACGACCCGCTGCCCGAGATCGTGAAGGACGCGGCCGCCATGGGCGCCGGCACCGGCGCCTCGATCGCTGTTTCCCACGACCTGAAGTCGGCCTGCCGCGGCGCCGATGTCATCTACACCGACGTGTGGGCCAGCATGGGCCAGGAGGCCGAGGCCTCGAAGCGCCAGCACGACTTCACCGGCTGGCAGGTGAACACGGAGCTGCTGCGCGCCGCCGATCCCGGCTGCGTGCTGCTGCACTGCCTGCCCGCGCACTACGGCGAGGAGATCGAGTACGCCGCCTCCCGCACTCCCAACTCCGCGATCTTCGACGAGGCCGAGAACCGAATGCACGCGCAAAAGGCGCTGATGGTGATGCTGGCCGGGGCATGAGCCGGCCGGTGCTGCACTGGCGTGGCTGAAAGGAGCTTTATGAACAACGGGCGCAAGCGGGTCCTGATCCTGGGGGCCGCGGGAATGGACTACCACGTCTTCAACACTCACTTCCGCGGGGACGAGTCCTCCGAAGTGGTGGGCTTCACCATGGCGGCGGAGCAGAACCTGGGCACCGTCGGCTCCATGCGCACCTACCCGCCCGTCCTCGCGGGGCCGCTGTATCCGAAGGGCATTCCCACCCACCTGGAGAACGATCTTTCCGACCTGATCCCGAAGCTGGGGGTGGACGAGGTGGTGTTCGCCTACTCCGACACCTCGTACGGCTACCTGATGAGCCTGGCGGCCAAGGCCCTGGCCGCAGGCGCCAGCTACCGCATCGTGGCGCCGCGCTTCGTGCAGCTGCCCGCCACCAAGCCGGTGTTCGCGGTGTGCGCGGTGCGCACCGGGTGCGGCAAGTCGCAGACCTCGCGCCGCGTCTACGAGATCCTCAAGAACCGCGGCCTGCGCGTGGTGGCCATCCGCGAGCCGATGCCCTACGGCGACCTGGCCCAGCAGGTGTGGCAGCGCTTCGCCAGCTACGAGGACCTGGACCGGGCGAAGGTCACCATCGAGGAGCGCGAGGAGTACGAGCCCTACATCGAAAACGGCATGGTGATCTACGCGGGCTGCGACTACGCGGAGATCCTCAAGCACGCCGAGGCCGAGGCCGACGTGATCGTCTGGGACGGCGGCAACAACGAGATCGCCTTCTACCAGACCGACTGCCTGATCGTGCTCACCGACCCGCTGCGCCCCGGCCACGAGACCTCCTACCACCCCGGCGAGGTGAACCTCCGGATGGCCGACGTGGTGGTGATCAACAAGGAGGACTCGGCCCGCGCGGAGGACATCGCTTCCGTGCGCGCGGCGGTGAAGCGGGCGAATCCCCGGGCCGTCATCGTGGACGCCGATTCGCCGCTCACGGTGGACGACCCCGCGGCGGTCAAGGGCAAGCGCGTCCTGGTCATCGAGGACGGTCCCACCGTCACGCACGGCGGCATGGGCTACGGCGCGGGCTACGTGGCTGCCAAGCGGCACGGCGCCGCATCCCTGGTGGACCCGCGGCCCTTCTGCCGCGGCGCGCTGAAGCTCGAGATGGAACGCAATCCCCAGCTGGTGGACGTGCTCCCGGCCATGGGCTACAGCGCCGAGCAGCTCAAGGAGCTGGAGGACGCGATCAACGCGGCCGACTGCGACCTGGTGCTGAGCGGCACGCCCATTGACCTGGCGCGCATCATTCACCCCAACAAGCCCATCGTTCGGGTCCGCTACCGGCTGCAGGAGAAGGGCCGGCCCAACCTGGAGGAGATTCTCGGTGCCGTGCTGGCCCGGAAGGGAGTGGCGTCTGCCCAGGCCGGCGGGAGGAAGTAGGGAGGCGAGGGTATGAAGGTCCATGAACTGCTGACGCAACAGTCCGGGTCCATCCTGGCGGAGGCCCGGGAGCTGGTGCGACGCTCCAACCTGGAACACTACGAGGCCGCCGGTGACGAGGCGGTGCGACGCAGGCTCCAGGCTCTGTTCGAACTCACGGCGCGCTGTGTCGCGGACCGCAACCTGGCCCCGATGCTGGAGCACGCCGACCAGGTGGCGAAGGAGCGCTTCAACGCGGGATTCGATCTCTCCGAGGTGCAGACCGCCTTCAACGTTCTCGAGGAGGTCATCTGGAAGCGCATCATCCCGGCGGTCCCGCCCGGGGAGCTGGCGGAGTCGCTGGGGCTGGTGGGAACCGTGCTCGGGGCGGGCAAGGACCGCCTCGCCGGAGCCTACGTGGCGCTGGCCACCCGCACGCGCACGCCATCCCTGGATCTCAACAAGCTGTTCGAGGGCCGCACCGAAGGTTGAGCCATCCCGAGGTGGACGAGCAGAGGGCCCCGGCGTCTCGGCGCCGGGGCCCTCGAATTTGCTGAGAAATCTGTCGCGATTGCCGCGGGGATCACGTCTCGGCCACGGGCTCCGCGGGCTCCGCGTCCTGCGACGCCACTGCGAGATTCGGCAGCAGCGCCGCCTCCCCCAGCAGGTCCGCCACGACCTCGCGGGCGGTATAGCTCAACTTCCCGTCCCGGTAGAAGCGGCCCATGGCCCGCACGTCATCCCCGATGGTCACGATGGCGGGCTCGCGCCGGCCACCCTCGCGGTATTGACCCAGTCCGATTCCGGCCAGCAGGCCGTTGCACAGGCAGCAGCGGCCCTGGGTGTCCTCCAGCTTGCCACCGCGCTTGACGAAGGTCGCCACCGGCTCGGCCGGGCAGCGGAAGCCCAGCTTGCCGTCCTCCCTGCGATACGGCGTGCGCAGCAGGCCGATGTCGCAGACCCGCTCGCGGCCCTGGTAGGTGGAGGGCTCGGACATGGTCCCGCCCAGGGAAGCCACCTTGAAGGGATAGCCCGTGGGCGAGGCGGTGGCGCTGGTGACCACGTCGGTGGTCCCCGCGAGCACCTGGAGGGCCAGCTTGTGCTTGATCGCCGGGTCCAGACCGGACTCCTCGCACAGCGCGAACACGGTGCCCACCTGCACCCCCTGCGCGCCGGCAGCCCGGGCCTCGATCACCCGGTCCCGGTGGGCGTAGGAGCCGGCGAGCCAGAACGGGAGACCGATGCCGCCCACCACGTCGAGATCCACCACGTCGCGCGGGCCGTACTGGGGCTCCCCGCGCTGGTTCAGCACCGGGGCGCCTCGCGGCGGCGCATTGTGCCCGCCCGCGGTGGGGCCTTCGATCACGAAGCCGTCCACCCCGCCCGTACGCTTGCCCAGGGAGAGCGCCAGGGTGGTCGAAGCCACGATGGCCAGGAAGCGCGGGCGGTTGAGCGCGGGCAGCACCGACTGCATCACCTTCACCGGATCGAAGTGCAGCCGGAAGTCGTCGCCGGCCTGGGCCCCTTCCACGTACAGCTTCAGGGAGACCGGCAGTTGCCGGGTCAGCCGGTCCAGCACGCCCGGGATCTCGCGGGGAATGCCAGCGCCCATCAGGACGAAATCCACGCCCGCCAGCATGGCCCCGTAGAGGGCCGCCGGGTTCGGGAGCTGGAGCTTCTCGAGCAGATTGATGCCCACCAGGCCCGCGTGGCCCCGCTTGGCGAGGAACACCTCGCAGAAGTTGGCCACCACGCTCAGCTCGAAGACCTCGGTCTGGGGCTCGGCGCGGTACATCACGGGGGCTCGGTACGGGGTTCCGGGAGGACGGCCACCGGGGCAGAAATACTTGGCCAGGATGCGTTCTACGATGCCGGGCACGGGGAAGTGCGCCAGGGCAGCCTGGAGGTGTCCCCCGGGGTCTCCCTGCTGGAGACGCCGGGAGAAAACGTGGTCGATCGCGCTGCCCGAAACCACGCCCAACTGGCCCGTGCAAGCCACTGCGTTTGCCAGCCGCCAGCCGGATACGCCTATACCCATGCCGCCCTGGATCAGGATCGGTAGCTTCATGCGTGGGTTCGAGCTCCTGGGTGTAACAAAACGCGGCAACGAAGCCGAAAAACTCCATGGCTTCGCCACCGCCACGAACGGGGTCCTACCTTCGGGGCATCATACCATCCCCGGCCGAGGGAAGCGACAAAGATACTTGCCCCCCTCCCGGGGCCATACGGCGGGCTCAGCTGTCCAGCAGGCCCCGGGCTTCTTCCTTGAGGCTCTCCACGGCATCCCGCACCCGCTCTATATGGGTCCTGAAACTCAACACGCAGATCCGGAGGACGTACCGTCCCGCAATGCTGGTGCTGGAGAGGTACACCCGGCCGCGCGCGTTCACCCGGCGCAGGATCTCCGCCCCCAGCGCGGCCTGGTCCCGCCCCGGAGCGCGAACGCTGAAGGCCACCACCGACATCTGGGGCTCGTCCAGCATCTCGAAGTGGGGGTCGTCCTTGAGCTGCCCGTAGGCCCAGCGGGTGAGCTCCAGCTTCTCCCCCAGCTGGCGGCGGAACGGCTCCAGGCCGTGGAGCTGCAGCGGCAGCCACACCCTGAGCCCCCGGAATTCCCGCGACAGCTCCGGCGAGATATCGCTGAAGTTCGGTTCATCCCCGCCGGTGATGTCCTGCAGGTAGGCCCCCGCCACCCGGTACGGCCGCCGCAGCGACTCCCGCTCGCGCACCAGCAGGCAGCCGGTGCCGTAGGGAAAGAACAGTCCCTTGTGCGGGTCCAGGGTGATGGAATCGCAGCGCTCGATGCCCGGCATGAGCGCCTCGCCGCCGGGGGCGATCCGGAAGAAGCCGCCGTAGGCGGCGTCCGCGTGCACCCACAGGTCGTGGCGCGAGGCCACCTCGAGGATGGAGGGCAACGGGTCGATCGCGCCGGTGTTGGTGCTGCCCACGTTGGCCACCACCAGGAAGGGTCTCAGCCCCGCCGCCCGGTCCGCGACCACCAGCTTCTCCAGCTCATCGGCCCGCATCCGCAGGCGGGCGTCGGTGGGCACCCGGCGGATGCAGCGCTCCGGGAAGCCCGCCGTCCGGGCCGCCTTCTGGACCGAATTGTGCGCCTCCCCGGAGATGTAGAGCGTTCCGTGCAGGAAGTCCTCGGGCAGCTTCGCCGCGCGCGCCGCCACCACCGCGCTCAGGTTCGACAGCGAGCCTCCGGAGGTGAGGATGCCCCCGGAGCCGGGGCCGTAGCCCATTATCGCCGCCAGCCACTCGATGGCGGTGGCCTCGATGCGGGCGAGGGCCGGCGAAGGCGCCACCATGCCGACGTAGCGGTTCGCCACCAGGCCGATGAAGTCCGCCAGCGCCACCGTGGGCAGGCCGCCGCCGGGAATGAAGGCCAGGTAACCCGGACCGGCGGTGTTGAACGACTTCAGCACCGCCGGCTTCAGCCGGGCCAGGATCTCCTCCAGCGCCCGGCCCGTCTCGGGCACCGGCTCGCGGAACGTGGCTGCCAGCGCGGCGGCGCCGTCGGTGTCGCCGGCGTGCTGCTCCGGGAGCGTGGCGACGTGGTCCACGACATAGTCCGCGCACGCATCGATCATGCGACGGAGGGCTTCGGGGTCGGGCTCGAGCGGCCAGGTGTCCGGGGTTGGCCTCATGCGCTATTTCAAGTGCCGGTTCACCACCGTCGCCAGCCGCCGGGCGCCCTCGCGGATGGTGTCCGGCGGACAGAACGAGAAGTTGAGCCGCATGGTGTCGCCGCCGCCGCCGTTGGGATAGAACGGCGCCCCCGGCACGAACGCCACACCCTCCTGCAGCGCCTCGCGCAACAGTTCCATGGTGTCGAAGTGCCCCGGCAGCGTGAGCCACAGGAACAGCCCGCCGTCGGGCTGCGTCCAGCGCACCTGCGCCGGGAAGTTCTCGCGCAGCGCCTCCAGCATCACCTTGCGGCGGGAGCCGTACACGTCGCGGATCCGCTTCACGTGGCGGTCCAGGAAGCCCCCCTTCGCCACCTCGTACGCGATGTGCTGGCACAGCGTGCTGGTGTGCAGGTCGGCGCCCTGCTTGATCTGCACCAGGCGCCGGATCACCTCCTCGGGGGCCACGATCCAGGCGATCCGCAGCCCGGGCGCCAGCGTCTTCGACAGCGTGCTGAGGTAGATCACGTTCCCGGTGAAGGCGCCCTCGCCCTTGGCGCAGTGGTGGTACTCGGCGTCCACGTTCACCAGCGAGTGCACGTGCTCGCCCTCGTAGCGCAGCTGACCGTACGGGTCGTCCTCCACGATGGGGGTGCCGTAGTGGTTCGCCAGCTCCACCACGCGGCGGCGGCGCTCCAGGCTCATGGTCACGCCGGCGGGATTCTGGAAGTTGGGCAGCAGGTACAGGAACTTGGGGCCGACCCGAATCGCGTCCTCGAGCGGCTCGATCCGGATGCCGTGCTCGTCGATGGGCACCGTCACGTAGCGGGCCTGGTAGGCGCTGAACGCCTGCACCGCGCCCAGGTAGGTGGGCTGCTCGGTGAGCACCCGGTCACCCGGGTTGAGCATCAGCTTGCCGATGAGGTCCAGCGCCTGCTGGGAGCCGGAGGTGATCAGCACGTTCTCCGGCTTCACCTGGATGCCGTAGCGGTCCATGTGGCGCACCAGCAGTTCGCGCAGCGGCAGGTAGCCCTCGGTGGCGGCGTACTGCAACGCGATCGCCCCGCGCTCGGCGAGCACGCGCTGGGTGGCGTCCTGAATTTCCTGCAGCGGGAACACGTCGGGCGCCGGCAGGCCGCCGGCGAAGGAGATGATGTCGGGCTTCTCGGTGAGCTTGAGCAGTTCCCGGATGACCGAGCTGGTCATCCCTTCGGTCCTCTGGGCGAACCGGCCGCCCCACGGCGTCTTCAGGTCCAGCATGGTGGACATGCGCTCCTCCCCTCCCGGGTTGGCACCCGGCAACGGCGGCCGTGTCCTTCAAGGAACCTGGCGCCGCCGCGCGGGCGCAACGACACACGCAACTACGCTACGCCCGGAACGGGGCCGGGTCAAGCGACGGCCCGCGGGCCGGTGTCGCCACCCGCGGGCCGACTCGATCCGCGCCGGGGTCTTCCGGCACTATCTTCCGGCCCCCTCCAGTTCGTCGGCCAGGGCGCCCATGTCGTAGATGTGGCGGAGCGATTCCACGATGGCCGCCGGGTGCACCGCCACGGTGCGGCCCTGCACTTCGTCGAAGTCGAAGCTCCACTGGAACGCCTGCACGTTGCCGTCGAAGACCAGGCCCACGAACTCGGCGTTCTTGTTGAGGACCGGGCTCCCGGAGTTGCCGCCGATGATGTCGTTGGTGGTCACGAAGTCGAGCGGCGTGGACAGGTCCACCTTCGCCCGTCCCGCCGCGACGCGCGCCGGGAGCTGGAACGGCGGCTGGTTGTCGAAGCTCTCGGCCCGGTCGTACAGGCCCAGGAAGGTGGTCTTCCAGGGCACCCGCGTGGTCAGCTGCCGGTAGCCGGCCACCTTCCCGTAGGTGAGCCGCAGGGTGCCGGTGGCGTCCGGGTAGGTGGACTTGCCGAGCATCGCGAAGCGCGCCCGCGCGATCTTCGCGCCCTCGAGCGACTCCACGCCGGTGACATTCTCCTCATACCAGCTGCGCAGGTCCCGGTACATTCCGTCCATGCGGCGCGTCCACGTCACCAGCGGGTCCGTGGAGGCTTCCACGGCCTTCCGCCCACCCTGCACCAGCTCCCGGCGGAATGCCACGTCCGCCAGGCGGGTGCCCGCGAACAACTCGTGCGCCACTTCGGCCGGCTGCATCCCGCCCAGGGCCAGCTTCACCCACGGGTCCTCCGGGCCCAGGTCCTTGAGACACTCCTCCAGGCCCACGGCAAACAGGTACTCCTCCATCGCCGGGTACACGGGAGCCTTCGAGAACAGCTGGTACTTGACCGATTCCAGGTGCGAGTCGCGGTACTCCTCGAGGCGCTGGTCGTTGGGCCTGGAGGTTTCCGCCACCATCCGCACGATGTCCCCGGCGAAGCCCAGCAGCCGGCCTCCCAGATAGCCCGTGCGCACCTGGTATTCCTTGTTACGGCGCATCATTTCCTTCTCCGCCGCGGCGATCCGGTCCCAAGCCCCGACGCACTCCGCGGACAGCTTCGGATCCCGCGCCACCCACGAGCGGAGCGAGTCCTCCGCCTGGCGCTTCTCCTGCAGGATGTAGTGCCGGTTCACCGGGTCGCCCTGCAGCGCCTCGAGATAGCCGCGCAGCCGCTTGAGCGAATTCTCCAGCCCGAAGATGCGGTCCTGGGCCTGGCGGGCCTGTTCGGCTCCGCGGGCCTCGTACTCGCGGTACGCGGCGAGCTGCCGCTCCCGGATGCGGGTGCGTTCGGGGATCTCGCCGTCGCGCTCGTACTCCAGCTCCGCCACGGTCTTCAGCCGGCTGGTGGAGCCCGGATGGCCGGAGACGAACACCAGGTCGCCTTCGCCCGGGCCCCTCGTGTTCCACTTAAGGTAGTCCGCGGGGCGCACCGGCTGGCCGTTCTCGTACACCCGGAAGAAGGTCATGTCGAGGTCGTGGCGCGGATAGCAGAAGTTGTCCGGATCGCCGCCGTAGAAGGCGGCCTGCTGCTCGGGCGCCATCACCAGCCGGACGTCGGTGTACTTCCTGTACCGGTAGAGCCAGTACTCCCCGCCGTGGTAGAGCTCCACCACGCGGCAGCGCAGCTTCGTCTTCTCGGTGGCCTCCTTCTCGATCCGCGCGGAGACCGACTTGCGCTGCGCGTTCTGCTTCCTGGCATCCGCCGCGGGATCGATGGCCGCGGTCACCCTCGCGGTCACTTCCTCCATGGAGAGGAGCACATTCAATTCGAGGTCCGGGCAGCGCAGCTCTTCCGCCCGGGTGCGGGCGAAGAAGCCGTCCTTCACGAAGTCGGCCTTCGGGGACGAGAGCTTCTGCAGCTGCCCCAGGCCCACGTGGTGGTTGGTGAGCACCAGCCCGTCCGGGGACACGAACGCCCCGGAGGCGCCGCCGAAGTGCACCGAGGCCTTCTGCACGTGCGCGATCCACTCCGGAGTGGGTGTGAAGCCGTAGCGCTGCTGCATCTTCGCGAGCGGGAGGTTGTCGAAGGTCCACATGCCTTCGTCGGCGCGGACGGCCGGCGAGGCGAAAGCCGAGGTGACGATCAGGGTGGCGACGACGAGAGCCCGTTGCAGGGCCGGAGGACGGAAGGCGGAGAAGGTGCGCGACATGCATTCCCCCCGGCGGCGTCCCGGGGGACGCCGCGCGTTCGTGAGATCCCGGTGTCACCGGGAGCGCGGAAGTGTGAAGGGGCGGCCCAATGCGATGATCGGCAAGGAGCGTGAGGTCTCCCGACGGCACTGTCAAGGCGGAGGCTCCGAGCGCGCTCGAAGCGGAATAGCAAGGCGGGGAGCCGTTGGGCTCCCCGCCGAAAAACGCGCCTCGATCCGCCGGCCTACCTGTAGATGCGCTTCAGCGCGCCCCAGCTGCCCGCCTTCACCGGCGTCGCACAGTTGTTGATGGACAGCGTCATGGTCATCATGTTCCACCACGCGCCGTTGGTCATCGTCGGGTTGCAGGTGGTGCCGTCCAGGAAGCCGGGATAGTCGGCGGGTTTGGTCATGCCGAACGCGGTGCTTCCGATCAACAGGCCGTTGGCCACCGTGAAGGCCACGCACTCGGACGGGTAGCCGATGAAGTGCGCGATGGCCTGCACGTTGGTCACCGCCGCCACCGGCTGGCCGGACGAGTACTGCACCGTTTCGAATTCCCTGTAGCTGTCAATCGGGCCGGAGTAGAACGGGTCGCCGTTGCCCCACGGGCCACTGCCGCTCAGCCAGATCATGCCGCCGGTGAAGGTCTTCATGTAGGTGCGGTTGCCGTTCCCGTTGCCGTCCACCGCGTCGAAAATCAGCACGCCGGGGGTGAGCTCGCGGCCGCAGGTGTAGCGCCACTCCGTCCCCAGGCTCACGCCGTTCCAGGACTCGGCCATCATGGTGGTGCCGGCCAGCAGCGCGCCGCCGCCGGCGGCCCAGCCCTCGGTGTAGCGGCCCACGCTGATGGGGCCGCCGATGTCATTGGTCTTGTAGTTGCCGGAAAGGGGAGCCCCGGCGAGCGCGACGCCGGCGACGAGGGTGACGGCGACGGCCGCCAGCAGGACGCGGGTAGCAATGCGCATCATGGTGCCTCTCCTCATGTGGGAACCGTTGGTGGATCCACAAGTTGGCGGCCGCCCCCGGCGAAGTGTCCCGGGGGCTGGGCCGCGCAGCATCGTTCCCGGCGCGGGGGCAGCCCGGAGCCGCGGCAGTGAGCCCGGCTACCCAGGATTGTGGGGAAACTGGCGGCGAGCCGCGATGATAAGGGTCAATCACCAACTTGACCGTGGTCAAGTCAGGCCGGGTCGGCCTCGCCGGCCGCGCGCCGCAGCAGGGCCCGGTTGCGGACGGTGATGCGGTCGCGGGCCAGGCCCACGATCCCCCGGAGGGCGAACGCGCGCAGCACGCGCGAAAAAGTCTCCGGAGTGGTGCCGATCATGCGCGCCATGTCCTTGCGCTTGAGCTCGGCGGCGAGGATGGTCGCCGGCTCCGGGGCATCCTGGCGGGTGTGCAGCAGGCCCAGCAGCAGCCGGGCGGCTCGCTGGCGTACCGGGCGGCACACCAGGTCCATCATCAGTTCCTCGGAGATGCGCAGTTCGCGGGCCAGCTTGGCCAGCAGCTCCAGCGCCAGTTCCGGCTCCTGGCGCAGCGTCTCGCGCAGGACGGGCCACGGAATGATGCACACCTCGGCGTCGGTCACCGCGGAGGCACTGGCTCCGTAGGTCTCCCCCGCGCACAGCGGGCGGTAGCCCAGCATCTCCCCCGGGCCGAGCAGGCGCACCACGCGCTCCTCGCCGTCGCTGCCGGTGAGATACACCTTCGCCTGCCCGGAGCGGAGCACGTACAGCGAGTGCGCCGGTGTGCCCGCGTGGAACAGCACGTCCCCGCGCCGGAACAGATGGGTCGCGACGTCGCCCTCGAGGCGTTCGAAGGCGCTGGTGCTCAGGGCGGTCAGGCAGCCGCCCTTGCGGGTGCCGCAGAGACTGCAGGGCCTGGCGGGAGATTTCTTCATGGTCCTCGCGCGATATGGGCCGTGCGGGGGCGCCGCGCGCGGGAAGCTGCTCCCGCGCGGCACGTCGGCGCGTTAATTCTACACTCTCGCGGGGGGCGCAGCAATCCACCGCCCCGCCACCGGCACGCCGCTGCAACCCTGCCCCGGCCCTTCCACACCAGAGCCACGCCAGATCCCCTTGACTCCCCCGCGCATCCCCCCCACCATTGTTGCCAGACGGCCTCGCTGCCACCGCCCCGCCCGGCCTCCCGGCCCGGTCCCGGGGCAGGCTCCCGTCGGCCGGTACCCCGGTGCGCACCCCTCCTGTTGGAGGCGGTGCGGTCAATATTGGCGTTTCGACGCCGGGGACCGGGCATACCCAGACTCCCTCACAATCACCTGCCCGCCTCCGGCCGCTGACGGCGGACCCATGATCGTCGGCATCGGCATTGACCTGCTCGAGGTGGACCGCGTGGAGCGCGAGCTTCAGCGCGGCGCGGACGATTTCCTGCCCAGCATCTTTCTTGCCTCTGAAATCGCCGACTGCGCGCGGCGGCGCCACCCCGCGAGGCATTTCGCGGCGCGCTTTGCCGCCAAGGAGGCAGTTCTCAAGGCGCTGGCCTGCGGCGCCCGCGACATCGCTTCGTTTCGCGAGGTGGAGGTGCGTGTCGCGGACCGGGGCCAGGGCCAGGTGGTGCTGCACGGCAGGGCCAGGGACCTCGCCGCGGGGCGCGGTGTTCGCAGGATCGCGTTGAGCCTCGCGTTGTCGAGCCGGATGTCCGCGGCGGGGGTGGTGCTGGAGTCCTGACGGCGGAGTGGAACCGGAACCAGGGGGGCGGCGGATGACCCAGACCATCACGTACGAGGAGCGCCTGCGGGGATTCGAATGGTCGGTGGCCGAGCGGGAGCTCGGGCACCGCGCCGGGAACCCGATCAACATCGGCTGGATGTGCAGCGACCGGATCTGCCGCATGGGCCACGGCGCCCGCCGGGCGCTGGTGTGGGAGGGCTCGCAGGGCAACGGGCGCACCTACTCGTTCGACGACCTGCGCGTTCTGAGCAACACGCTGGCGGACTACCTCAAGACCCTCGGCGTGCGGCCGGGCGAACGTGTGTGCCTGTTCCTGGACCGCGTCCCCGAGCTGTACTTCGCATTCCTCGGCATCCTCAAGCTGGGCGCGGTGGTCCAGCCGCTCTTCTCCGCCTTCGGGGACGAGTCGCTGTTCACGCGCCTCAAGGACGCGGGCGCCTGCGCGGTGTTCACGCAGCGCCGCCACCTGGCCAAGGTCCGCAAGGTGCGCTCCGCGCTGCCCGAACTGCGCCACGTGATCGTGGTGGACGCCGGGGACGCGCCGCTGCAGCCGGGCGAGCTGGGGCTCACGCTCGACCGCATGCCCCGGTGCCAGGACTTCCCGGTCCATCCCACCACCTCGGAATCACCCTCGCTGCTGCACTACACGTCGGGGACCACCGGTCAGCCCAAGGGCGCACAGCACGTGCACGGCTCGGTGATCTCCCAGTACCTCACCGCGAAATGGGTGCTGGACCTGCGCGAGGGCGACGTCTACTGGTGCAACGCCGATCCCGGCTGGGTGACCGGGACTTCCTACGGGATCATCGGCCCCTGGGCCAACGGCGTGACCCAGGTGGTGCTGGACTCCGGGTTCCAGGCCGGGCGCTGGTACGACTTCCTGGCCCGGCACAAGGTCACGGTGTGGTACTCCGCCCCCACCGCCATCCGTCTGCTGATGAAGGAGGGCAAGGAGCTGCCCCGCCGCTTCGACCTCTCCAGCCTGCGGCACCTGGCCAGCGTGGGCGAGCCCCTGAACGCCGAGGCCGTGATCTGGTCGAGGGAGACGTTTGGCATCCCCTTCCTCGACACCTGCTGGCTGACCTAGACCGGCTGCATCGTGATCATCAACGTCCCGGGCATGCCGGTGCGCCCGGGCTCCATCGCCCCGGCGTGGCCGGCCTCATCGCACTGCGCCCGGGCTGGCCCTCCATGATGCGCTCCTACTGGAACAACGCGTCCGCCTACGACGCCAAGTTCCACGGGGGCTGGTACCTCTGCGGAGACCGCGCCAGCATTGACGCCGACGGCTACTACTGGTTCGTGGGCCGCGACGACGACGTCATCAACACCGGCGGGCACCTGGTGGGCCCCTTCGAGATCGAGTCGGCGCTGCTGGAGCACCCCGCCGTGGCCGAATCCGCGGCGGTTTCCAAGCCCGACCCGGTGAACATGGAGGTGGTGAAGGCCTTCGTGGTGCTCAAGCCGGGGCACGAGCCCGGGCCGGACCTCGAGCTGGAGATCATGAACTTCATCCGCAAGCGCCTGTCCTCGATCGCCATGCCGCAGGAGATCGAGTTCACGGACGGGCTGCCCAAGACGCGCAGCGGCAAGATCGTGCGCCGCGTGCTCCGGGCGAAGGAATGGAATGAACCGGTGGGCGACTTGTCCACCCTGATGGAGGACTAGGAGGAAGCGATGGACGAGACCCAGCGGACCATCCTGGACTACGTGAAGAAGGAGTACCTGGAGGACGGCGACGACCGGGAGGTGGACGTGAACACCCCGCTGATCAGCGGCGGGATCGTGGACTCCTTCTCGATGGTCTCACTCAAGCGTTTCCTGGAGCGGAAATACCAGGTGCAGATTCCCGACGCCGAGGCGACCCCGGACGCCTTCGACACCGTGACCAGCATCGCGGCCCTGGTGGGACGCTTCCGGAAGGCCACCGTCTAGCCGCCGGGGCGCGGGCCCTGGCCCCCGCCCGGCATGAACGCGAGGAAATCGCCATGGCATACAGCAACACCACACGGGACGCGTACCGGCAGGAGCTGGCCGGCATCCGCGAGGCAGGCCTGTTCAAGGAGGAGCGGGTCATTCACTCCGCCCAGGCCGGCGAGATCGAGGTCGAGTTCCCCGCGGGGCGCGCTCCCCGCCGGGTGATCAATCTGTGCGCCAACAACTACCTGGGCCTCTCCAGCCAGCCGGAGGTGGTCAAGGCCGCGCACGAGGGCCTGGACCGCCGCGGCTACGGCCTGTCCTCGGTGCGCTTCATCTGCGGCACCCAGGACATCCACCGCGAGCTGGAACGCCGGCTCACGGAGTTCCTCGGCACCGAGGACACGTTGCTGTTCCCCTCGTGCATGGACGCCAACGGCGGCGTGTTCGAGGCGGTGCTGGGCGAACCGGACGTGATCATCGCGGACCGGCTGGTGCATGCCTCCCTGGTGGACGGCATCCGCCTGTGCAAGGCGCAGCAGGACACCTACAAGCACTCCGACATGGCCCACCTGGAGGAGAAGCTGGTCGAGCACCGGGACAAGCGCCGCCGCCTGATCGTCACCGACGGGGTGTTCTCCATGGACGGCGATCTCGCCCGGCTGGACGCGATCGTGGCCCTCGCCGAGGAACACGGCGCCATGGTGCTGGTGGATGACTCGCACGCTTCCGGCTTCATCGGGCGCACCGGGCGGGGCACGCACGAACACTGCGGTGTGCTGGGCCGAATCGACCTGATCACCACCACGCTGGGCAAGGCGCTGGGCGGGGCCTCGGGCGGCTGCGTCAGCGGGCGGGCGGAGCTGGTGGAGATGTGCCGGCAGCGGGCCCGGCCGTACCTGTTCTCCAACTCCGTGGCCCCGGTGATCGTCTCGGGCGCGCTCAAGGTCCTGGAGCTGGTGTCGAAGACCACCGAGCGGCGCGACAAGCTGGAGGAGAACACCCGCTACTGGCGCGACCTGCTCACGCAGGCGGGCTTCGACATCAAGGCCGGCGAGAGTCCCATCGTGCCGGTGATGCTGTACAACGCCAGGCTCGCCCAGGACATGGCCCGGGACCTGTTCGAGGAGGGGATCTACGTGGTGGGCTTCTTCTTCCCCGTCGTGGCCAAGGGCCAGGCGCGCATCCGCACCCAGCTCTCCGCGGCGCACGAGAAGCACCACCTGGCCCGGGGCATCGAGGCCTTCAAGAAGGTGGGCGCCAAGTACGGGATCCTGGGCAAGGGCCGCAAGGAGATCGTGGAACTGTACGCCCTGTGAGGGGCGGCGCGCGGGCGCGGAGAGGAGGGCCGCCATGGCCCCCGAGAACGTCATCGAACTGAGCATTCCCGGGAAGATCGCCGTCCCGACGGATGAGCTGGAGCACCTTCGCAGCGCTTTCGCCTCGCTGCTGGAGCTGCACTACGGCAGCCGGGCCGACTGGCGCGAGACCGCCATCAAGCTGGAAATCGAGGGCTGGGACGTGCAGTGCTCCCTGACGTGGCACGTGGAGGCGCGGCGGAAACACGACTTCGAGGAGGCGTGCGGGGCCACGCGGGCCGAAGCCTACCGAAACGTGTTCGACCTGACGAGGATGGACGTCACCGAGGGGTGCACCTAGGGGTGCGCCCCCGGCCCGATGCGGTGGCAGCCCGGTTGCTGCCGGCGGGATGAACCCGGTAGAGAAGCGCCCTCTCAGAAGCCCACTGAAAAGCGAAGGCCGATGCCACGCGTGCCGTCCGGCCGGCCGCTGGCGTGCCACTCACTCGCGGGTACCGTTTCCCACCTCTCGGTGGTGTAGATGGCCCCGATCGCCGCCCCGACGCCCATCCCGGCGATGCCCACGATTCCCGCGCCGATCAGCGGGGCAATCGCCTTGTTGCCGATCTCCTCCCCGGTGCAACTGACCCCGCATTGGGTGACACCCAGGACCGCGCCGCTGAGGGCACCGACGAAGAGTCCGATCACGGCGCCCGTGAGGGTATGCCGCTGCCGCCCGTGGCTCGCCTCGATGCTGGCTACTCTATTCCAGGTGAACGGCATCATCTCTCCGACGCCGTCGAGCTTCAGGACGATACTGTCCGTGCCGGCCGTCGTGACCGTCCCGGTACGGGGCTCGCTGCCGGTCGTTCCCAGCTCGGTGATCCGGATCCGGTCACCGGGTGCGAGCACGCGTGGCCCCTGGGACCATGCGAGCGTGGGTGCGAGCAGCAGTGCAAGGGTGACAAGGAACATGGTCCGGCGCATCTAGACCTCCTGTTCCACTCCCGCCGCTCCCGACGGGAACATCCTCATCGCCACGAAGTAGATTCCCGCCGCCGCCCCGAACCCCACGAACCACGCGTAGTCGTACAGCGGCCGCAGCGCCGGCACCACCAGGCCGATCCAGGCCAGGGTGCAGCCCACGAGCGTCGCCAGCACCGCGCGCCAGTTCCAGCCCGCCGTGTAGGTGTAGGCGCCGCGGGTGCGATACAGGTCTCCCAGGACCAGCCGCCGATTGCGCACCAGCCAGTAGTCGGTGATCGGCACGCCGGCGATCGAGCCCAGTCCGCCGGAGTATCCGACCAGCCACTGGAAGATGTACCCGGATGGATCCGCCAGCAGCCGCCAGGGCTGCATCAGCACGCCGATGATCCCGGTGATCAGCCCGCCGGTGCGGAACGAGATCCAGCGCGGGAACGCGTTGGCGAAGTCGTTGGCCGGCGAGACCACGTTGGCCGCGATATTCACCGCCAGCGTGGCCACCACCACGGTGAACATGGACACCGCCACGATCCATACCTGGCTGAATTGTCCCACCAGCTTCATGGGGTCCCACAGGTCGTCGGCCTTCATGTGCGGGTAGATGATCACCGCGGCCGAGGTGATCATCACCCCCATCGCCGCGAAGACGGTCATGGTGGTGGGTAGCGCCACGGTCTGCCCGATGGCCTGCTGACGCTGGCTCCGCCCGAAGCGGGTGAAGTCCGGCATGTTGAGCGACAGCGTGGCCCAGTAACCGATCATCCCGGTCAGCGAAGGGATGAACACGGGCATGAACTCGGCCCAGGTCCGGAGCCGGGTGGGCCAGTGCAGCAGGTAGCCCAGCCCGTGCGCCCGCCAGACCGCCCACGCCAGCAGCAGCGCGGTCATCACCAGCACGAATGGGGCGGCCCAGTTCTCCACCTTCCGGAGCAGGTTCATGCCCCGGTAAATGATGTAGATGTTGAGACACCAGAACAGCAGGAACGAAATCCACTCGGTGGGCGCGTGACCCATCACCGGCCCGCCCAGCAGGGTGGCCCAGCCCGGGATGAGCGCCCGGAACAGGGTGTGCAGCGCCTCGCCGCCGATCCAGGCCTGGATGCCGAACCAGCCGCACGCCACGATGGCGCGCATCAGGGCCGGGAGGTTGGATCCAAACGTGCCGTAGCTGGCGCGGGCGAACACGGGGAAGGGAATGCCGTACTTGGTGCCGGCGTGGGAGTTGAGCAGGATCGGGCCGAGCACGATGGTGTTGCCCAGCAGAATCGTCACCAGCGCCTGCCACCAGTTCATTCCCACGCTGATCAGGCTCGAGGCCAGCATGTAGGTGGGGATGCAGTGCGCCATGCTGATCCACAGCGCGGCGAAGTTGTAGGTGGTCCAGTCCCGCCGGGCCACCGGCACCGGCGCGAGGTCCCGGTTGTAGAGCGGGCCGGAGTCGAGCGCCGCCGGATCGCGCAGCTCGACGCGACCGTCGGGGTGGCGGATGACTTCCGCGTCCGCGGTGGACGGCATGGGATGACCTCCCGGGCAAGGGTTCATGCACCATGGGACGGCCCTGGGTGTACCGGGCCACCGGAGGGCGTCTCCCCCGCCGGATGGAGCATCCTAGCCTGTTTTGCCGCGTATGCGCTATCCTACCGGTTGACCGAGCCGGCAGGCCGACCCACGCGCCTGCCACCCAGGCGAATGTGCCTGGCGCGCGATCCCACGGGCTCATCGGGCCCCTGCCGGTCGCGCCCAGGCTGCCGGGAGACTCGTGGCCCGTGAGCCCCGACTCGCCGGATCCACCTCCGAACGAAGGCGGCTCAACCATGAGTACCCCGAAGGACCAGGCGGCCACCGGCGCCGCCACCGCGGCAGCCGTGCGCACCGCGCGGGACTACGTCGGCGGCCAGTGGGTGGACTCCAACGCGACCCGCTGGGGCGAGGTGCACAACCCGGCCACCGCCGAGGTGATTGCCCGCACGCCCCTGGGCGGCGCCTCCGACGTGGAACGCGCCGTGCGCGCCGCGCAGGCCGCCTTCCCGGCGTGGCGCGCCACCCCCCCGGTGCAGCGTGCGCGGTACCTGTTCAAGCTCAAGCACGTCATGGAAGAGCGCTTCGAGGACCTGGCCCGCGTGGTCACCCTGGAGCACGGCAAGACGCTGGACGAGTCGCGCAGCAGCGTGCGCCGCGCCATCGAGAACGTGGAGATCGGCTGCGCCATCCCGATGACCATGCAGGGTGCGGCCCTCGAGGACATCGCCAGCGGCATAGACTGCGAGTCCATCCGCCAGCCGATGGGCGTGTTCGCCGCGATCACGCCGTTCAATTTCCCGGCCATGGTGCCGCTGTGGTTCCTGCCGCACGCCATCGCCCTGGGGAACACCTTCGTGGTCAAGCCCAGCGAGCGCGTGCCGCTCTCCCAGCAGGTGGTCTTCGAGATGCTGCACGCCGTGGGCCTCCCCCCCGGCGTGGTCAACCTGGTCAACGGCGCCCGGGAAGTGGTGGACGCGCTGCTCGATCACCCCGGCGTTTGCGGCTACTCCTTCGTGGGCTCCACGCCGGTGGCGCACCACATCTACATGCGCGCCGCCGAGAAGGGCAAGCGCGCCCAGGCGCTGGGCGGGGCGAAGAACTTCGTGCTGGTGATGCCGGATGCCGACCTGGGGAAGGCCTGCGAGGTCTCCATTGACTCGGCCTTCGGTTGCGCCGGCGAGCGCTGCCTCGCCAACAGCGCGGTGATCGCGGTGGGCGACTGCTACCCGACGGTGCGCGAGGGTCTGCTGGCGCGGGCGCGCGCCATCAAGGTGGGCGACGGCATGGAGCCGGGCGTGACCATGGGGCCGGTCATCTCGGCCCAGCACCGCGACAAGATCCTGGGCTACATCGAGACCGGCCTCAAGGAGGGCGCCAAGCTCATCCTGGACGGCCGGGGTTTCCGCCACCCCAAGCACCCCGACGGCTACTGGCTGGGCCCGTGCATCTTCGACGAAGTGACCCCGGACATGGTGATCGCGCGCGAGGAGATCTTCGGGCCGGTGCTGTGCCTCATGCGGGCGAAGGACTTCGACGAAGCCTGCGCGGTGGTCAACGGCCATCCGCAGGGCAACGCCTCCAGCATCTTCACCACCAGCGGCAAGTGGGCGCGTGAGTTCCGTTACCGGGTGGCGCCCTCGATGCTGGGCATCAACATCGGCGTGGCCGCGCCGATGGCGTTCTTCCCGTTCGGCGGAACCAAGGCCTCGTTCTTCGGCGACGTCAAGGCCCACGGCCGCGAGTGCGTGGACTTCTTCACCGACAAGAAGGTGGTCATCAGCAGGTGGTAGCTGGCCATCGAGGGAGTGATCCATGCCCCGCAAGATCGTCGGCGGTCTGATCCAGTGCAGCAACCCGGTCAATGACGAGTCGCAGCCCGTGGAGAAGATCCAGCGGGCGGCCCTGGACAAACACCTGAAGCTGGTCGAGGAGGCCGGTCGCAAGGGCGTGCAGGTCCTGTGCCTGCAGGAGATCTTCAACGGCCCGTATTTCTGCCCCGGCCAGGACGCGCGCTGGTACGCCGCGGCCGAGCCGGTGCCCGGCCCCACCACCGAGGCGGTCGCGGCGGTGGCGAAGAAGCACTCGATGGCCGTGGTCGTGCCGGTGTACGAGCGCGAGCAGGCCGGCGTGTACTACAACACGGCCGCCGTGTACGACGCCGACGGCTCCTACCTGGGCAAGTACCGCAAGAACCACATTCCGCAGACGTCGGGCTTCTGGGAGAAGTACTTCTTCAAGCCCGGAAACCTGGGCTACCCGGTGTTCCAGACGCGCTACGCGAAGGTGGGCGTGTACATCTGCTACGACCGCCACTTCCCCGAGGGAGCCCGCATCCTGGGACTGAACGGGGCCGAGCTGGTGTTCAATCCCAGCGCCACGGTGGCCGGGCTCTCGCAGCACCTGTGGAAGCTGGAGCAGCCGGCGCACGCGGTGGCCAACGGGTACTTCATGGGTTGCATCAACCGCGTCGGCACCGAGGCTCCGTGGAACGTGGGCCGCTTCTACGGCTCGTCCTACTTCGTGGACCCGCGCGGGAGCTTCCTGGCGCAGGCCAGCGAGGACCAGGACGAGCTGGTGGTGGCCGAGATGGACCTCGACCTGATCGAGGAGGTGCGCCGGGTGTGGCAGTTCTATCGCGACCGGCGGCCTGAGTCGTATGAAGCCATGGTGCGGCAGGCGCCGTAGGAGAGACCTCGCATGGGCATCCTGATCAAGAACGGCACGCTGGTGACCGCCAGCGAGCAGACCGTGGCCGACGTGTACTGCGACGGCGGCCAGGTGGTGGCCCTGGGACGGGACCTCGAAAAGCGCGGCGCGAAAGACGAGGTGATTGACGCCTCGGGCCAGTACGTCCTTCCCGGCGCGGTGGACCCACACGTGCACCTGGCACTGCCCTTCATGGGCACGGTCTCCGCGGACGATTACGAGGCCGGCACCGCCTGCGCCCTGGCCGGCGGCACCACCACGGTGGTGGACTTCGTGATCCCGGCGCGCGGCGGCTCGCTGCTCGAAGGGCTCCGGGAGTGGGAGGCCAAGTCGAAGATCGCCGTGGCCGACTACACCTACCACATGTCCATCCCCGGCTGGAGCGACAAGACCGCCGAGGAGATGCGCATCGTGGTGCAGGAGAAGGGCATCACCTCGTTCAAGGTGTTCATGGCCTACAAGGGCGCCTTCATGCTCGACGACGGCGAGCTGTGGCAGGTGATGAAGCACGCGGCCAGGCTGGGCGCGGTGGTCACGGTGCACGCCGAGAACGGCGACGCGGTGGCGAATCTCCAGGCGGAACTGGTGGCTGCGGGCAAGACCGAACCGAAGTACCACGCGGTGTCCCGGCCCAGCGCGGTGGAGGGCGAAGCCACCGGCCGCGCCCTGATGATGGCGCGCCTCAACGGCGCCACCGCCTACATCGTTCACATGACCTGCCGGGAGTCCATCCAGGCGCTGGCGCGGGCCAAGGCCGAAGGCCAGCACTGCTACGGCGAGACCTGCCCGCAGTACCTGCTGCTCGACGACTCGGTGTACGAGAAGCCGAACTTCGAGGGGTCGGTGTTCGTGATGTCCCCTCCCATCCGGTCCCGCCGGGAGGGCCACCAGGACGCGCTGTGGTCGCACCTGGGCAACGGCATCCTGAACGCCGTGGGCACCGACTTCTGCCCGTTCACATTCGAGCAGAAGCGCATGGGCCTCGAGAAGTTCACCCTGATCCCCAACGGTGGCACCGGGATCGAGGAGCGCCTGGCCCTGCTTTACACCTACGGCGTGTGCGAGGGGCGCATCTCGCTCCAGCGCATGGTGGAGCTGATCAGCACCGCGCCCGCCCGCATCTTCGGGCTGTACCCGCGCAAGGGCTCGATCTGCGTGGGCGGCGACGCCGACCTGGTGGTGTGGGACCCGGCCAGCGAGCGCACCATTTCCGCGAAGACCCACCACTCCGGGTGCGACCGCAACATCTTCGAGGGATTCAAGGTGAAGGGAAAGCCGTCCTATGTCGTGGCCGGCGGCCGGGTGCAGTTCAAGGACGGTGACCTCCGCGTGCAGCGCGGCGCGGGGCGGTTCCTGAAGCGCGAGATCCAGACGGCGACCCCGGTCATGGCCGGGGCCGCGAGGGCGCCCGAGCGGGCGCAGGCACGATAAGGAGGCGGCGATGAACCCAAGATCCACGTCCGACCTGGATGCCGGGCTCGGCGCCGCCGACGTCCGCAGCAAGCACAAGGAGTACCTGCTTCCCGCGGTGGCGAACTATTACCAGGAGCCCGTGGTGCTGTCCGAGGGCAAGGGCATGCGCGTTCGGGACCTGGACGGGCGCGAGTACCTGGATTTCTTCGGCGGCATTCTCACGGTCTCCGTGGGTCACGCCCACCCGGGCGTGAACGCGGCCATCAAGGCGCAGGTGGACCGCCTGGGGCACGTCTCCACGCTCTACCCCACGCTGCCCATCGTGCAGCTGGCCGAGAAGCTGGCCGCCATCACGCCGGGCGACCTCAAGAAGTGCTTCTTCACCGCCAGCGGCACCGAGGCCGACGAGACCGCGGTGATGCTGGCGCAGGTCTTCACCGGCCGCAGCGAGATCATCGCGCTGCGCCACGGATACTCCGGCCGCTCGGTGCTGGCCCAGTCGCTCACCGGGCACGCCCCGTGGCGCGCCATGCCCACGCAGGTGCCGGGGATCAAGCACGCGCTCTCCCCCTACTGCTATCGCTGCCCGCTGGGCCTCACCTACCCCACGTGCAAGGTGCAGTGCGCCCGGGATGTCGAGGAGCTGATCCGCACCACCACCACGGGCCAGGTGGCCGCACTCCTGGCCGAACCGATCCAGGGCGTCGGCGGCTTCGTCACCCCACCGCGGGAGTACTTCGAGATCGTGGTCGGGATCGTGCGCAAGTACGGCGGCGTGTTCATCTGTGACGAGGTGCAGACCGGCCTCGGGCGCACCGGTGGCAAGTGGTGGGGGATCGAGCACTGGGGCGTGCAGCCCGAGATCATGACCATGGCCAAGGGCATCGCCAACGGCATGCCGCTCTCGGCCACCATCTGCACCCCGGCCATCGCCGACTCGTTCAAGGCGCTCACCATCTCCACCTTCGGGGGCAACCCCGTCTCGGCCGCCGCCGGCTTGGCCACCATCGAGGCCATCGAGAAGGAACGGCTGCGGGAGAACGCGGAGAAGACCGGCGCGCTGCTGCGCGCGGGCCTGGAGAAGCTGAAAGGCAAGTACCCCCGCATCCTGGGTGACGTGCGCGGCATGGGCCTGATGCAGGGGGTGGAGTTCGTGAAGGACGAGACCGCACACGACCGCACGCCCAACCCCCAGGCCCTCACGGGACTGTTCGAGGAGACCAGGAAGCGCGGGCTGCTCATCGGCAAGGGCGGCCTGAACGGCAACGTGGCGCGCATCTCCCCGCCCCTGGTGGCCAGCGAGAACGACGTCAACGAGGCCCTGGGAATCCTCGACAAGAGCCTTGCGGGTATGGGGGCCGCGTAGCGATGGCGGGCCCCTCCCCGGCAAAGGACCCGCTCGAGCTCAAGATCCACGATCACCGGCCCAACTACCGGCCGGCCGAGGCCATTGTGGAAGCCGCGCGCTGCCTGTACTGCCACGACGCGCCGTGCGTCGCCGCGTGCCCCACCGGGATCGACATCCCGGGCTTCATCCGGAAGATCTCCACCGGCAACCTGGGCGGGTCGGCCCGGACCATCCTGTCCGCCAACCTGCTTGGCTACTCGTGCGCGCGGGTCTGCCCGGTGGAGGTGCTGTGCGCGGGCGCCTGCGTGCACCACCACCAGGGCCGTGAGCCCATCGCCATCGGCCGCCTGCAGCGCCACGCGGTGCAGATCGCGCTGGACCAGGGCACCGCCACCAGCCTCCTCCGCAGGCAGCCCGCCAACGGGAAATCGGTCGCGTGCGTGGGCGCGGGCCCGGCGTCCCTGGCGTGCGCCGGCTACCTGGCGCTCGAGGGCTTCAAATGCGTGGTGTTCGAGAAACGCCCGCTCGCGGGCGGGCTCAACACCACCGGCGTGGCCCCGTACAAAATGCACCTTCAGGACTCGCTGCGGGAGGTCGGTCTCATCCGCGATCTCGGCGTGGAGATCCGCGCCGGGGTGGAGATCGGCCGCGACGTCCCCCCCGGGCAGCTGTTGAAAGAGCACGACGCCGTGTTCGTCGGCGTGGGCCTGGGCCCGGATTCCCGGCTCCACATCCCCGGAGAGGACGGCCCGGGAGTGATGGGCGCCACCGAGTGGATCGAGAGCCTGAAGACCGAGCCCGGCTACACCCTGCCGCCCCTCCGCGGGGCCGTGGTGATCGGAGGCGGCAACACCGCCATTGACGCTGCCCGTGAACTGGCGCACCTGGGGGTGTCCCCCGTCACGCTGGCCTACCGCCGCACCCGCGACGTGATGCCCGGCTACCGCCACGAGCTGGCCCAGGCGCACCTGGATGGTGTGCTGCTCATGGAGCGCGCCGTGCCGGCCGAGTTCGCGCGCCGGCCGGATGGCGGTCTCGCCGCGGTGCGCTTCGCGGACGGCCGCGAGATTGCCTGCGACCTGGCGCTGGTGGCCATCGGCCAGGCCCACCTGGGTGAGCTGCTGGGAGCGTTTCCCGGGATCGAGATCAATGAGCGGGGCTGCGTGACCGTGGACGCCGCCACCGGGCGCACCGGCAATCCGAAGGTGTACGCCGGCGGCGACGCGGTGAACGGCGGGGACCTGGTGGTCACCGCGGTGCAGGAGGGCAAGCGCGCCGCGCGCGCGATCTGCGCGCAACTGGGTGTCACGGTGGCGCACGACGCGCCGCTCATGGCCGGTCACCGGTAGCGAAGGCGAGGACGGCGACGATGGCAGACCTTTCGATCAGCTTCGCGGGCATCAAGAGCCCGAACCCGTTCTGGCTCGCCTCCGCCCCGCCCACCAACTCGGGCGAGCAGGTGATGCGCGCCTTCGACCTCGGCTGGGGCGGCGTGGTGTGGAAGACGCTGGGCAACCCCATCGTCAACACCTCCAGCCGCTTTGGCGCCCTCCAGATTGACGGCGTCCGCATGGCGGGGTTCAACAACATCGAGCTCATCACCGACCGGCCGCTGGACGTGAACTTCCGCGAAATCCGCGAGGTGAAACGGCGCTACCCCGACCGGGCCCTGCTGGTCTCGCTGATGGTGGAGAGCAAGGCCGACTGGCGCGACATCATCCGGCGCACCGAGGACACCGGCTGCGACGGCATCGAGCTCAACTTCGGCTGTCCGCACGGCATGTGCGAGCGCGGCATGGGCTCGGCCGTGGGCGCGGAGCCCGAGGTGCTGAAGGTGGTGGCCGGCTGGGCGCTGGAGTACGCGCACCTGCCGGTGCTCATCAAGCTCTCCCCCAACGTGACCGACATCCTGGAGCCCGCCGTGGCGGCCGTGGGCACCGGCGTGCACGGACTCTCGCTCATCAACACGCTCAAGGGCCTGATGGGCGTAGACCTCGACCGCTTCGTCCCCACCCCCGTGGTGGGTGGTCGTTCCACGGACGGGGGCTACTGCGGCCCGGCGGTGAAGCCCATCGCGCAGTTCATGGTGGCTTCGCTGGCGCGGGACCCGCGCATCACGCTGCCGATCTCCGGCATCGGCGGCATCGCCACGTGGCGGGACGCGGCCGAGTTCATCGCGCTGGGCGCCACCTCGGTGCAGGTGTGCACCGCGGTGATGCACTACGGCTATCGCATCGTCGAGGACATGGCCGACGGGCTGAACACCTACCTGGACTCCAAGGGCATGAAGTCGGTGTCGGAGTTGCGCGGCAAGGCCATCCCCGCGTTCGGGGAATGGGGCGACCTGGACCTCAACTACAAGGTCGTGGCCGAGGTGAACGCGGAAGCCTGCATCGGCTGCAAGCTGTGCATGGTGGCCTGCCGCGACTCGGCCGTGAGCTGCATCCACCACTCCGACGAGACCCCGGCGCCCGACCACCTCGCGCCCACGCGCCCGGCTGCCGTGGCTGCCGCGAAGCGGAAGAACAATCACGTGGTGTGGGTGGACGAGACCGAGTGCATCGGGTGCAACCTGTGCGCGCACGTCTGTCCCGTCCCCGGCTGCATCACCATGAAGGACGTCACCGGGGGCGCGCCGGTGGAGTCGTGGAACGACCGGCTTGCCCGGGGCACCGCGCATGTCCCCGGAGGGCTTCAGGACCTCGCGGGCGGTGGCGGGAAGTAGCCGGCCCCCGAGCCCGGTGGCTCGCGGCAAGTCGTGGTGCCGGGAGCAGGGGTCGAACCTGCACGGCCTTTCGGCCAGCGGATTTTAAGTCCGCAGCGTCTGCCATTTCGCCATCCCGGCACGCGGCCATTGTAGCGGAAACGGGGCGGCCGCGTGGCCGCCCCGTTTCTCCTGCGATCCAATCCGAGGAGATTTCCGGGCCCTACTCGAACACTCTCTCCAGCGCCTCCCGGAAGTGCCCCCGCGTCCCCCGAATCCACGCTTCCAGCGCCGCACACTCCACCGCCGCGACCCGCAACTCCGCAGCAGCAGCCGTGCGCACGTGTTCGGGCAACCCACGGGACGTGCCGGGCCCCGCGGAAGCAGCCCCCGCCGCGCCGATAACGCCGTGCGCCGCCGTCTCCCGATACGCCTCCCGGAACGGCGTCCCCGCCAGCGCCCGCTCTGACGCTTCGCGCGCCGCGTCCAGGTCCGGCGTCAGCGCTGCGCGCAGACGCTCCTCCACCGGCTCAACATGTGCCGGCAGCAGCGCGGCCATCTCAAGAACTTCAAGTGCCTCGCCCAGCCCGCGCAACAGTGGCTCCTTGAGCAGCTGGTAGTCCCGGTGATAGTTCGACGGCAGCTTGGCCGCCACCCACGCGTGCTCCTCCTGCCGGGCACGCAGGCGCGCGGCGCGGGCCCTCAGCAACTCCACCACGTCGGGATTCTGTTTCTGCGGCATGATCGAGGAGCCGGTCTGGAACGCGGGGTCCAGCCGCAGGTAGCCGAACTCGCGCGTGAGGTAGAGCGAGGCGTCACAGGCGAACTTCTCCACCGACGCCCCCACGACCGCGATCTCGTGCAGCAGGCGCCCCTCCAGCCTTGCCCGCGAGTGGATCACGTCCACCACGGACCGCTGCGGTGCATCGAAGCCCAGGGCATGGGACACAAAGGCCCGGTCGGTGGCGACCGGCGAACCGAACCCGGCGGCCGCCCCCAGCGGGCAGCGGTTGAGTTCCGAGTACAGGTGCCGCAGCGCGCGCATGGACTCCAGCGCCGCTTCGACCCACGCCTGCGCCCACAGCGCCCAGGAGCTGGGCATGGCCGCCTGCAGGTGCGTGTGACCGGGCAGCGGCAGGCCCGCGTGCCGCTCCGCGAACTCCAGCTGCGCGCGCGCGTACTCCCCCAGGCTCCCGCAGAGCTCCAGCGCCGCATCCCGCATCCACAACCGCAGCGCCAGCACCACCTGGTCGTTGCGCGAACGCCCCAGGTGAATCTTGCCGCCCAGCGGGCCCAGCTTCTCCGTCAGCCGGTTCTCGATGGCGGTGTGGCAGTCCTCGTCGGAGTCGGCCACGGTGAACTGCCCCGCCGCGTGCGCGTCGCGCATCGCGCGAAGCTCGCGCACCAGCGAGGCCGCTTCGGACCCGGCAAGCGCGCCGATCGAGGCCAGCATCTTCGCGTGCGCGGCGCTGCCGGCCAGGTCCCACGGCAGGAGCACGCGGTCCATGGCCACGTCCTCACCCACGGTGAACGCGCGGACCCGCGGGTCCATCGCCACGCCCTTGTCCCACAGGTTCACTGCCACGACGGGTGCTCCTTCCGCGCGGCCGCGAAGTAGCGGCGCGCCAGTCCCGCGTAGACCTGCGCGCCGCGCTGCAGCTCGGCTCCGGTCACGAACTCATCGGCCCGGTGCGAGCGCGACGTCTCGCCGGGGCCGATCTTCACCGTGGGCACATCCCCGAGGTGCACCCAGTCGCTGGTGGTGCGCGAGCCCTCCGCGGGGCAGCCGGTGGCCTCGACCGCCGCGCGAGCCACGGCCGACGCGGGCGGGGTCTCCATGGCGCGCAGCCGCGCGCTGTGCACGGTGATCTCGCTCTGAAGTCCCTCGCCGATGCGCGCCGCCAGGGCGCGCGGGTCGGTGCCGGGGTTGGTGCGCACGTCCACCCAGAAGTCGCAGCTGTCCGGCACCGCGTTGCGGGCATGGCCGCCCGAGATCATGGTCACCTGCACCGTGACCGGGCCCAGCATCGGGTGCGGCGTGCCCAGCACTTCGGCGCCGGACTCTTCGAACCCCGCCAGGCGCGCCACGTCCGCGGCTGCCATGTGCACGGCGTTGCGCGCGCCGTCGCGCGCCGCGTGCGCGGCATGTCCCGCCACCCCGCGCGCCGAGCCCTTCAGCACCAGCAGGCCCTTCTGCGCCAGCACCGGGCGGCAACCGGTGGGCTCGCCCACCACCGCCGCATCCGGCCGCGGCAGGCGCGCCATCACGTTCTCGATGCCCTGGCCGCCGGTCTCCTCCTGCGCGGTGAACGCCACCCACAGCGTGCCCGGCGCGCCTTCGTCGGCGTACCTGGTGCGCAGGATCAGCGCGGCCTCCAGCAGCGCGGTGACACAGCCCTTGGCGTCGTTGGCGCCCAGCCCGTACAGGCGGTCGCCGACGCGGGTCATGCGGTTGGGCTCCCGCGTCCAGCCCCCGCAGGCGGGCACGGTGTCCAGGTGCGAGTTGAACAGCAGCGTGGGGCCGGGGGCCTCGAACGCGCGGAAGAACAGGTTGTCGCCGGCGCGCTGCACCTCGAAGCCCATACCACCCAGTTCCAGGCCCAGCAGGTCCGCAACGGCGGCTTCCGCCCCGGAGACGCTGGGCGTGCCGACCAGGCGAGCCAGGCGTTCGATCACTTCGCCCCCACCGGCACGTCCGCGCCGATCCACGCTTCGCCGGATCCGTCGGCGTCCTCGCGCCGGCGCACGATCAGCGTGCCGCAGCCTTCGTTGGTGAAGATCTCTCGCAGCAGCGCGTTGGGCTTGAGCCCGTCCACCAGGTGCACCCGATCCACGCCCTTGAGCAGCGCGTTACGGCACGCCTCCAGCTTGGGCAGCATGCCGCCGCCGACGGCGCCCGAGTCCGCCATCTCGCGGCAGGCCTCGAGGTCCAGGCAACTGATCACGCTCGAGGGCTGCGCCACGTCGCGCAACAGCCCCGGCACGGTGGTCAGCAGCACCAGCTTGGCGGCACCCAGCGCCGCGGCCAGCGCCGCGGCCAGCGTGTCGGCGTTCACGTTGTACAGGTGGCCCTCGTCATCGCCCGCGAGCGAGGTCACCACCGGCACGTGCCCGGCCTCCATGAGGTCGCGCAGCACCCCGGGGTGCACCTCGGCGATATCGCCCACGTGCCCGAAGTCGGTGGTGACCGGCGGCCCGCCGGCCTCGCGCACCGCCAGCGGCGGCCGCTTCACCGCCGAGGTCAGCCGCGCGTCCAGCCCCGAGAGGCCCACCGCGGACAGCCCGTGCCGGCGCAGCGCGCCCAGCAGCGCGTTGCGCACCGGGCCGGAGAAGGCCATGCTCACCACTTCCAGCGTGGCGTCGTCGGTGACGCGCCGGCCCGCCACGCGCTTCTGCGGCACGCCCAACCGCTCGCCCAGCCGGTCGGCCTGCGCGCCGCCGCCGTGCACCAGCACCAGGCGGATGCCCAGCGCGTCGAGCAGGGCGAGCTGCGCGGCCACCGCGTCCGTGGCGCCGGCGTCGTCCAGCACCGCGCCGGACAGTTTCACCACGAAGGTCGAGCCCCGGAAGTGCTTCACGAACGGAGCCGCCGCCTCCAGGCTAATTCCGCTTTCCAGAGTCATTTACGGGCTCCCCCTTGAGCAATGTCAGAAGCACGGCCATGAACACCCACATGCGGTTCTCGGCCTCGTCCACCACCCGGGAGCGCGGTCCATCGAGAACCGCGGCGTCAATCACCACATCCCGGCGCACCGGCAGGCAGTGCAGCACCGGCGCCTGCGACGCGGCCAGCCGGGCCTCGCTCACGCGCCATCCCGCCAGCCGCGCGAAATCGGCGGCCTGTTCCTCGGCCCGGCCGTACATGTCGCGCCGGCCCCAGCTCTTCACGTACAGGATGTCGGTGCCCCCCAGCGCTGCGGGGTCGTGCGAGATCTCGAAGCGCGACCCGCGGCGGGCGCACTCGGTCCGGGCCGCCTCCACGTACTTCGCGCCCAGCTCGTAGCCTTCCGGGTGCAGCAGTCGCACGTTCATCCCCGCCCACGCCGCCCCCAGCAGCGCCGAGTGCGGCACAGCCATGGGCGTGGGTTTCGCCTGCGGCGCCCAGGTCACGGTCAGGGTGCGCCCGGCGGTGGCGCCCAGCAGCTCGCGCGCGGTCATGATGCCCGCCAGCGCCTGGCAGGGATGTTCCGCAGCCGATTCCAGGTTGATCACCGGCACCGTCGCGTGCGCGGCGAAGGCGCGGATCATGGAGTCCTGCGCGTCTTCGTCGGCGTCGCGCATGCCCGCGAAGCAGCGCACCCCCAGAGCTTCCGCGTAGCGCGAGAGCACCGGCACGCCTTCGCGCACGTGCTCCGAGGCCTTGCCGTCCATGCGCACCCCGTCGCGCCACTCCAGGTCCCAGGTGCCCTGCCCCACGTGCAGCGGGATGGCGCTGCCCCCCAGGCGCTGCATGGCCGCCTGCGAGGAGAACAGCGTGCGCAGCGAGGGATTGAAGAACACCAGGCCCAGCACGCGATCTTGAAGTGCCCGGGAGTAGGACGGGCGCGCCGCCTCACCGCCGGGAACGCCGCGGTGCGCCGCCACATCCAGGCCCTCGGCCTTGAGCTCCTGCGCCAGGTCAATCATCGCGTCAATCTCCGCGGGCGACCAGTCCAGGTGGCTCACGAAGTGGCGCACGCGCGTGGCTCCCTCGGCGGCGGCCAGCACCGGGGCGCTCACGCGTTCCCCCACTCGAGCAGCGCCTCGCGCAACAGGTCCACGTGCTCCTCGCCGGCGATCAACGGCGGCAGCAGCCGCACCACGTGAGGGTCGGCGCTGGTCCCCGTCAGCACCCCCCGCTGCAGCAGGAAGGCCACCACTTCCCGGGCGGGACCACGCGTGGCCAGGCCGGTCAGCCAGCCCACCCCGTGCACGCCGCTCACCGGCCCCACGATCAGGCGCTCCCGCGCGTAGGCGGAGACCCGCCGCACGCGCGAGTGCAGGTCCTGGTTGGCGATCTCGCTCAACACGGTCGTGACCGCGACGCACGCCAGCGGCCCGCCCCCGAACGTGGAGCCCAGGTCGCCCTCCTTCACCCCCGCGCCCATTTCCGTGGACAGCAGCAGCGCTCCCACCGGCACGCCCCCGCCGAGGCCCTTGGCCGTGGTCACCAGGTCGGGCGTCACGCCGGACTGCCCCGCCGCGAAGGCCGCGCCCAGCCGGCCCATGCCGGTCTGCACTTCGTCGTAGATGAGCACGATCCCCAGCCGCCGGGTGCGCTCGCGCAGCGCCCCCAGCCACGCCGGCTCCAGCACCACCACGCCGGCCATACTCTGCACCGGCTCCACGATCACCGCGGCCACCGTGTCGTCCAGCCGGTCCAGGTCCTCGAACCGGTTCGGGCGCAGCCGCATGCACGGCGCCAGCAGCGGCTCCAGGCCGGCGCGGTAGCCGGCACCGTCGGTGGCCGACAGCGCCAGCAGCGTGCGACCGTGGAAGGCCCCGGTGAGCGCCGCGACGCGCGTGCGCCCGGTGGACTGGATCGCCACCTTCAGCGCGGCCTCGTTGGCCTCCGCGCCGGAGTTGCAGAAGAACACTTGCGTGAAGGGCGGGCCGGCGTACTCCGCCAGCGCGCGCGCCGCGGTTTCGCGGACCGGGATGCGCGCCACGTTGGAGTAGAACAGGAACTCCCGCGCCTGCCCGGCCAGGGCGTCCGCCAGCGCCTTCGGCGAATGCCCCAGCGAGGCCACCGCGTGGCCGCCGTAGAAGTCCAGGTAGCGCCGCCCCGAGGTGTCCCACACCCACATGCCCTCGCCCTGCGCGAGTTCGAAGGGGTAGGTCTTGTACGTCGGCAGCAGCGCCGACGCCGGGGGTGCGGCAGCGCCGGCTGCGGAGTTCGCTGCCGCGCCAGTGGGAGCCGCGCCGCCCGCCGCGGAGCTTGCGGCCGCGCCTGCGGAAGCCGGGCCGCCCGGCGTGTTTGTCGTCTCCGGCATCACGCCGGCGCTCGTCGTCTTCATGCGCTCCTCGCCGGGCCCGGTGTTCAAACCGGCCCAAGCGCCGGGGACAGCAGCCCGGTGGTCTCCGGGTAGCCCGCCAGCAGGTTCATGTTCTGGACGGCCTGCGCGGCCATCCCCTTGCCCAGGTTATCCAGCGCCGCGCACACCACCACGTGATCGCCGCGCACCGTCATGGACAGATCGCAGAAGGCGGTCCCGGCCACGTCGAGCACGCGGGGCGAATCGTCCCGCACCCGCACCAGCGGCTCGTCGCGGTAGAACTCCCGCAGGAAGTCCGGCGCCGGCAGCCCCGACGCGAATGACTCCCGCGGCGCGTGCACGGTGACGAAGATCCCCCGCACGAACGGCGCGCTGTGCGCCACGAAACTGAGCCGCAGGCCCGCGTCCGCGAACTGCGCCTGGACCTCCGCCACGTGCGCGTGGCCCTCGAGCCGGTAGGCGCGGTAGTCGGAGTGGCGCCGGGGGTGATGCGTGGTCTCGGACGGCAGCGCCCCGGAGCCCGAGGAGCCCGTGGCGCCGTCGGCGGCGACGAAACCGCGCAGGCCCGTGGCCACCAACGGTGCGATGGCCAGCTGCAGCGCGGTGGCGAAGCAGCCCGGGTTGGCCACCAGCCGCGCGCCTTCCAGCGCGGCACGGTTGAGCTCCACCAGGCCGTAGCGCGCCAGCGGAAACAGCGCCTCCCTCGCCCCCGAGGCGTGGGGTCCACCCGGACGCAGGTCCGGGCCCAGGTCAATCACGCTGAGTCCGTCCGGCCAATCAGCGGCGAGGTCAATCACGGCGTCCGCAACGGCCGGGCCACCCGGGGCGGTTGTCACGCGGGGATCCGCCGCCGCGACCACCGCCGCGCCGGAAGCCGCCGCCGCGCGTTGCGCCGCCTTGCGCGCGGCCGCCCAACCCAGGACCGAGCCCAGGGCCTTTGCCCCCTCGCCCGCCGGCAGCGCCGAGACCAGGAACGCGGGCCCGTCCGCCAGCAATCCCGCGAGGTCCGGCTCCGCGCCGAATGTGAGCTGGGTGAGCCCCAGCAGGCCCCGGTGCACCTCGTGCACCGCCCGGCCGGCGTGATGGCGCGAGGCGATCTGCGTCACCTCGAAGCCGGGGTGCGCGCCCAGGAGGCGCAGCAGCTCGCCGCCGCCGTAGCCGGACCCGCCCAGGATGGCCACCGGGACGCGGCGCACCACGCGCACCGCGCCGCCGCCACCGGCCCCGCTCCAGGCCAGGCGCCTGTCGAAGCCGCTCACGCCGCGGCCCCCGAGAACTGCGCCACCTTGTCCGCCACCTGCTCCGCCAGCTGCGGCCCGTGCGTGCGCGCGTTGAGCGCCGGCACGTTCAGCTCGTCGCGCACGTAGCGACAGCCCACCTCGTTGTCGGTGGCCGGCCCGCTCACCACGTTCACGCCCCACTGGAACGTGCGGCGCAGGATCTCCACGCCGCCCCACGCGCCCACCGGGTCGTTGGCGCACAGCACCATGGCCGCCGCGCGCCCGCGAAAGGCCGGCTCGGAGAGGATGGACTGCACCCCGTAGTCGCCCAGGATGCCGTCGCCCAGCTCGGCCACGATCACGTCCGGCGCGCCGCGCGCCAGCTCACCCAGGATGGCGCGCGAGGCCGGCACCGCGGTGGCCGGATCGGTGGCCACCACCCCCACGTCGGTGAATGTCAGCGCGCGCCAAGCGCCGTAGTCGCGCATGCTCAAGACGTCGCGCATCAGCGAGATGCCGGTGAGCTTCGCACCCCCCACCTTGAGGCCGCGGTGCGCCAGGTGCCGCACGATCTGGCAGGCCGCCAGCGTCTTGCCGGCGTTCATGCACGTGCCGGCCACGAACACCACCGGGGCGCGGCCTTCCAGCGCTTCCGCGGGCGGCAGCGCGTTCATGGAAATGTGCGCGGGCACCCCCGAGCGGCTCTGGAACGTGGGGAACGCCAGCACCGAGCCCAGCACTTCCGCGCGGAACGGCTCGCCCACTTCCGGGTTGTGCGAGACGCAGTGGCCCAGCACCCCGCCCAGGTTCAGCACGTGCACCGTCTCGCCCACCGCCAGCTTCTCCGGCACCACGCCGGAGTAGCCGTGCAGCGCGTTGCGGTGCCCCAGCGCCCCGGCAATGACGTCGCCGCCATGCAGGAAGCTCATCCGGCCGTGCACGTCCTCGAGCTGGTTGTAGGTGCCCTTCTCGCCCAGGATGCGCACCGCCAGCACCGCGCCGGCGCGGCAGTCCACCTTCGGGGAGACCACCACGTCGGGAGCCAGACGGCAGTTGCGGGTGACCGAGGCGATCTTGTCCAGGCGGACCCGCGACTCGCTCATGCCGCCCCCGCGGACGTCGGCACCGGCGCGCCGTTCGGAGCCTGGCCGCCGGCGGTCCCGGCCACGCTGCGGTCCCGGCGCGCCGCCAGCGCCTCCTGCAGCGCGTAGAGCCGGCAGAAGCCCTGCGCGTCGCGGCCGTCCCACAGGTGGTTCTCCTCGCCGTAGAGCGCCACGTCCGACTGCAGCAGCGAGTGCGCGCTGCGCACGCCCTCCACCGAGGCCTGTCCCTTGAACAGCCGCACCCGCACCGTGCCGCTGACGTGCTGCTGCGTGGATTCCAGGAACGCTTCCAGGTCCCGCATCAGCGGGTCGAAGTAGTGCCCCTCGTGCAGCATCGAGCCGTACAGGTTACCCAGCGTCTCCTTCCAGTTCTGCTGCGCGCGCGTGAGCACCAGCTTCTCCAGTTCGCGGTGCGCGGTGATCAAGGTCACCGCGGCGGGCGCCTCGAAGCCCACGCGGCCCTTGATGCCCAGGATGGTGTCGCCCAGGTGCACGCCACGGCCCACGCCGTGCGCGCCGGCGCGCGCCGCCGTTTCGAGCAGCGCGTCCACCGGGGACAGGGCGCGGCCGTCCACGGCCACGGGCACGCCCTGCGCGAATTCCAGCGTGAGCCGCTCGGGCGCGTCCGGCCAGAACGCGGGCGGCGCGGTGGCCGGGTAGGCGTCGTCGGGGATGGTGGCGTCGCTGTCGTGCGTGGGGCCGCCGCCCACGGTGTTGCCCCACAGGCCGCGATTGATGGAGAAGCGCTTCGCCTCCTCGGGGACCGGCAGCCCGGCGTCACCCAGGCGCGCCGCCGCACGGGCGCGGGCCAGCCCCGACTCGCGGATCGGCGCGATGAGCCGCAGTTGCGGCGCCAGCACCTTGAAGGCCACGTCGAAGCGCACCTGGTCGTTGCCCGCGCCGGTGGAGCCGTGCGCGATGGCGGTGGCGCCCAGTTCCAGCGCGGCGAGTGCCACGGCTTCCGCCTGCGCCACGCGCTCGGCCGCCACGCACAGCGGGTAGACCTGCCCGCGGAGCACGTTGCCGTACACCAGGTAGCGCAGGAACCGGTCGAACAGGCGCGGGCGCACGTCGAGGGTGCGGTGGCTGGCCGCCCCCAGGATGTGCGCGCGCTTCTCGAGGTCGGCCAGCTCGGCGGCGCTGAAGCCGCCGGTGTCGGCGGTCACGGTGTGCACCTCGAGCCCGTAGTCTTCATGCAGCGCGACGCAGCAGTAGCTGGTGTCGAGCCCGCCGGAGAATGCCAGCGCCACGCGAGGCTTCATGTCGTTCTTCCCTTTCCAAGGTTGCGCAGCCACGCCAGCAGGCGGCCCTGGTCGGCCCGGCTGCGCACGGCGCGGAAGCTGGTGTCGTCGCCCGCCAGGCTGCCGACGAGCTCGGTCCGTCCCGCGCGGTCCACGTAGCTTGCGGCCAGCGGCGCCCCGCCCGGGGGCGTGCGGATGATGATCAGGTTCGCGCCCACCGGGACCGCGGCGCGCAGCGCCTCCACCTCGGGGACCTCCGGCGCCGCCGGGGCCGATCCCCGAACCGGGGCGGTCAGCGCGTAGCGCCCCCGCACCTTCACGATTCCCAGTTCCCGTATGTCCCGGCTCAGGCTGGCCTGGGTCCCGCGCACCCCCGCCTGCGCCAGTTCCTGGGACAACTCCGCCTGGCTGGCCACCGCGTGCCGCCGGACCACCCTCAGAATGGCGGCCTGCCGGCGGCCCTTCTCGGTCGTCATGTCGCCTCCCGATGGTTGGATGCTGGATAAGTCACTATCGGATGAATATATTTCCATTCTCGGCGCGGGTCAAGCCGAATTTCCGGCCTTTCCCGGGCTCCGGGTGGCGGACCGCGCCCCCACCCGTGCTAGAATGTGCGCTCGCCATCCACGGAGGAGGATCCCGACCCATGTCCCCCACACCCCGGGCACACCCGGGCCGCGGTGCGCAGCCTCCCCGGGGCCGCGCCGGGGGGCCCGCAGAGGTGAACGGCGACCCGGGCGGGCGCCGCCTCATGCGGGCCGCGTGGGCCCTGGCCGCGGCGCTGGGCGCCGCCCTGGTGTGGATGGCGCTGGGCCGGCACCCGGTGGGCGACTATTTCGCGGAGAGCGATTTCTACGGCGCCTACGCCGACGGCGCCCGCCTGCTGCAGCACGGCCACCTGGACGCCTCGCGCTACGCCGTGATCGGCCCGGTGTACGAGGCCCTGCTGGCCCTGGCGGGCTTCCTCGTGACCGACTTGTTCCGGGCCGCGCAGCTGCTCTCCGCGCTTGCCGCGGTGGCCTGCGTGCTGCTGTGGCACCGCCTGCTTCGCCGCGTGGCGGACGGGCGCGTGGCGCTGCTGGCGGTGGCCTTCGTGGCCCTCAACCCCCATTTCTTCCACTACGGCTATGCCGCGTGCACCGACCTGCCGGCCGTGGCGCTCCAGGCGGCCGCGCTGTGCCTCCTGGTGCGCTCGTGGGCCCCGGGTCCGGGGGCAGTCGCCCCCTCCGCCGGGGAGCCCCACCCCCGGGCCTCCGGATCCCCCACCAGGGAGGCCCGCGCCGAGGCATCCACGCACATCGTGCTCGCCGCGTGCGCCGGCCTCGTGGCCGCACTGGCGTTCCTCACCCGCTACAATGCCGTCTACCTGCTCCCGGCGGGCATCGCCGCGATCGCGTGGCGGGCCGCTCCCGGCCGCCGCGCGCGGAGCGCGCTGCTCTTCGCGGTGTGCTTCCTGGCACCCGTGGCGGCGTGGACCGCCTTCTGCCTGGCGAACGGCGTGCGCTTCCAGTTCCAGCTCCATCACGACGTGGCCGCAGAGGTGTTCGCGCACGCCCGCAACGTGTCCTGGGACGACTACGCCGCCACCCTGCAGCCTCGCTTCCGCACCCCCTGGGACGTGCTGGCCTACGACCCGGTCGCGGTGGCCGCGCGCCTGGCGTGGAACACGTTCGACCACCTGCGCCTCGATGCGCGCGACGTGCTGGGATGGGTCCCGGCCGCCTGCGCCGCGGCCGGCGTGCTCCTCTCGTGGACCGATCCCGCGCTGCGCCGGCTGCGTCCGGTCACGCTGGCGGGCGCGTGTCTTTACCTCACGCTGGTGCCGGTGTTCCACTCCGCGCGCTACTCGGTGGCGCTGGTGCCCTTCTACGCCGCGCTGGCCGCGGGAGCGCTGCTCGCGCCCCGGTTCGCGCCGCGGGGCGGCCGGGGGGTCGGCGGCTGGCTCCGGCCGCTCGTGGCCCTGCTGCCGCTGGCATTCACCGCGGCCGCGTGCGTGCGCACCCAGGCTGCGGTCACGGCCTCGCTCCCGGTGGAGATCCTCGAAGTGGCACGCACCCTCCGCCCGGAGATCCGGGCCGGGGATCGGGTGGTGGCGCGCAAGGCGCACCTGGGCTACTACGCCGGCCTGCGCACCGAGATGTTCCCGGCGGTGACCACTCTGCCCGAGCTGGCCGCCTTCGCCCGGGCCCGCGGCGCGCGCTGGCTGTACTTCTCCTTCACCGAGTCGCAGTCCCGGTTTGACTTCTGGTACCTGCTGGACAGCACCGCGACCGTGCCCGGCCTCACGCTTCGCGCGGCCACGCGGCGCGGCACCGGAAGGCTCTACTTCATCGGGCCCGAGTTCGGGGCGCTCCCGGCGTGGTTCGCCAGCGACACCCTGCGGGCGCTGCACCACGCCCGCACCGCGCTGGCGGTGGATTCCACGGACGTCCGCGCGCGCATCCGGGTCGCGGACGCCCTGCTGGCCATGGGCGAGCTGCGCCAGGCCCGCGCGGAGCTGGACCTGGTCCTGTCCCTCGCGCCGGCCGACGCCGACGCGCGCAGGATTGACGCCGACCTCGCGGCGCGCGAACTTGCAGCCGTCGCCCCACATCGCTGAACCACCCAAGGCTGGTCGCAGCCCCTGGAGGACCCATGAACGCCCGCCTCACCGGAAGATCCGCCCTGCTGGCCGCGCTGCTCCTGGCGTTCGCGTGCGCCCCGGGCGCCCGCGCCGCCGACGACCACCACGACCGCGCGCCCTCGGACCCCTTCCGGCTGCAGCCGCTGCGCGGGGGCGTGCACGCCCTGTACGGGCGGGGCGGCAACGTGGGTTTCTACGTGGGCCCCAGGTCGGTGCTGCTGATTGACGACCAGTTCAAGGACCTCGCCCCCGGCATCAAGGCACAGGTGGAGAAGGTCACGCCGCTGCCGATCCGCTTCCTGGTCAACACCCACCACCACGGGGACCACGTGGGCGGCAACGAGTTCTTCTCGCAGTTCGCCGAGGTCCTGGCGCACGAGAACGTGCGCACCCACATGCTGGCCTCCCCCGCGGAGATCCTCGCCGCGGGGCCCCGGGTTTCCGACTCGCTCAAGGCGCTGGCCGCCGCCACCACCGACTCGGCGAAGCGCGCGTCGCTGAACAGCACCACCCAGCGCGTGGATGACCAGGTGATGTGGGCGAAGACGGTGAAGATCGAAGAGATCGCGCCGCTGGTCACGCTCGCCGGCACCGGTGAGATGCGCGTGCACCTGGGGGATGAGACCATCCGCCTGGTCCATTACGACTCCGCGCACACCGACGGGGACTGCGTGGTGTTCTTTGAGAAGGCGCACGTGATCCACATGGGCGACGTGTACTTCCACGCGGTCATCCCCTACATAGACTGGCAGCACGGCGCATCGGTGCCCGGGTACATGAACTTCATTGATTCCGTGCTGGCGCACGCGCCGGACGACGCCATGTTCATCCCGGGACACGGCGAGGTCAGCGACGCCGCCGGGCTGCGGGAGTTCCGCGCCTACCTCGCGGACCTCTCCGTCGCCACCCGCGGAGCCCACGACGCGGGCAAGACCATGGCCCAGGCTGTCGAGAGCGTGAAGCTGCCGAAGTACGAGAAGTGGAGCGGCTACAAGGAGCGCCTGGGCGCAAACGTCGAGGCGGCGTGGAGGACGATCTACAGGTAGGGGCGAGTCTCGAAGCAGGGACCGACCGCGGGACGAAACAGCGAGGCTCCCCGATGCCGCAGGAACGGCCATCGGGGAGCCTCACTTCGTCGCAAGCGCGGGGAGGCTACAGAGTGTCGTTCAGCACCGTCATCCGGTAGCCCGGCCCCCCGGTGTTCACTCCGCTGAAGATCAGCGTGTACCGCTTCCCCCCCTCGAGCTCCACCTCCCGCTCCGCCAGCACCCGCGTGGTGTCGCGGTACAGCCGGAACTTCATGGCGTACGTCCCGGGGGTCACCGGGTAGTACTGCCGGTTGGTGTCGTTGCGCGCCAGTCCGCCGGTCGCCAGCCCGTTGAGCACCAGCTGCAGCGTGTCCGCGACGTCGGGCGAGAGGTGGAAGAAGCGCAGCTTCGCCTGGCTCGAAGAGATGGCGCTGTGGTCGTCAATGGTGAGCGCCAGCGCGTAGTGCCCGACCGGGGATTCCGTGAGGATGCAGGTGTAGTCCCGGCTGGCCGCGAGCGCGATGTAGAGCAGGTTGTCGGCCAGCACGTCGGTCTTGCCGGCTTCCAGCGCTTTCACCCGGAAGTCCGTGGCATCCACCGTGGTGTAGCCGGTGGCCTTCTCGAAGTTCAGGTTCGCACCCAGTGCCGAGGAACCGGCCCAGAGGTCCGCGTTCGGCGCGGTCGGGGCAAAGTGGGCCATGCGCAGCCGGGCCTTCGCCGCCGGCTGCACGGGGTCTTTCCCGCAACCGGCCGCCGTCACCGCCGCGAGCCCGAGCAGGGCCATCGCCAGGATCCTCATCCGCATCAACACGCTCCCTTTCCGCCCTCCCCGACGCGGGGACGGCCCAGTACCAGGACAGAATACCATGACCCACGGTTCCCGGGGGGACGGACGCCGGCACAGCCCGGGCGCAGGGCGGCGTCCGGGGCTGTCCCGCGTGGGTCGCATTGCGGGCCGGCCGCACCTCGACTACATTTCCGCCATGCCCGACCGACCCCTGAAGGCCCTCGATGCCCGCGAGCGACTGGCCACCCGGGTGTGGGGCATCGGCTTCGCGCTGCTCTACTGGATCGGCCGGACCGAGGCCCACAGCCTGGACGCCATCTCCTACGCCCGCACCGTGCGCGACGGCGCGTGGGCCGACCTCTTCCACCCCCACCACCTGGCCTACAGCCTGGTGATCAAGGTGCTGTGGAACGCGCTGCAGGTGATCCACCCCCACCTGGATCCGCTGGCCGTGGCGGGCTTCCTGAACTCCCTGCTCGCGGGGCTGGCGCTGGCCATCTTCGCGCGCTGCCTGCTCGAGAACGGCGCCACCTTCTTCTGGACCAGCTTCGCCACCCTGGGCCTGGGCCTCTCGCAGTGCACGTGGACGCTGGCATCCGAAAACGAAGTGTACGTGGCCACGCTGCTGCTGCTCATCGCCTCGGCCCGGCAGGCGCTGCGCGCCGCGCGCACCGGGCGGGCCGACCAGGCGCTCCAGGCCGGGATGCTGGTGGCGGCGGCCTCGCTCTTCCACGTGGTGGCGGCGCTGTTCCTGGTCCCGGTGCTGCTGGTGGCCTTCCGCGCGGCACCCGACGCGCCACGCCGCCGCCGGCTGCTGGGGGCCGCGGCGCTGGGAGCGGTCGTGCCCGCGGTGGCGGCCTATCTCGTGGTCATGGCGGTCCGCCACGACACCTCCGTGGCGCTGGCCACCGCCTGGCTGAACCGCTACATGCGCTGGGACTCGTGGGTGGACCGCGACCCGGTGCGGTTGCTGCTGGGCTTCCTGTGGTTCCTGCGCGGCGCGGTGCCCGACTTCGGCCTGATCGGCAACGCGCCGCCGCCCACCGCCGTGGGCTGGCTCAACGACCTGGCCCGGGTGCCCTTCCTGCTGTTCGCGGGCGCCGTGGGCTACCTGGCCTGGGACGGCTGGCGCAAGCGCCCCTACCTGACGTGGCGCTTCGGGGCGCTGCCCGTGATGTGCCTGGCCTGGTTCCTGGTGTTCGAGTTGTTCCTGGGCTGGGTGGGACGTTCGAGCCTCAAGTTCTGGACCCTCACGCTGCCCCCGCTGTGGGCCTTCACCGCCATCTGGGCCGACCTGCGCTTCGGGGACCCGGAGGGCCTGGGGGCGCGGCGCATGTCGCCCGTGGCCTCGGTGGTGAGCGTGCTGATCCTGGCGCTGATGGTGCTCACCACCGGCTTCCTGGTGGTGGCGCGACGGCACGACACCCGGCTCGACCTGCCGCGCCGCTGGTCCGAGGCCGTGGCGCGGAGCACCGCCCCGCGCGACTTCCTGCTGGTGCCGGAGGGAGACCTGGAGGGCTACCTGCTCTACTACGGCCGGCGCGGGAATCTCGAGACACTTGAATCGCTGGCGCGCTCCACCCGCTCCCTGCCGGCCACGCTGGACAGCCTGCGCGCCCGCGCCACCCGGGCGCGCGCCGCCGGCGGCCGTGCCTGGTTCCTGGGCACGGGCCTGGTGGTCACTCCTTTCGCGGCGCAGCTGTGGAATCGCCCCGAGGATGCCCGCGAGGTGTACCGGGCCCTGGAGGCGGAGTTGACACCCCACGGCGTGTACGATCCCTCCGCCCGCCTGACCGGGCCCGACGGGCCCCTGGGCCAGCCGGTGCTGCTCGAGTGGGCTCCCCGGCCACCGCAGGCCCCTCCTGCCCCCGGCCCGAATGGGCCGCCGCCCGCCATTTAGAAGCCGCCTCCGGCGCCCGATAACCCACCCGGAACACAATACCCACGGCCGTCAGCGCCCCGACCCTCGTGGCGCGGTATCCCACCGCGCCTGCCGGGAGATCATGCAGCCGAAATCTCAGCCGCCGAAACCGCAACCCGAAGTGGTGCAGAGGATCCAGCGCTCCCTCGCGGAGCTGGAGGTGGCGCGCCGCCACCTCGACCAGGTGGGCCGCGTGGCCGCCTCGCTGGCCTCCTCCACGTCCGTCCAGCCCACGCTCCAGGCCATCCTGGACGCGGCGCTGGAAGGGCTGGGCATGGCCTTCGGCAGCATCGCGGTGCGGCACGGCGCACAGGGCAGCGTGGACATCGAGGCCCGCCGGGAGTTCGACGACGGCCTCATGGACCACGCCCGCACCGAGCTGGAGCAGACCCACTTCCTGTGGGTGCTGGACCACGACCGGCCGCTGCTGCTCTCCCCGCCGGGCGTGCCGGTGGACCTCTCCGGCGCCCGCGCGGTGCACTTCCACGCCGGCAACTTCCTGCTGGTCCCGCTGCCGCAGCAGAACGAGCTGGGGGGCATCCTGTGCGTGGGCACGCTGGAGCGGCGCCACCGCTTCCAGGACTCCGACCTCAAGTACCTCGAGCTGCTGGCGACCTTCGCCGCGAGCGCGTTGCGCAGCATACGCGCCGTGGAGGACGCCCAGAACTTCCTGATCGCCACCATCCGCTCGCTGTCCACGGCCCTGGACGCCCGCGACCCCTACACCCGCGGCCACAGCGAGCGCGTGGCCATGTACTCGCTGGGCGTGCTCAACGAGCTGGAGGCCGCGCGCCCCGACGGCTTCCCCGAGGGCTTCCGCGACTCGGTGCGCCTGGGGGCGATGCTGCACGACATCGGCAAGATCGGGGTGCCCGACTCGATCCTGCACAAGCCGGACAAGCTCACGCCCGAGGAGTTCGACTCCATGCGCTCGCACACCGACATGGGCGCGAGCATCGTGGGCGGCGTGCGCAACACCCGCGACATCCTGGACGCCATCCGCTTCCACCACGAGCGCTTCGACGGCACCGGCTACCCGCGCGGGCTCAAGGGCGAGATCATCCCGATGATCGCGCGCATCGTGGGCATCGCCGACGCCTTCGACGCCATGACCAGCGACCGGCCCTACCGCAAGGGCAGCGCGCCGGAGTTCGCGGTGGAGCAGATCCGGAACATGGCCGGCATCCACTTCGACCCCGAGGTGGTGGACGCTCTGGGCCGCGCCTTCGAGTCCGGGCAGTTGTCCATCCACGTGGAAGACTCCACGCGCAAGCGCGAGGACGTGAACCAGGAGGTCCTCGAGAAGCTGTTCAGCCGCCGGATCAAGGAACTCCCGTCCATGCCGCAGGTGGTGCACCAGGTGATCGAGCGCAGCCGGGACATCAACTGCAGCATCCGCGAGCTGGCCGAGCTGGTCTCGCGCGACCAGGGCCTGGTGACCCGCGTGCTGCGCCTGGTGAACTCGGCATTCTACGGATTCTCGCGGCGCATCTCCACGGTGAGCCTGGCGCTCACCATCCTGGGGCTGCGCAACGTGCGCAACATGGTGATCAACGTGGGGCTGGCGGGCTTCTTCCGGGGCGGCACCACCCAGAGCCGCTCCACGCGGCTGCGACTGTGGGAGCATTCCGTGGAAACGGCGGTGGGGGCGATGACGCTGGCGCGGCTGCGCCGCATGGGCGAGCCCGACGAGGCCTTCACCGCGGGGTTGCTGCACGACATCGGCCGGATCGCGCTGGACTACTACCACCACGACCTGTCGGCGCGCATCGAGTCGCTGATCGAGGAGGAGGGCCTGAGCGAGGTGGAGGCCGAGCGGCGCGTGACCGGGGTGGACCACGGGGCCATCGGAGCGTGGGTGGCGGCGCAGTGGAACCTGCCGTCCACCCTGTGCAGCACCATCCGCTACCATCACGACCCCGCCCGCTGCGCGGCGGAGGCGCCGGAGGCGCTGCAGCTGACCTACCTGGCGGGAGCCGCGGAGGCGCTCTCGGAGCTGCGCCACCGCGTGGACGACGACCTGGAGCAACATCTCGAGAACGGCGCCGTGAAGCACCTCATGCTCACCCCGGAGGAGATCCGGGCCACGCTGGAGGCGATGGAGCGCGAGAAATCCTCGATGATGCAGATGCTGGGACAGGCGGCCTGAACGCTAGTTCTGGCCGTCCCAGCGGAATGCGTCGAACAGCCCCACGGCCAGCACCAGCCCGCCGACCGCCAGCACCCCCGCCGCCTGGATGGCGTCGTAGCCCATCCAGAACAGGCCGCTCAGCACGATCAGGATCCCCAGCGGGACCACCGCCTTGCTCAAGGACTTCATTCCGAGACCTCCGAGGTGGATCGGATGAGGGGTCGTACCGCCCCCCCCAGGAACCCGGGATGCCCGCGGCCCGGGCCGGGATTCCACGCGCGGGAGTGTAGCGGCAGCGGGCCAGGCGGCGCAACGGGTTACCCGCGCGGGGCACCCGCGCGGCAAGATCCCGGGAACGCCGGGCGGCCGGTTTCTGCATCACGCCGATGGGCCGGGCCCGCGCGATGCACATGGGCACGAACGCCTCCTGGGCCAGCACCAGGATGTCCAGGGGGGCCGCGCTGGACAGTCGGCGGCCCGTGGCCTAGATTCTCGCCTCGAAGTCCGTGCGCGCAAGCCGGAAGTCCCGGCGGGCTCGCGAACCGGACGGGAGACTCCCCTAGCCCCATGGCGATGCCCAGCGTCTCACCCCCCGTTGCGAGCCTCGCCCCCACCGGCCATATCCGCCGGCCCCGGGTGGGGATCGTCGGGCCGTACCCGCCGCCCTACGGCGGGATCTCCGTGGGCATCCAGCGCCTGGGGCGACATCTGGCCGCGAACGGCGTGGATTTCCACATCTACAGCGAGACGGGCGCGGACGTGCCCGGCGAGCGCGTCACCGGCTTCGCGGGCGCGCGACGGCTGCTGGCCCGCCTGTTTTCCGCGGGCCCTTCCCACATCCTCCACTACCAGAGCCCCGACTGGCGCATGCGCTGCCTGGTGGCGCTGTGGGGCATGGTGACCGGCCGCAAGAGCCTGATCTCGATCCACGGACAGAGCTACGACTACTCCATGCGCGGGGGGCCGCTGCAGCGCGCGCTGATCCGCTTCTTCCTGCGACGCACCTCGGCGGTGATCGCCTGCAACCCGGGCATCGAGGCCCGGGTGCGCGCGGAGGCCGGCCCGGCGGTGATGGTGCGCATGATCCCCGCGTTCCTGCCCCCGCCGCTGGACGAGGCCGGCCTGCCGCTGCCGGCGGAGCTGGAGGCCTTCCTCGGGGCGCACTCGCCGGTGGTGCTGTGGGTGGGCTGGTCGCGGCTGCTCGAGGGCCGCGACCTCTACGGGCTGGACCATACGCTGCGGCTCGCGGGCCGGCTGCGGAAGCGTTTCCCCGGGCTGGGCTGCGTGCTATGGTTCAGCGGCGTCGAGGATGCGGCGCACTGGGACCGGCTGTGGGACGAGGCCGGTCGCGCGGACCTGCGCGACAGCGTGTTCGTGGGCCGCGGCGGGCTGCCGGAGATCCACCCCCTGTTCCGCCGCGCCGACGTGTACGTGCGCCCCACCGTGAGCGACGGAGATTCCGTGTCGGTGCGTGAGGCGCTGGCGCTGGGCACCCCGGTGGTCGCCAGCGACGCCGCCCCGCGGCCCGGCGCGTGCGTGACCTACCGCACCGGGGACGCGGATGCGCTGGAGCGCGCCGTGCTGGGCGTGCTGGAAGACGTGGGAGCCGCCCGCGCGCGCGTGCGGCGCGAGCCCGTGGAAGACAACGGCGGGAAGATTCTCGACCTCTACCGGGAGCTGGGTCTGTGAGCCGACACTGGAAAGGCCGCCGCGTGCTGGTCACCGGCGCGGGCGGGTTCATCGGGAGCCACCTCGTGGAACGCCTCGTCCGCGAAGGTGCCAGGGTGACCGCGTTCGTCCATTACAACAGCCGCAGCGACTGGGGCAATCTGGAGTTCTGCACCCCCGAGGTGAAGCGCGCGCTGCGGGTGGTGGCCGGCGAGCTGACCGACCCGCGCAGCGTGTTCGAGGCCATGGAAGACCAGCAGACGGTGTTCCACCTGGGCGCCCTGATCGCCATCCCCTACTCCTACAGCGCGCCCGCCAGCTACGTGTCGGTGAACGTGCAGGGCACGGTGAACGTGCTGGAGGCCGCCCGCCGCCTGGAGGTGGAGCGCGTGGTGCACACCTCCACCTCCGAGACCTACGGCACCGCGCGCTACGTGCCCATGGACGAGGAGCACCCGCTGCAGGGCCAGTCCCCCTACTCCGCCAGCAAGATCGGCGCGGACAAGATCGCCGAGAGCTACCACCTCTCCTTCGGCCTGCCGGTGGCCACGGTGCGGCCCTTCAACGCCTACGGCCCGCGCCAGTCCGCGCGCGCCATCATCCCCACCATCCTGACGCAGATGCTGACCGGCCGCGCGCGCCTCAGGCTGGGCTCGCTCAAGCCCATCCGCGACTTCACCTACGTGGAGGACACGGTGGACGGCTTCCTGCGCGCCGCGCAGGCGGCCAGGGCGGTGGGCACGGTGGTGAACCTGGGCTCGGGCAAGGGCGTGAGCATCGGCGAGCTGGTGAAGCGGGCCGCCAAGGTGTGCGGCGCGAAAGTGGAACTGGTGGAGGACAAGCAGCGCGTGCGCCCCGGGGCGAGCGAGGTGATGCGCCTGGTGTGCGACAACCGCAAGGCGCTGCGCGTGCTGGGCTGGAAGCCGCGCGTGACGCTGGACGACGGGCTGCACCGCGTGAAGCGCTACCTGGACGCCAACCTGGGCCGGTACAAGACCGACCGGTACATCGTCTAGCCATGCGCGCGGTCATCCTGGCCGGGGGCAAGGGCTCCCGCCTCAAACCCTACACCACGGTCTTCCCCAAGCCGCTCGTCCCGGTGGGCGACCAGCCCATCCTGGAGCTGGTGCTGCGCCAGCTCAAGGCCGCCGGCTTCACCGACGTCACGCTGGCCCTGGGCCACATGGGCCAGCTGATCCAGGCCTACTGTGGCGACGGCTCGCGCTGGGGCCTCAAGATCGTCTACTCCATCGAGGACGCCCCGCTGGGCACCGCCGGCCCGCTGGCACTGGCCGCCCCCCCGGAGGAGTTCTTCCTGGCCATGAACGGCGACCTGCTCACCACGCTGGACTACGGCGCGCTGCTGCGCGCCCACATGCAGGGCGGCCGGCTGGCCACCGTGACGGTGTTCGAGAAGAAGGTGCCCATTGACCTGGGCGTGCTCAAGCTGGACGACCAGGGCAACCTGCTCGAGTACATCGAAAAGCCCACGCTCACCTACCACGTGAGCACCGGCATCTACGCGTTCCACCGGCGCATCCTGGACTTCATCCCCAGGGGCCGGCGCCTGGACTTCCCCGACCTGGTGCGAGACCTGATCGCCCGGGGCGAATCGCTGGGCACGCACCTGTTCACCGGGCAGTGGCTGGACATCGGCCGGCCCGAGGACCACGCGCTGGCCGTCGAGACGCTGGAGCGCGATCCCGGCGCGTTCCTGCCCCCGGCCCGATGATCCTGCTGGTGACCGGGGCCGGCGGCTTCCTGGGCCGCGCCCTGGTGCGCTCCGTGCTGGAACGCGAGCCCGCCTCCCGCGTGATCGGCCTGGACCCCGGCCCGCCTCCTCCCGGCCTGCCCGCCCACTTCGCGTGGGAGCGCGGCAGCGCGGCGGACTCCGCACTCGTGGAGCGCCTCATCCGCTCCCACACCGTGGACGCCGTGGCCCACCTCGCCCGCGCGCCCGAGACCACCGAACTGGGCCCCCTGATGCGCGAGCACCTGGGCTTCACCCTGGCGGTATGCCACGCGGTGCAGCGCGCCGGCGGCGTCCGGCGCGTGCTGGTGCCCGGCTCGGCGGCCGAGTACGGTCTGTTCCCCGAATCCGAGCTGCCCATCCCCGAGGACCGCGTGCCCCATCCCGCCGGCGCCTACGGCTACGCCAAGCTGGCGGAGTGCTCGCTGGCGCTGCAGGCCCCCGCGAAGCTGGGGGTGCCGGCCTTCGTGGCGCGGGTGTTCAACCCCGTGGGCCCCGGGCAGGGCACGCGCTTTGTCTGCGGCTCGCTGGCCGCGCAGTTCGCGCGGATGCGCGCCACGGGCGTGGCCCCGCTGCGCCTGGGTCCGCTCACCCCGCAGCGGGACTTCATAGATGTCTCCGACGCCGCCGAAGCGCTCCGCCTGCTGCTGGGGCGGGCCCGCCCGGGCGAGGCCTACAACGTGGGGACGGGCCGCGGAACGCGCGTCGCGGACGTGCTCGAAGTGTTCCAGGAGCTCACCGGCCTGCGCCCGCCGCCGGGCGCCCCCGCGCCGCCCGCCGCCTCCCATGAGGCGGCCGAGCACAGCGTGGCCGACATAGGGAAACTCCGGGCGGCAACCGGGTTCGAGCCGCGGGTGGCGCTGCGCGATTCGCTGCGCGCGATGCTGGAGGCGGCGGTTGCAGGCCAGGCATGATTGCCTCACTTACGGAGGGGCGGTCGCAGGTCAGGCATGAATGCCCGACCTGCGGCGGGCCGTCGCAGGCCCGGCATGAATGCCTGACCCACGGCGGGCGTGCATGAATCGGGGCGCCCCGGTTGGGGCGCCCCTTGGCGTCTGGTCTCTGGGGCCTGCCAATTCCCGGCAGGCATGAACGCCTGCCCTACTTGGTCACCAACCCGTACTCGCGCTTGCGCGCGCCCAGGAACAGCTGGCGCGGGCGGGCGATCTTCTGCTCGGCGTCCTGCATGATCTCGAGGTAGTGCGCCGCCCAGCCGCTGGCGCGGGCGGTGGCGAACATCACCGTGAACATGGGCTCCGGCAGCTTGAAGGCCTCGTAGACCAGGCCCGAGTAGAAGTCCACGTTGGGGTAGAGCTTGCGCGAGATGAAGTACTCGTCGCTCAGGGCGATGCGCTCCAGCTCCAGGGCCAGGTCAATGAGCGGGTTCTTGCCCACCTCGGCGAAGACCATGTCGGCCATCTGCTTGATCACCCGGGCGCGCGGGTCGTAGTTCTTGTAGACGCGGTGCCCGAAACCCATGATCTTGCCGTGGCCTTCCTTCACGCTCTTCACGAAGTCGCCCACCTTGTCCTTGGTGCCGATCTGTTTGAGCATGTGCAGCACTTCCTCGTTGGCGCCGCCGTGCAGCGGGCCGTAGAGGGCGGCCATGGCGCCGGCCGCGGAGCAGAACAGGTCGCTCTGCGAGGAGGCGACGGCGCGCAGGGTGCTGGTGCTGCAGTTCTGCTCGTGGTCCAGGTGCAGGATCAGCAGCACGTCCATGGCGCGCTCGAGCGCCTTGCTGGGTTTGAACTTGCCGTCCTTGTCCGAGAACATCATGCGCAGGAAGTTCGCGGTGTAGGACAGCGAGGCGTCCGGCGAGACCGGCGGCAGGCCCTGCGTGTGGCGGTAGATCATCGCCGCCAGCGTGGGCACATGGCCGATCAGGCGCATGGCCTGCAGGCGGCGGGCCGCCGGGTCGAGCACGTGGCGCGCGTCCGGGTACTGGCCGGAGAGCGCCGCGAGGCACGAGATCATCATGACGCACGGGTGCGAGTGACGGTCGAAGGCGTAGATGGTCGGCAGCAGCCCGGCGGGAAGGTTGTAGTTGCTGGCGATCTCGCGCTGCCAGGCCTCGTACTCGCCGGAAGTGGGCAGCTCGCCGTTCACCGTGAGATACGCGCACTCCGCGAAGGTGCTGTGCTCGGCCAGCTGATCAATCGGGTAGCCGCGGTATTCGAGGATACCCTTGTCGCCGTCAATGTAGGTGATGGTGCTCTTGCACGAAGCGGTGTTCAGGAAGGCCGGGTCGTACGACAGCAACCCGAAGTCGTCGGCGGATGTCTTGAACTGCCGGAGATCAATGGCCCGGATGGCCCCGTCCTGAATGGGCACTTCCGCGGCCTTGCCGGTCCGGTTGTCGGTGATCGAGAGGCTCTCTTTTGCCATGGTGTTGCTCCCCTTTCCCAGCCCGTCCCGGGGGACCGGGCCCGCACGTTTCCCCCTTCTGAGGGTCCTCGACCCAGAGAGTATAGCCTCATGGCAACATTGACAATAGAGCCGATTTGGGGGCAAAATCCACAGAGTGCTAGAATCGGCCGCTGGTTTCTTCGGCATTTAAGAAAACCGAAATGCGGCCGGGACACCGGCGACGCCCTTGGCGGCCCGACCTCCGCCGGTCCAATGAAAGGCCCCCATTCATGACTCCCCTGCGGAGACCGCCCCTGCTGGCGAGGGCGAGCCGCGCGCTCTGGTCGGCGGTGCTCCTGTTCGTCCTGCTGGGGCTGGGGCTCGGCGCCCGCTACCTCCAGGATCGCACCATGGTTGCCGGCGTGGCCCACACCGTGGATGGGAACCGGCGCCTTCCCCCGACCCAGCGCTTCGCGGAGTACGTCCGCTTCGCCCACGAGCAGGTCCGCAAGAACCGCAAGCCGGAAGACGTGCAGCCCGGCCTGATGCGGATGTACTACCGCTTCAACCCCACCCACCCCGGCCCCGCGGACGTGCTCCGGCACGGCACCGACTATCGTGGCGGTTGCGGCTCCCACGTGCGAGTGGTCGTGGCGATGCTCCATGCGGCGGGAATTGACGCCCGGCCGCTGATCATCCTCGGCCCGCAGGGACAGAACATCCACACCGTGGTCCAGGCCCGCATTGACGGCCGCTGGGTGGTGGCCGACGCCCTGTACGGGATCGTGTTCCACACCGCGGACGGGAGGCTGGCCACGGTGGAGGACCTGGTCCGGGAACCGCAGAACTTCGTGCGCCAGGTGCGCGGGGTGCGCGGCTACGACATGCTCAATTACAACTACGACGATGTGACCGCGTTCAACTGGAACAAGATCCCGGTGATCCTCCCCGCGGCTCGCAAGCTCCTGGTGCTCGCCCTGGGCGAGGCCCGGGTGCGCGAGTGGCAGCGGCCGATTGTGTGGATGTGGCCCGCGGCGTTCTACGCCAGTCTGTGCTTCGCGATCGCCGGGTTCTGCGCCCTGCTGGCGCTGGCCGGGGGCGCCGCGCGGAGGCGCTTCCGCCCGCGGGCATGAGCACGCCTGCGCCGGGATCTCCGTCCCGGCGCAGGCGGCTTCACAGGCTTCAGGGCTACCTCAGGGCTTGAACGCGCGGACCTTCACCGAGACCACCGCGTCGGAGAACTCCTCGCCGCAGTACTGGCGCGTGGCGTCGTTCTGGTAACCCTTCTGCTCGAGGACCTCGACGTCCCGGAAGCCCGAGCCGCGGATCAGGCCCAGGTACTCCTCCTTCAGCGACGCGCCCGCGACGCAGCCCACCAGCGCCTCGATGGAATCGCGCACCTTCTGCGGCGCCTCCCGCAGCCACACCAGGTCGCTCACCACCAGCCGCCCGCCGGGCTTCAGCACCCGCAGCGCCTCGCGGAACACCCGGTCCTTGTGGGGCGAGAGGTTCACCACGCAGTTGGAGATGATCACGTCCACGGTGCCGTCGGCCACCGGCAGGTTCTCGATCTCGCCCAGGCGGAACTCCACGTTGGTGGCGTGCACCTTGGCGGCGTTGGCGCGGGCGCGCTCCAGCATGGCCGCGGTCATGTCCACGCCGATCACCCGCCCGGTGGGGCCGGTGTCGCGGGCCGCCAGGAAGGCGTCAATCCCGGCGCCCGAGCCCAGGTCCAGCACCGTCTCCCCCGGCTTCACCGCGGCGTGGCCCAGCGGATTGCCGCAGCCCAGGCCCAGGTCGGCGCCCTCCGGGATCGCGGCGGCCTGCTCGGGGGTGTAGCCCAGTTGCGTGAGGCCCGGCCCCTCGCAGCCGCAGCCGGAGTAGGTGCAGCAGCCCTGCTTACCCAGCTCGGTGGCCCCGCCGGCCTCGGCCACGGCGCCGTACTTCTCGCGCACCACGCTGCGCAGGTCCTTCTCTTCCATGGCTCTCTCCTTCTTCGCGGCGGTCAGGCCGCCGGGTTGTGACTCCCATCTTCCGGACACGGTCCGGGGTTTCAGAGTTCCGCGAGCAGGGCCTTGAGGCGCGCCAGCGCCTCGGGACGGGCGCAGTAGCACACCCGCGGGCCGTCAATCTCGCCCTCCACCAGCCCCGACTCCTTCAGCATCTTGAGATGCTGTGAGACGGTGGCCTGGGCCAGCGGCAGGCGGGAGACGATGCGCCCGCACATGCAGCTGCCCTTGGACGTCAGGAAGCGCAGGATGGCTACCCGGGCCGGGTGTCCGAGGGCCTTGGCGAGGGCGGCCAGATCGTGGTCGGCCGCCGTAGGGGCGACAACGGGCGCAACAACTGGGGCCGCTGCAGAGACGGCCCGGGCGCCGGACGTGGAGCCGGCGACCGGGGTGACTCCGGGGGCGCCCTTGCGCCCGACCCGCCCGGTCTTGCTCGTGATCATCGAGTACCTCCCTGAGGCTGTCTTCATCGCTTATCGGCAATATACGATAGCCACCGCAGGGCGTCAAGGGGAGAAGTTGCAGGGCACGGGGATATTTCGGGGGGACTGGTGTTGCCTTGGTTTCGTAGATGTAGACCTTGGGCGGATGCACGGAGCCCCGACGGGGCCGGCCGCCGAGGCTTCGGTTATCCACTGGGGGAATTGAATTTCGGTATGGAGGCGGCACCGAGACTCGAACTCGGGAATAACGGTTTTGCAGACCGTCGCCTTACCACTTGGCTATGCCGCCGTCAGGTGCGCAGTCTACACCGGGTTACGGCCGAAACTCAAGCGTGAACCCGTCCGGCGAACCCCAAGTCAGTGCCCATGCAGGGCAAACGCGCGGAGCGGCGGGGATGCCCCGCCGCTCCGGTTCACTCTGTGCCCGAGGCCCGTTCGGAAACCTACTTGCCGAAACGGTACGTCGTGTACTGCGCGTCCATCCGGCTGTCCTGGCCGCTCGTGAACTCGAACATGCACGAGTCGTCCGTGTAGTCCATGAAGTTGTGGATCGGGTCGAGTCCGGCCAACCGGGTGCAAGTGTCGCGACCATTCGGGCAGCCGAAGGCCGCGGACTGCTCGGCCGGCGTGTCGAGCACGTAGTCGCCCTTCTTCTGGTTGCAGCCGCCCTGGAAGGTGTGATAGAGGCCCATCCAGTGTCCGATCTCGTGCGTCGCGGTGTCGCCCTCGTCGTACGGCGCGGCGGTCCCGCCGGGGAGCGAGGAGTACAGGATCACGACGCCGTCCATCTGGGGCGCCCTGGAGTAACCCGAGGGGAACGTCGCCCAGCCCAGCAGGCCGCCGCCCATGTTGTTCGAGTAGATGTTGAGGTCCTTGGCGGTGCCCTGGTGCAGGGCGGACTTCATCTGGGTCTCGCAGGTCCCGCCGCTGCAGGTGTACCAGCCCGAGTTGGTGGTGCGATCCACGCTGACGAGGTTGAACGACCAGCCCCAGGGGCCGTAGGCCGCGTTCAGCACGCTGATCTGGCTCGCGATCTGCGCATCGGAGATGTCCCCGTTCGCGATGCCCGAGCCGTTGTTGATCACGTGCCAGTACACGTTGATGGTGCCCCCGGTGATCTCGGACCGGTTCATCCGCGCCAGGTCGTCGAGTCGCTGGCGAACGATGCGCTCGATGTTGTCCGACTCGCCCTCGCTCAGCTCACGGGTCCCGCAGCGGTTGACGTTCAGCCCCAGGCCATGTCCGGCTCCGGCGCCCTGCGTCACGGCGATCTCATGGGACAAGGGCGCCAGGGGAGCCTCGCTCCGGCACCCCGCGAGGGAGAGAAGGACGCTGGTGAGGATTCCCGTGGTCACCGCATGCCGCAGGTTGAACCGGATCATGATGCCTCCCGTGCGGGGTCCATCGGAACGCCGCGGTCGGAGTGGGGGTGGACGCGGCCAAGAAAGACTTGAGCGAGTATATCACAAGCTGCCAGCGTTCGCGCTATACCGTTACCTCGAACACGCATCGCTTGCTCCCGCCGAGCTTGGACTCCTTGAGGCGCGCCTGCACCGGCCGGCCAAAGATGGTCTCGAAGGTCTGCTTCTGATACCCGACCGAGCAATTGCACCAGACCGCCGGCGTCCGCCGCTTGTCCACCAGGGGGCAACCACAATCCCCTTCGGCCACCGAGACGGTGACCACGCCCTTCTGCTTGTCCCACGCGAAATCCGTGCCCCACATCTTGTTGGCCGTGGCGAAGTAGCCTTCGGGGTCACCCACGTACTTGGCCCCGAGCTGGCCCACCTTGGCGCACTCGCGGCCGGTCTTCTCGAGGATCAGTGTGCGGACTTCCTCCGGCGCGTCGGTGGCCATGAACCCGAGCAACTTCGCCAATTGATACCGGGCGAAGACCAGCCGCTGGTCCTCGGCCGCGGCTTCGGCCGCATGCAGCGCACCGGGCGCACCGAGGAGATTCAGTGCGCACCCGCACACGCCAAGCCCACAAACGCTCTTCAGGAACTCCTTGCGATCCATGCGGCCACTCCTCTCAATGGATCCCCCGGATCTCACACCACCGCCACCTTCACACAATGCACCGGCGGCAGCGAATCATACAAACAGGACCACTCTTCCCCCCCGTCACGCCCCATCCAGAGCTGTCCGGTGGTGGTTCCGACGTACAGCGCCGGCGAGCGCAACTCGTCCATGTCCATCGCGTCCCGCTGGACCGTGAAGAAGCTCTCCTTCTTCGGCAGTCCGCGGGCGATCCGGCTCCACGACTTGCCCCCGTCCTCGGTGCGCCACACGGCGGGCGAACCGTCCGGACAGGCGCGGGTGGCCGGCTCCAGCGGCATCACGTACACCGTGTCGGGATCGTGCGGGTGCGCGACGATGGGGAACCCGAAGTCCGACGGCAGCCCCTGGGCGATCGAGCGCCAGGTGCGGCCGTGGTCGTCGCTCCGCAGCACCCCGATCCCCGGCCGGTCGGGCCAGCCGCCGTGGTTTTGCATGTACAGCCGGCCGGGCGCCTTCCTGTGACCCACGATCTTGTGCACGCACTGTCCAAACTCCGGGTATGCATCCGGCACGAAGCCCGCGCCGACGCCGTGGTTGGAGGCCACGAAGCTCGCGCCACCATCCTCGCTCAGGTAGTGGCCGCCCGTGGAGATGCCCACGTGCATGCGGTGCCCGTCGCGCAGGATGGTGTGCAGGCAGAGACCCCCGGCCCCCGGCTGCCACTTCCGCGAGTGCTCGTGATTGCTGATGCCCCGGACCAGTTCCCAGGAATCGCCGGCGTCGCGGCTGCGGAACAGCGAGGCTGGCTCCACCCCGCACCACAGTTCCTTCTTCGCCTCGCCCGCTTCCAGGGCCCAGATGTTGGCGAGCGCCCGGCCGTCGTCCTTGGGAAAGGCCGGGGCCGACTTCGTCTCCTTGAAGCTCTTCCCCAGGTCGGTGGAGCGCAGCACCTTCATCCCGAAGTACGGATTGCAGCTCGAGGCGAAGATCCGGGGTGTCCCGCGCGGGTCCACCAGCGCGGCATACACTCCCACACCCGGCGCGAAGGGGCCGCGCAGGGTGAACTTGCGGCGGGATGCCGCCGCTTCGGCCACGAACAGGCCCTTCCGGGTGCCGATGCAAAGAACGACGCGTGCCGGCATGCCTACCCTCCAGAAACCGCGGTCAGGATGATGACGACGTCCCCCGGGGCCAGGGCGGTCGCCAGCCCCTCCCGGTCCCGGATGTGGGATTGGTTCACGAAGAGACCCACGTGGGGACGCACCGCGCCCGTCTCGTCGCAGATGCAGCTGTAGAGGGACGGATGGCGCGCTTCGAGCATCTCCAGTGCGGCGCTCACGCTGGAGACAGGCAGTGAAATCTCCGCGGCGCCCGCGCAGTAGGGGCGCAGCGCCGTCGGAACATGGACCTTGACGCTCACAACTCGGACTCCCCGCGGCCAGTGGGTCTTGAGGAGGACGCTGGGCGGGGTTCGTCCTCGGGGGTGCGGCCTCTAGGATAGCGGATTTCGGCGGGTCCGGGGAAGGGGGCGCGTCGCTCGCGGGACCTCCCGGCTGGCGCCCGGGTTCAGGCCGGCGCGCCCCCGGACGACCCAAGATCCGGAGGACCGATCCGCCCCGCCGGTCATCTAACCTGACCGTGGGGCATCCCCCCCGCCCGAGCTCTCGCCACATTCCATCCCTGGAGGTGCCACCTTGAAACGACTGCTCGTCCTTACCCTTCTCCTGGCTGCCCTGGCGGGGCCCGCCGGAGACTCCCAGGCGGCATCGTTCGCCTACTACGCGTACCTCGACGGACCCAGTGAGGCCGTGCCCACGCCGTCACCGGGAACTGGCTACGCCTGGACCGAGTACAACGATGTCCTGCATACCCTGCTCGTGCACGCCGAATTCCAGGACCTGCTGGGTCCGGTCACCGCCTCGCACATCCACGCCGCCACCGCCGTGCCCGGGGTGGGGACCGCCGGGGTGGCCACGGCAACCCCGACCTTCACCGGCTTCCCCTCCGGCGTGACGGCGGGGACCTACGACCACCTGTTCGACACCACCCTGCCCGCCACGTGGAATCCCTCGTACATCACCGCGCATGGCGGAACCCCGGCCGGCGCCGAGGCCGCGTTCGTCGCGAGCCTGGCGGCAGGCACCTCCTACTTCAACATCCACACCCAGCTGTATCCCGGTGGCGAGATCCGGGGCTTCCTCCACGCGGTGCCCGACTCCCCGACCCTCGGCCTGATGGCGGTGGGCCTGCTGGGCCTGCTCGCCACGAGGCAGCGCGCGCGGGGTTGAGCCGGAGGCCCCCTCACAGATTCCCTGTCTGCGCCGCAGAACACTCGAAGGCCCCCGGAAGCTCTCGCTCCCGGGGGCCTTCCAGCCTCGCCCCTAGCGGATCCTCGTCACCTTGCGGGTCCACTCCAGCTCGCCCGCACGCACCCGCACCCAGTAGGCCCCCGCCCCGACGCCGCCTCCGCGGGTGTCATGTCCGGTCCACTTCAGCGGGTGCACCCCCGCGGCGAGGGTTCCCGCATCCGAGTGGTACACCCGGCGCCCGGCGATGTCGAACACCTCCACGGTCACAGCGGCGGGCCGCACCAGTTCCAGCCTGATCTCCAGCGTTCCGCGCGACGGGTTGCCGAGCAGGTGCATGCCCGCTTTGCCCTCCCGCAGATCCCCTGCCACGTCCGTCACGCCAAATACGAGCGAGTCCGCGGCCATGGTGACCGGTGCCGCGCGGCCGTTCGCGGTCCAGGCGTCGTAGAGGGTCTGCCCGGCCGTGTTGGTCACGTTCTCGTCGCGCAGGAATTCCACGTATTCCTTCGAGGTGGTCTGGTACATCAGCGTGGCCTTCACCGAGTACGCGCTGCGCGGGAGGGAGTACTCCGCCACGTCCCAGTTCTGTCCGTCCGCGTAGCGCACCCCCGGTCGTTCCGGGTCCACGGGCGTACCGCCAAATGCCGCGAAGGCGGCGTTGGTGAAACCCTGCGGTGGGATTCGCGTGTCCTTGTAGAGAGTGTCATTCAGCGCGAAGTGGAAGCCCGGGCCGTGCGGCTTGCCGATGGCGGATGCCAGCGAGGGTGAGAGGCCCAGCTCGGCTTCGTACACCCCCGGGGACGGACTCATGGCCAGCTGCCCGCTCACAGGATCATAGGCGCCCGACTCGTAGATCACGGTTCCGTCGGCCCTGCGCGCCACCAGGTGCAGCCACATCCTGCGGCCCTCCGGGTAGCCCGTGGGCAGCTTGTGGCCGCAGCGGTTGGTGATCGTCACGGTGGCGCGGAAGCTGTCGCCCTCGGTGGCCACGGTCAGGTCCACCGTGGCCGCCTTCTGGAGCATCCCGACCGCCCTCTGCGCCGCGGCCGAAAGCGCCGCGGGATCGGTCTCGGTCGGATAGAGACTCCCGATGACCCCCGGCATCCAGGAATTGCCGCCGGTCATGTCATGCAGGGGCATATCGGCCCGCAGCGGCGCCGCAGGGTCGTTGCACCCCTTCCCCAGCACGTCCTTCAGGTGGCAATCCTGGCAGACGGCCACGATGCCGTCGGCCTTGTTCCCTGCGAAGTCGGGGGCGTACACGCCGGAGGGAAACGCACTGGCCTTCCACTCGCTGTAGGTGCGCTCGAGCGGCATGAGGCTGGTCGAGCTGATGGAGTCCGCCGGCTGGTCCAGCGGGCCGGGCGCGTAGTCGGCCCCGGCAATGCGGTTGAACGCCGGGTTCGACACCTCGTGGCAGGTGCCGCAGAACTCGCTGCTCCGGTGGAAGGCCGAGGCCAGGTAGGTGTGGGGCGCCACGGTGCTGGGGAAGGGTCCCCGCTTGCGCGAGTCGGGGTCCGACACGTATTGCCCGTTCGAGTAGCCGGCCGGAGTATGGCCCGGCAGCAGGCCGCCCAGGACCGCCGGATCCTCGGCCGGGCTCACACCGGGCTTGTAGACCGGATCCACCGAGCGGTGGCAGAAGTCGCACGCCACGCCGTCGCGGTCCAGCGCGGTCAGCTGGCTGCCGCTGGTCGGCTGGCTGCGGCCGGACATCCAGCCGAACGGGGTGTGACAGCGCAGGCACAGGTCCCCCGACGAGGGCGCGTCCTGCTCGGCCACCGCCACGCAGGCGTAGAACAGCGGGTCGCGCGCCGCCTGGGCCATCATGCTGCCGTTGAAGTTGCGGGCAGGCTCCACCGCCGGGTCATAACCCCCGTGACAGTTGGCGCACACGGTGTGGTCCTGGAAGGTCCCCCCGCCGAACGGCTGGGTTCCCGGCTGGTGGAAGTCACGCAGCGTGGTGGGCACGACACCCCCGGGAGTTCTCACGATCGTGAAGACGGCGTTGCTGGAATCACGAGCGGAGTTTCCGGCAAGGTCGAACGCTTCGACCCGCACCCGCGCCGCAGTCGTGGGGGTGTTGTGCACGAACCACTGGAAGGCCCCGGAGTTCGACAGGTTCGACGCGATCATGCTCCACGCTGCTGCTTCGGAGTCGCGATAGTAGATGTTCACCGAGGCGACACCCACGTTGTCCGTCGCGGTCCAGCTTACCGAGTAGGCCGCCCCTCCCGTCCACGCCTCTCCCCCGTTCGGGGAGAGCACCGTCACCGACGGGGGCGTCACGTCGAGCCCGGTCGTGGGCGTGAGGTACGGCGTGATCTCGGGGCGGTTGGGGACGTTCACCGTGGAATCCACGGTGAGGGCCGTGATGCCAGGAAACGTCGGGGTATTCGCGTAGCTCGCCAGGTTGGTGATCTCGACGAGGCTCGTGTAGCCGTCCAAGTCACTGTCCTGGCCCTCGATGCTGCGGATGGCCTGTTGGCGGCCTGCGTCGTTGTTGGCGAAGTTCCCCAGCACTGCCGCGACACGTCGCCCGTACGGGTTCTTCGCGCCCGCCCCGTTGAAGTCCCAATGGCACACCCCGCAGTGACCCGAGTGACTGGGGAGGTTGTCCAGGCGGCTTCCCACCGCCGATGGATACACGTTGAAGAACGAAGTCCGGATGGTGGGCCGGGCCCCCGCGGGGTCCGCTGCCAGCATCGTCCCACAGAGGACGCCCACCAGCGTGACGCGGGAAGCCAGGATCCTCCTGGAGCTGTGGCGGGTGCGGATCATGCGGCACCTCCCTCAATGGTCCGGCCGTGGCCGGATTGCATGCGGCGCCACGGGGGGCTCCAGGACGCCAGCAACAATCATAATAGTGTGCGACTTTGTTGGCCGCAGGGATGACCTTCGTCAAGTTGAGTCTTGATCCCGGTCAAGTTGACTCCACAGGCCGGAGCGACGGATGGCCCACATGACGTGCCTGGCGGCGGCCCGCCACGCGGTCCTGGAATCCCGCGGCTGGGACGTGGAGGAGCGGGGCCTTTCCGGTGCGCCCCCGATCCGGATCTTCACCAGCGCCCAACGTGCCCTTCGACTGCGGCTATGCGTTCGTGGCGCACCCGGAGGCGCATCGCTCGGCGATGTCCCAGCGGGCGGCCTACGTGACCCATGCCTCGGACGCCTGTGCGGCGCGCGGTGGCCGCAGTGGCGCGGGTGCTGGAGGCGGTGGGGGCCCACCCGGGAGCCGCGGAGCCCTGAGCCCGAAGGTCGGGATTCTGCTTCTCCCGAACCGCTCGTCCCTGTCATACTCCCTGCTTCGCCGAATGGGGACACCCCCCGTCCCCTCGCCGCCTTCGACGGAATGGGAGGTCTCGTGAGCCTCAAGACGCGACTCCAGGCCTGCGCGGTCAACCTCACGCTGATGATCGTGCCCCTCGGGGTGCTCTTCCTTGTCGTGGAGGGCATCCTGAGGCTCGGCCCTCCGCTCCCCGCCGAGCGGATCCCTCCCCGGCCCACCGGCGCCCTCATTCGCTGCGACCCGGATTCCCTGCTGGGCTGGAGGCTGCCCGCGAGCACGAGCGGGACATTCATGTGCAACGAGTACCGCATCCAGTTGCGGACCAGTGCCTGGGGTCTCCGCGGCCCCGAGGTGAATCCCGCTGACCTCGCACCGCTGCGCATCCTGGTGCTCGGGGATTCCTACGCGTTTGGCTGGGGCGTGAGCGACGAGGATGCGTTTCCGCGCCGCCTGGAGAGCCTGCTCCGGGCCCGCGCCCCGGGACGGCCCGTGGAAGTCATCAACGCCGGTGTCCCGGGGTACGCTTTCCATCAGCGGCTTCGGATGCTCGGGCTCATCCGCGCGAGGGTCCGCGTGGACATCGTCATCCTGACCGCCAGCATGGCCAACGACCCGTGGGAAGACCTGCGAATCGCCCCCTATCTCGGGAGCCATCTTCCGTGGTACTCGGGCGACTGGAAGCACCCGGACAGCTTCCTGGCGCGGATGATCCGTCGCAGCCGGTTGCTGACCATCCTGGACAGGAAGTCGAGGGGCCTGCAGCTGGCGCTGGTCAACATCAGCCCGCCGGCCACACGGGAGATGGGGCGGGCCATGGGGCTGCTGATTGATGAGTGCCGGCGGGACCACATCCCGGTGCTAACGGTGATCTGCCCGCGCCGGTCCGAGGTAGAGGGCGGGAGCGGGTTCCTGCACAGGTTGTCCCTGGTGCTGACGAAGGGCGCCCGCGACGAGACCCTCAGGGTCCTGGGCTCGCGCCGGGTGCCGGTCCTGGACATCACTCCCGTGCTGGCCGGCCTGGAGCGCCGAGAGGGGGCCTTCCTCAAGCGGGATCCGCACTGGACTTCCCACGGTCAGCAGGAGGTTGCGGCCGCGGTGTTCGCAGCGCTCCCCCCGGAGTGGCTGGCCGCGCGCAGCGGGGATTGACCGAATGCCGGGAATGGACGGCGCTAGAAGCTGATCACCTTGTCCGCTTCGGCTGTCCACCGAGCGAGATGGCTCATCGTGCTCACCTCGGCGCCACCCGCAAGGGCCTGCCCCGCGATCCCGCGCGCTTCGCAGCAGGAACCGCATGCCTTCACCTGCCCGCCTGCATTCGCGATGGCCCTGAGCATCCTCTCGAGATTGTAGTAGCCGTCCGGCGTCTTCTGGCCGGCCACAGCGCACGTCACCGCGTCCGCCATGAGGAACACCCAGACCTCGATTCCCTGGTGTTCCTTCTGCAGCGCCATTGCGAGGCGAAGGGCGTTGTAGGCCTTCTCACTGCCGTAGCCGCCGTCGTTGATGATCAATAGGATCTTCATCCTGGTTCGCTCCTCAAATCACCATCCGAGCTTCGTCTCGCCCGCGATGCCGTTCCGCATCTTCCAGAGATAGAAGGAGGCGAAGGCCTTCTTCGCCCACAGCCAGTGCTTCCCGGAATGAAGCGCCACGCGATTGCGGGGCGGCCGGATGGGGTCAGCTGCCATGTACACTGCCGTTCCACCCATGTCCATGATGCAGGTGGCCGACAGCTCCGGGGAAGACACCGCGCCGCCGCGCAGCCCGGCCGCGATGCTGCGGGCGGCAATCCGCGCCATCTGCTCCGTCATGTGCCCCGTCTTGGGGAAGTTCACCGGAACCGGGGTTATATCCGCCGGCGGCAGGGCGACCGCGACACCGACCGCGTAGACATTTGCCAGGTCCTTGTGCCGGTAGCAGTCAGTGACCGGTATGAAGCCCTTGGGATTCGCGAGGCCCGGTGAGTCTGCCACGGCCCTGATGCCGGCCAGTGGCGGAATAATGAGCGAATAGCGGGAGTCGAGTGCTTCCCCGCCGGCCAGCTCGATGCCACCCTCGGCGATCCTCGTCACCGCGGCCGAGGTCCGGAATTGAATGTCCCGCTCTTCCAGGGCGCCCTCCAGGAACTGCCGCGCGCGGCCAAAGCCGCCCACGCCCATGTGCCCCAGGAAGGGCTCGGGAGTTACGAACGTGATGGGCACCTTGTGCCGCATGCGCCGACGCCGCAGGGCATGATCGATCTCGAACACGAACTCGTACGCAGGCCCGATGCAGCTCGCTCCCGGTGCGCAGCCCACCACCACGGGTCCCGGGGCTTCCAGGAACCGTCGCCACGCATCCCCGGCCTCTTCCGCCTCCGGCGGGGACATCAGTGAATGCCCCGGCCCGGTGAATGGGCCCAGGCCCGGAATGGCCTCGCTGGCACTTCGATGTCCCGTGGCCACGACCAGGTAGTCGTATTCCAACTCCTGCCCGGCCATGGCCACCCGCTGCCCCTGCACATCAATCCCCCGGACCTCCCCGTGAACGAAACGGATCTGCTTCCGGCCGAGCGGGTGCTGCAGGTCAAAGGCAATGCGCTCGACAGTGGTGGTTCCCAGCGCGACCCACGGCAGCGATGGGATGAACACGAACCTGCGGTCCTTGCTGACGAGAGAGATCTCGCAATCCCTCCCGAGGAGACGCCGGAGTTCGTAGGCGGCGGTGAGCCCGCCAAAGGAGCCTCCCAGGATGACAATCCGCAATTCAGACCTCCTTGCCGGCGGATGCCACGGGCAGCCCGCGGCCCTGCCATTCCCGAACCCCGTCCTCGAGCCGCGCAGCCCGGTAACCACGCCTGCGCAGCATCTCGACCGCGTTCACCGCGAGGACGCAGTACGGTCCCCGGCAGTAGGCCACGATTTCCTGGTCGCGGGGCAATTCGGCAAGGCGGGCCCTGAGCTGCTTGAGAGGGATCGAGAGCGCCCCGGCGATGTGCGCCGCGCGAAACTCCTCCGGGGGCCGAACGTCGATGAGCACCGTCTCCCCGCGCCGGACCCGCCGCGCGAGCTCCCTTCGATCCAGCGGCTCCATCCCCCGGTGGCCCTGAAAATAGCCCCGGACGATCTGATCCAGCTCCGCCAGGCGCTTTTCCGCCAGCCCGCGGAGGCCGCCGAGAAACCCCGCCACGGCCGAGTCCGCGAGACGGTAGGTGACGTACACACCCTCCTTCGTGGATTCCACCAGCCGGGCCGCGCGCAGGGCCTGGAGATGGTGGGATGCCGCGGCCACCGATACGCCCGCCTCCCGCGCCAGGACCTCCACGGTCCGCTCCCCCTGGGAAAGCAGGTCCAGCAGCTCCAGGCGCTTTGGGCTCGAGGCCGCCTTCCCAATGCGTGCGAACTGCTCGTAGACCGCATCCTTGAACCCTCGATCCGGACTGGGCTTCGCCATGCACGTATCCTCCATATATTCAAACAACTACTTGAGTATGCGCGAGTTCCCCGCCGGTGTCAACGCGGCTGTCCGCATCTGGCAGAGTCGTCGGACTGACGCGAAGCTCACCGCCGCGCCGGCGATGCGGGCCGTGGGCATCGTCTCCGGGGGAATCGCGGCGCCGGTTCTCCTCCTGTCGGGCTCCCGGTGAACCCGGGACTGGGGCCCTGATGGGCGAGAAGTCCCCGATTGGAGGGCCTGCGGAGCACAGCCATCCCCATGCACCGGACTTGCACCATCGGCACGATCATCGGAAGGCGGAAGCCGGCACCGAGGCTGACTTCAAGGGTCAGGGAGGCGTTCGCTCCCCGCATGGCCCGTGTCCGCCCGGCGTGGCTCCTGCGCCTGCAGTCGCAGCAAGCTCAACAATGCGCCCGAACCCCGATACACCCATCCCACATCTAAAGACCGGCATGGCTCCATCGCGACCCCCCGAACCCAACGGGGCCGGCCTGGAATTCCGCGAGTGGAATTCCATGATACCCAGCTCGCCTTTTGCATTCCTCCCCGCAGCCTTCAGGCTGAAGCGGGGAGGCGCCCCGCCGGTCCGATTCCGGGCCGGCCACCACCGCCGTAGCCACGGCATGCGAATCGCCCTCCCGCAGGCCGCGCGGGACGTCACGTGGATCTCGTGCGCCGCGGCCTTGCATCGCCCGCTCCTGCGGCCGATGAAGGAGTGCACCATGAAACTGGTTCGCATGTTTTTGCTTGTCGCCCTGACCACGGGCATGTTCGCTCTTCCGATGACCGCCACGGCCACCGACGTGGACGGTCCCGACGACTGCCAGAAGCCCACGGAAGACTTCGGCGACGCGCCTGAAATCGTGCTGGCCTACCCCGGAGTCCCGGGCCGCTTCCCCACCTGCCTCGCCCCGTCGGCGCCGGGAACCCAGACGCTGGGCTGCGCGCCCATCAGCACTCCCCCCGGCCCCACGGGTTTCGTGCGCCACCTGACTTTCGCCGCCATGGCCCCCTACTGGCTCGGTTGCTACACGTCTCCCGGTGGACTTCTGGGTATTGACCGCGAGGGCGAGGGCAAGATCAACTCCCCGTCGGTCGGCTGGAGCTTCTGCCTTCCCGGCGCCACCGCGGACTGCGTGGAGAGCGGGTTTGGACTGACCTTCGACCAGGACGAGTGCTACGGGGACGGCTCGGACGCGGGCCTGCTCAGCATGCCGGTGTTCACGCCGTGCTCCCCGGCGACTGTCACGTTCAGCATGGCTTCCTGCCTGGTGCCGCGGCAGGTGTTCCTGAACATCCTGGTGGACATGAACGAGGACGGCGACTGGAACGACAACTACATCTGCCCCGACGGGACCTGCGCCTATGAGTGGGCGGTGAAGAACAGCCCGCTCGTCCTGCCCGGCATCTGCGGCCCGGTGACTTCCCCGGCCTTCCCGGTCGGTCCCAAGTCTCCCAACGGGCGCGGCTGGATGCGCATCACCGTGTCCGACACCCCGGTGAACGACGACTTCCCATGGGCCGGTTCGGCCACCATGCCCGGCGGTTCCCTCCAGAACGGCGAGACCGAGGACTACCCGGTGGCGGTGCAGAACCACACGGACTCGAAGAACCGCACCTGGGGACAGTTGAAGAAGATCTACCGGTAGTCGGGGGAAGCCCCGCAGCTGAAAGGGCGGACCTGCAACCCCGCCCGGATACAGAAAACGCGACCGGCGCCACCGAGAGGCGGCGCCGGTCGCGTTCTGTTCCATGGATGATCGAACGCCGGGAGTCCCTGCCGTTCGGCCCCGGGCACCCGAACGAGTTCGCCTACTTCTCCACCGACCCGAACACCGTGCGGGCCGCATTCCCGTTCGGGCTGGTCACCGAGACCCGGACCGCCGCGGGCTTGAACACCTGCGTCTCCTCCGGCCCGGCGAGCCCGCGACCACTTCCCTGCGCCGCCGCCCATTCCTCGAATCCCTCCACCTTCACGCTCGACGGCCGCAACTGCACCTTGATGCCGTGCGGCCCCACCAGCGTGGGGGCGCCACCGGACGGGTTCTGCAGCACGAACGTGAAGCTGGTCCAGCCGACCCGGTCCTGGGTGTCGGGAAGCGTCACGCTCACGTCCCCCGCCAGCGTCCCCAGGGTGGCCAGCACGGCGATCTGGGTGCCGCCGGTCAGGGGGTTGCCGTTCTCCGCGTCCCGCACGGTCACGCTGAACTCCTGCGACTGGTCCGCGGCGACCGAGAACGTGCCGGGGCTCACCGACAGGGTGGTGTGGCCGGAAAACATCACGGTCATGGAGCGGCTGATCCGCGCCCCCGATTCATCCACGGTCTGGCACGTGACGCTGGCCAGCCCGCCCTCGGGGGCCGGCGCGGCCGTGACCAGGTCCACCGTCGAGAGGCCGTGGTCGTTGGTGGGCGCGGAGCCCACGATGATGCCACCGGTGGTGGTGAAGTAGTTCTCCGTGCCCTCCGGCACCGGGTTTCCGTAGCGGTCGCCGGTGAAGGCGGTGATGGGATCCACCACGCCATAGAACACCAGGCCCGGCACGTTGAGCCGCTCCGCGGCGATGCTGTAGTGGGCCGCGTCGGGCGGGCCGCCGTGGACGGCCACCGGGACCGGGGTGGAGTAGATCGCGGTGCCTTCCACGCTGGCCCGCACCTGCACCACCTGCGCCCGGATCCCCGCGTTGACGGTCACCGCCACCCGGCCCTTCGCGTCGGTGCGCACCGTGTCGGCGCCCAGGAACACGCTGTCCGGAAGAGTCTCGGTCAGCTGGAAGCGCACCAGCGCGCGCTGCGCCAGGTCCACCGGGCTGCTCTTCGAGTCCCGCACTTCGAACGTGAGCAGGGCCGTCTCGACGTCCCCGGAGTGCCGGACCCCGATTCTCTGGGGCGCCACGCTCACGACGACGATGTTGCTGGCGGGCCCGGTGGCGTCGCCGCCACCCCCGCCACCCGAGGACCCGGCGGTCAGCTGCACGTTTGGCACCGTGGCCGTCGCGCCGCGACGCACCGCGACCGAGGTCACCTGCGAGGCGTAGCCGGCCTTGCTGATGACCAGCTGAACCAGCGTGGAGTCGGCCGCCGAGACTTCCAGCCGGTACAGCCCGACGGAATCGGTGGTCGCGGCCCGGTCCTGGCCCACGGCCCGCACGGTGGCCCCGGCGACTCCCTGGTCCGGTTGCGCCGACTCGACCACCCGGCCGGCGACGAAGGTCAACTGCGGGGCCTCGATGGTGGAGCTCTTGCCGCAGCCCCCCGCCAGCGCCATGCACGTCACCGCCAGGCACAGCCATCCCGCGGCGCGAGGCAGGGCGGTATGAGTCCAACGAATCCGTTCCACGGTCAGAGAACCCTCCTGTCCGAACACAACCTCAAGCTCGAGGACGCGTCAGCCTAGCCGCGGCTGAAGGCCCAGTAGCCCACGATGGAGACCAGCAACCCCAGCAGCAGCACCGTCGGCACCACCCCGTAGGCCGCGGCGACCGTTCCGAAGACGCCGACCCACAGCCCGTTGAACGCTTCGAGCCCGTTCTGCATCACCTTGCCCACGCTGCCCGGGTTCTCGATCGAGAACCGCCCGTCGGGCGCCATCTTCACGCCCAGGGCCGTGCCGACCACGTAGACCAGCAGCACCAGCACCGCCAGCTGGATGGCGAAGCGCAGCCAGCGGCGGAGCCCGATGGCGTGCGGTCCCCAGCGGCGTTCCATCCCGGTGGGCACGAACGCGGGGCGTCCGGCCTGCCGCGGCGCTGCCTTGGCCGCACCCATCCCCTGCAGCTGGCCCAGGAAGATGAACGCGGAGTGCCAGGCGCGCTCGAACTCGTCGCGCTGGAACGGCGGGCGGGCCTCGCCGCTGCCCAGGGAGTAGTGCTGCTTGAGCAGTGCGCTGATCTCCTGGAACTCCGGGCGCACGTCGCTTCCCAGGCGGCCGGTCACCGACTGCAGGTCGGCGGCGATGCCCGCCTGCAGCTGGTAGAGCGCCTGCTCTTCCGCGGGCGGGGCCTTCTCGGCTTCGACGATGTGGAGCACGCTCGCCCGGTATTCGATCCAGCGGCGGATCAGGCTCCGGATCTTCGACCTGGTGACCAGGGACTCGAACATCGTGGTTCCTCCTTGCGCGTCCGGCTAGGCGGTCGACAGGAAACGGGCCTTCTCGGGATCCTGCAGCCGGGGCAACACGTCGGCCGCGTACAACACACCCTCGTGGTAGAGCTCCAGCAGCGTGTCGTCGAGGAGCACCATGCCCTCGTTGCGGCTGCTGGCGATCACGTTGTTGATCTGGTGCACCTTGCCCTCGCGGATCAGGTTGGACACCGATCCGCTGGACAGCAGGATCTCGCGCGCGGCGATCCGGCCCTTGCCGTCCTTGCGGCGCAGCAGGACCTGGGAGATGACCGCCTTCAGCGTGAGCGCCAGGCGGGTCCGGATCTCCGCCTGGTCCTGGATCGGGAACACGTCAATGATCCGGTGGATGGTCTTGGACGCCGACTGCGTGGACAGGGTGCTGATCACCACGTTGCCGGTCTCCGCCGCGGTGAGTGCGATCTCGATCGTCTCGCGATCGCGCATCTCCCCCACGAAGATGATGTTGGGCATCTGCCGCAGGGCGCTGCGCAGCCCGGCGGCATATCCCCTGGTGTCCACGCCGATCTCCCGCTGGTTGATCACGCACACCTTGGACTTGAGCGGGAACTCGATCGGGTCCTCGATGGTGACCACGTGCTTGGGCACGCCGTGCTCGGTGTTCAGGTACTCGAGGTAGCTGGCCACCGTGGTGGACTTGCCCGAACCGGTGGGCCCGGTCACGAGCACCAGCCCGTTGGGAATGGTCAGCAGGGAGCGCAACAGGCTCTCGGGCATCCCGATCCGGGAGTAGTGCGGAATCTCCAGCGGGATCAGGCGCAGCACGGCCGCGACCGTGCCCCGCTGTCGGAACACACTGGCGCGAAACCTCGCGAGGCCGTCCAGCTCGAAGCCCATGTCGAGCTCCTGGACTTCCTCGAACTCCTTCCGCTGGGCCGGTCCCAGGAACTGGTACACCAGCTCCCGGGTCTGCTCCGCCTGCAGCGGGACCGGTGGGGCGTCCTGGTGCAGCTCTCCGAAGACGTGGTAGGTGATCGGGGCGCCGGCGGACAGGATGACGTCCGACGCCTGCCTGCGCACCGCCTCCTTCAGCACATCGTCAATCTTCATCGTGGGGGCTCCTGGTTCCCGGGCGTCCTGCGCCACGTGGTCCCGTTACCGCTGCGGCGGCTTGGCGCCGCCCCGCGACGGCCGCTGCAGCTGTTCGAGCGCGCGCCATTCCGTCTCCGGGTCGGTGGCCGGGCGGGCCTGCAGGCCCATCTCCCGGCCGTCGTCGCCGATGATCCGCGGCGTGATCTCGATCACCAGGTCCAGCCGGACATCCTCCTCCCGCTGGTGCCGGAACAGCGCTCCGAGCAGCGGGATGTCGCCCAGCAGCGGGACCTTCTTGAGCGTGTTGCGCCGTTCGTCCGTGATCAGGCCCCCGAGGTAGATCTTCTGGCCGTCCTTGACCCGCAGCAGGGTCTTGGCGCGGCGGGTGGATGTCTGCGGAAGGTCGCTGTTCGGCCCGACGAAGGCGATGATCCGCGACACCTCGGGCTCGACCAGCGTGGTGATCAGGTTGTCGGCGCCGATCCGCGGCGTGATGTTGAGCCGCACGCCCACGTCAATCTTCTCCAGCTGGACCGTCTGGAACGCCCCGCCGGCCACGCCCTGCGACTGCAGCGAGGTGATGACCACCGGCACCGTCTCTCCCGCGAAGATCTCCGCGGGCGAGCCGTCCAGGGTGACCACCCGCGAGTTGGCCAGCAGCCGGGCGCTGCCGTCGGTGAGCAGCGCGTCGAGTGCCACCTCGAAGGACAGCTTCTGGCGGTACCACGAGTCGCCGTCGGCCACCTTGATGGAACCGATCTCGCTCGGCAGCCTCCCGGGGGAGCCCGCGCCCGGGTCGCCCTCGGTGAGCACCCCGGTCCACTTGGTGATCTTCTCCCAGTCAATCCCCAGCTCGGTGAGGCGGCTGGTGTTGACCTCGATCAGCCGGGCCTCCAGCAGCACCTGGGCCGGCTTGCGGTCGAGCTCCGCCACGGTCCGCTCCGCCTGTTCCACGGCGGACTGCGGGGCGCGCACCATCACCCGGTTGCTCTTCACGTCCACCTTCACGCCCGTGCAGATGATCTCGAGCATCTTGCCCACGTCCGTCGCGGAGGCGTAGTGCAGGTCGAAGACGCGCGACGTCAGTCCGGTGGCATTCTCCAGGCTCTTGGGATCGGCGACCAGGATGGAGTTGCCGACGCGCTCGTAGCCCAGCCCGGCGGTGCGGCACACGAGATTGAGCGCCTCCTCGAACGGGGTCTCGCGGATGCGCAGCGAGATCAGGCGGTGCTGCACGTCCGCGCTGGTGGCGATGTTGAGGCCCGTGCGGCTGGCGAGGATCTGGAGGATCTCCACCACCGGGGTGCTGTCCACGCTCAGCGTGATGAGCGCCGAGGGGGACTGTCCGGCCGGCACCGGCGGGGCCACCACGGCGGGTGCCGGCGCCTGCGCCTGTGCGGCGCGGGCGTGTTCCGGGAAGCCCGGGAGCAAGCCGAGGACGAGCGTCATCGCGATCGCGACGCCGGGGAACCGGATGAATTTCAGCGCCATACTGACTCTCCTAACTGGCCGCCAGGACCAGGGTCCTGCTGCCGTCCGTGACTTTGACTGAAGCCCTGCCGATTTCCACCACCGTCCAACCCTGGAACACCTCGCCCGCCTTGAGCCATCCGGAGCGGATCTCGCCCACGGTGAGTTGCACGCTCGGGGCCACGTTGTCGAACAGGAGGCTGCTGAGCCGGGGCGCCGGGGCGGGCTCCGGCGCCGCCGGTCCCCTCTCCCGCGTCATCGAGCGCGCGGGCGGAAGCCGGAATGGGTCGCGGGGGCCCATGTGCGACCGCTCCACCAGACCGTCACGGGCCGTGACGCTCTTCCAGGCCGGCGCACCGGCATTGGCCGCACCCGGGCCCGAAGCGCCGGTTCCGCGCGTGACCGAGAGTACGTCCACCACCGTCTGGCGCACCTGGCCGCCCAGGAGGATCACCGCCAGCCCCAGCGCGGCCGGGCCGATCCACGTCGCACGATCGTCGCGGACGGGCCGCCTCACCTTCGCCTCCCGGCCACGGGCCAGTAGATGCTGATGCTGAGCCTCCCCTCCAGCTGCGACTCGCCCGGGACGACCTCGATGGACACCACGTCCACGGAGGCCAGCGGCGGCCCCTTCTCCAGCGCGCGCACGAATCCCAGGATCTGGCCGTAGCTGCCCATGACCCGCACGGTGGACCGGGTGGACTCCAGGCTGCTGTCCGCCGCACCGGCGCCGGCGGCGAGCTCCAGGCGGCGGAGCCCGATGCGGTTCATCAGCCCGCCGATGTGGGCCACCGGGTCCGTGCCGCGGCCGCCGGCCGGCGCTGTTCGCAGGGCCTGGCCCTGGGCCGTGCCCGCCAACGCCCGCGCTTCCTGGTCGCGGGCGTCCTGCTGGGCGACCCGCTGCGCCAGCTCGGTGTACCGGGCCTGCAGCCGCCGGACTTCCTCGAGCCGTGGCCGGACCACCGCGAACTGGATCCCAGCGCCCACCACCAGCAGTCCCACGGCCGCCGCGGGCAGGAGTCCGATCCGTGTGGGCAGGGCCGGGCGCGTCACGGGTTCGCTCCCGCGGGCGCGCACTGCAGCTCGAAACGGTTCGTGCCCTGCTTGCCCAGCGTGCCCAGGTTGACCACCGGGAAGTCGCTCGAGAACCGCGGCTCGTCCCGGAGCCGGGCCATGAGCCCGGACACCTGCTCCAGCGAGCGGCCGCCGTCCCGCACGATGCCCTCGATCTCGAAGCGGGCCGCGCTGTTTCGCGACGGCGCGTGACCCGTCACGCGCATCAGCAGCAGCGAGGCGTCGAGCTGCTCCGAGAGCGCGGCCAGCTTGGGCGACCAGTCAATGCGCTCGCGGCGCACCTGCAGCAGGTCCCGGGCCGCCTGGAGCTCCGGCAACGAGCCGGCCCCGGCCTGGATGCGCGATTCGAGCCGCGGCAGCCCGGCGCGCAGCGCCGCGGCCCGCTCCCCGAGCAGCCCGGCGCTCACCGCCAGCGCGCCGATCAGCGCCACTTCGATACCCAGGACCACGCCGTAGACCGCCGCGCGCACCGCGCGCCGGCGCGCCGCCAGCCGGTTGCCCTCGAACTCGGGATACAGGTTGACTCTATACAAGCTGCCCGTCCCACCAGCGGCACAGCCCGCAGGCCGTCGCGAACCGGGCGGAAATCCCCTCCCCGTTCTCCATCACCCCGGCGGCCCGCGTCAGCCCGGCCAGCGGATCCAGGATGCTCACTGGACACTCGCCCAGGCCCCTGGCCAGGAGATCCGCGAGGCCCGGCAGGCTCGCGCCGCCCCCGGAAAGGTACACGCCGCCGACTTCCCTGCGGAACCGGCCCCGGTAGAAGACCAGGGTCTCCTTCACCTGGCTCGCCAGTTCGGCCGCGAAGGTCCGCACTTCCGCCGGCTCGCGGCGCGGACCGACCCCCTCCCCCACCACCCGGCTCAGCAGCCCGCCGGAGGATCCGCTCACGTGCAGCGCCGCGCGCCGCGCCCCCAGGTCCAGCAGCGCCACCGCATCGTCGTTGCCCGGCTTCATCTTCGCGCACCCCAGCAGGGCGTTGAGCCCCGCCAGCGGCTCCAGGTCCACCACCTCGGGCACCAGGCCCACCCGGGCCAGCACCCGCACCGGGAAGTCCCGCTGCAGCGCGGGGGCAGCCACCAGCAGCGCGCGCGTCTGCGCCGGGCCGCCCGGCTGGTTCGGCGGCGCGGGGCCGAGGATCTGGGCGTCCAACACCGGCGAGGTCATGCCTTCCAGGTCCAGATGTTGCCGCGCGGCGTAGGGCAGCGTCTGGCGCAGCTCCGCGTCCGTGAGCGGCGGCAGCACCACTTCGCGCAGGCTGGCCTCCTGGCCGCCGATGGCGACCGCCAGGTGGCCCAGCTGCCCACGGCCCAGCCCCAGGCGACCGAGCAGCTGCTGGAGCGCGGCGGCGGCCGCCTCGACATCCGGCGCGCTGCCACCCCCGACCCAGTCCTGCACCCCCAGGTGCGTCACCTGCTCCAGCCGCGGGGAGCCCGAACCGCGCACCAGCTTGATTCCGGACGTTCCCAGGTCAATGCCGGTGCGCACGGAGCCGGTGACTCCCAGGCTCCTGCCGATCGCTGAGATCATGGGATGGCCAGCTCCCGCCAGCGGAGCACCCGCAGAGTTCCGGAGACTCCGTGGGACCAGTTCTCCTCGATATACGGCGGGAGGTTCCCCAGGAACCCCGGGTCGTAGGTGATGCTGGGCCCGCCGGTGCTGGTCCAATTTCCCAGCACCGTGAGCGCGCCGACGAGATTGAAGTTCGAGGTCAGCGTGGGCACGTTGTGGGTCACGTAGAGGTATGCCGGCCAGGCCGAGGTTCCCAGCTGGACGAGCGATCCGCCGGACTTGGAGAAATCGAATGCCACCACCGCGACGCCGCCGTAGGGCTCCATGGTCACCTGCTTCACCGTGAACAACGCGCCGGTCCAGTAGGTGGGGTTCAGACGCAGACTGTCGGTCACCCCGAGGAAGCGCGTGTTGATCACGGTGGCGTGGATCGGGTTTCCTGCAAAGCCGCCGTCGAGCTCCACCGCGCTGACCCCGTTGACACCCGGGGGATTGGCGATGGGCACTTCGCCGAAGTTGACCACGACGGAGCTGTCTCCGGGAGCGCGCTTGAACACCCCCGTCACGTCGTGGAAGTACTTGGTGATCTTGGCGTCGTTGTCGAACTTGTACGTGAAGGTCTGGGTCGCGTTGTTGTAGGTCGTCACGTCGTTGAGGCAGACGCTATCTGCGGGGGTGATGTCCACGCCCAGGCGGTTGTAGACCCGCGCCTTGTAGGGGTTGGTGGTCTTCCAGCCCCGGACGTAGTAGTACGTCGCGTTCGGGAAGTGCGCCGGATCCGTAAAGATGTAGGGCGGCTTGATCGTGAACCCGCTGGTATACGTACCGCCGCACGTGAGGTGGCTGGGGTCGAAGGGAAGGGTGGTCACGTGGATCGGGCCACTCAGGCACATGTTTCCGCCGATGCTGGCGGTGCCCTGGATGATCGTCAGCCCCAGCCCGGTGGGCGGAACCTCGGCAATGACCTCGATCCGCCGGTTCGCCCGGAGCACGTGCCCGGTGGCCACCAGCTGCACCACACCGTTCATGCCCAGGTACAGCGTGTCCCGGACCTCCAGGTCGTACGTCCCCCGGCCCGCGGCCACGCCGCTCCAGCCGTCGCGCCAGGCGCGGTCCTCGAGGAACATCGCGCGGGCCCGCTCCACGGCGGCGTCGGCCAGGAAGAAGGCCTCCGACGATTCCTGCCGGTAGAGCGCGGACTTGGTCTCGTAGGTGGACATGGTGAAGAAGGCAGTGGCCGAGATGAGCAACACCACCAGGAACACCATGACTGCGATCATGACGTAGCCTGCCTCGCCTGTCCGGTGGAGCCTGGGCTGTTCGTTCATGGCACGCTCCGGTTAGAACTCGAACGTGCGGCCGCGAAGGGTGACCCGGGTCATGTCCGTGACCACGTCCCTGGCGCTGTCCTGCAGCGCCAGCGTCAGGGTGAGGCTGGTGGTGTCCCCGTTGGGGGTCACCCGGAAGCGGGAGCAGGCCCGCGCCACCATGTCGGCGCCGTCCTGCTGCAGCCTCCACTGCCCCCCGGAGGAAACCCGGCGGAACGTGTGCGCCAGCGCGCCGTCGGCGTCGTAGGTCCGGAACTGGCTGGTGTCCACCACCGCCACGCTGCGCGCCGTCCGGATGGAGCGGGTCATCCATGCCAGCGCCTCCGCGGTGTTCTGCTGCAGCACCACCTTGTCCCGGCCCCACTCCCAGGACTTCTGGCTGGTGATCACGATCCGCCCCAGCGCCATCACCACCACGAAGCTGATCAGCAGCGCGACCGCCAGCTCCACCATGGTGTAGCCGGCGTCCCGGCCCGGTCGCCTCACGTTCCCCATGCCATCCCCCGGGCCAGGATGGTGGTGCACTCCAGCGTGCGCGCGATGGTGGTGTTCCCCGCCCGCGCATTCCACGTCACGGTGATCGTGAGCGTGGTGGCATTGGCCTGCGGCGACTCCGCGGTGACCGCGTGGGCCACGGAGTAGGTGCGGCCGTCCACCGCGAAGTTGGTGGTGGTGCCCTGCAGGGCGGGTAGTCCCTCGTACACCTCGTCCCGGTGGATCGCCTCGAGGCGCGCCTCGGCCACCGCGGACGCCCTGCGCCGGTCCTCCTCGTACACCGTCTGCCGGCGGCCGTACATGTAGATCAGGGCCACCGAGAAGAACACCACCAGCAGCAGCGTCGCGCCGACCAGCACCTCGATGATGCTCAGGCCGCGCTCACCCGGGTTTCGGGCCCTGCCGTGCCGCCGGTGGATTCTCATTTCCAGTGCCTCGTTTCGTGCGGGCAATCCGGGGGCCGGAACGTCCGGCCCCCGGATCTCCGCCTGGAGCTGCTACAGCCCGGTCACGACCGGGGCCGTGCCGTTGCTGGTGATATTGGGCACGGTCACGTCCACCTGGACCCCGGTCATCTTGCCGGTGCCGGTGGCCCGGAAGGTGATGGCCCCCGTGGCGGCGGTGCCACCCCCGGCCGAGATGGTGTACGTGAACAGTTCCGTCGCCTCGAGCGTGGCAATGCCGGCACCCGCTGTCGGCGGCCACTGCGGAACGCCGCTGCCGTCCTGGTGCTCCTGGGCGTAGGCCTTGGACGCGGTGATGATCTCACCGATGCGTCCGGTCGCCTCGGACACCCGGGCGTTCTTGATGTACTTGCCGTAGATGGGAATGGCGATGGCCGCCAGGATCCCGATGACCACCACCACGACCATCAGCTCGATCATGGTGAAGCCCTTCTGGTTGGGCTTGCGTCTGAATCTCAGCATCTGCCTTCCTCCCGCAGTTTCTCGCCCTGCGCCTGCGCGCCCCGGTTGGGTTGGTGTTGCTGCCGCGGAACCCCCCTGGGCGATGGCATTCCGCGTGCAGGTTCAACTTCCGCTCAGTGGCTGTAGCCGCCTCTCATGATGGCGTCGCCGAGGCTGAAGATCGGCAGGAACATGGCGATGACGATCGCTCCCACCATGGCCCCCACCAGGATGATCATCACCGGCTCGATCAGTGAGGAGAGCCAGTGCACGGCGGCCTCCACCTCCCGGTCGTAGAAGTCCGACGACTTTAGCATCATCGCGTCCAGGTTGCCGGTCTCCTCGCCCGTGGCCATGAGCTGCAGCACCAGCTCCGGAAAGGTGCCCGTGGCACGGAACGACTCGGTGATCCCCCGCCCCGCCGCCACCCGTTCCTTCACGTCCAGGATCGCCTGCCCCACCACCGCGTTGCCCGCGGCGCCGCTCACCAGGTCCAGCGACTCGAGGATCGGCAGGCCCGTGCGCGTCAGGATGCCGAAGGTCCGGGTGAACCGGCTCATGACCGCCTTGCGCACGATGGGCCCGAACAGCGGGACCCGCAGCAGGAACCCGTCGAAGGCCAGTCGCCCGGCGCGGGTCCGGATCCCCAGGACCGCCAGCACCACCAGCCCCGCCACGACGCCCAGGGAGAGCAGCGCGTTCTGGCGAATGGCGTTCGAGATCCCGATCACCACGGCGGTGTACACCGGCAGCTGCTGGCCGAAGTCGGAGTAGATCTTCTGGAAGGTCGGCACGATCTGCAGCAGCAGGAACAGCGTCACCGCGACGGCGAAGATCAGCACGAACACCGGGTAGGACATCGCCGCCCGCACCTTGTTCTGGATCCCGTCCACCTTCTCCATGTACACGGCCAGCTGTTCCACGATCTCGGATAGCGTTCCGGCCCGCTCCCCAGCCCGCACCATGCTGAGGTACATGGTGTTGAACGTGGCGGGGTGGGCCGCCATCGCCTCTGACAGGCTCTCGCCGCGCTCGATCCGCGTGGCGAGGTCCTCGATGGCGCGCGCCAGCATGCCGTTCGAGCAGTCCGCGGCCAGGCCCCGGAGGCCGCGCACCAGCGGGATGCCCGCTTCCAGCAACGTGGCCAGCTGGCGGTTGAACAACGCCTGGTCGCGCGTCCCGGGCCGCATGAAGGGGACGGCGAAGGGGCGCCCGCGGGCCGCCCGTTCGCGGTCGTGACTGCGGTCCTCCACCACGTGCAGCACCGCCAGGCCCTGCCGCTGGAGCTGGTCCACGACCTCGTCGGCGCTGGAGCCCGGCAGGAAGCCGCTGACCTCCTCCCCGGTGGTGCTCCTGGCGATGTAGGCGAAACTTCCCATTCCGTACCCCTGGCCGGCGCGAACGCCGCTAGTCGTCACTCAGGCAGACGCGAAGGACTTCCTCGATCGTGGTGGATCCCTCGCGGGCCTTCTGCAGCCCGCTCTGGCGCAGCGTCACCATGCCTTCCTGGAGCGCCAGCTTGCGGATCTCGTCGGCCGGGCGGTTGTCCGCGACCAGCTGGCGCAGCCCGGGCGTGAGCATCATCCGCTCCACGATCGCCACCCGCCCAAGGTAGCCGCGCCCCTTGCACGCCACGCAACCGGCACCTTTGAGCAGGCGCGGACGGGACGCGCCGGCGGTGATGCCAGCTTCCCCCGCGGCGAACAGCACCTCGTCGGCGGGCCGGTACTCGGCCAGGCAGTGGGGGCAGTTCCGCCGCACCAGCCGCTGCGCCGCCACCATGGTCAGCGCGCTGGCCGCCATGAACGGCTCCGCGCCCATGGACACCAGCCGCGTGGCCGTGGTGGGCGCGTCGTTGGCGTGAATGGTGCTGAACACCATGTGCCCGGTCAGTGCGGCGCGGATGGCGATGTCGGCGGTGTCGTGGTCGCGGATCTCGCCGACCATGATCACGTCCGGATCCTGCCGCAGGAACGAGCGCAGCGCGTTCGCGAAGGACACCTGCTTGCGCTCGTTGACCTGCACCTGGTTGATCCCGCCGATCTTGTACTCGGCCGGATCCTCGATGGTGGTGATGTTGATGCCCGGGTGGCGCAGCTCCAGCAGGCTGGCGTAGAGCGTGGTCGTCTTGCCGGAACCCGTCGGCCCGGACAGCAGGACCATGCCGTACGGATGGTGGATCGCCCGCTCGAACGCCTCGAAGTCGGCCTGGGAGAAACCCAGGTCCCGCAGCGAGAAGTTGAAGCCCGACTTGTCGAGCAGCCGCAGCACCAGCTTCTCCCCGTGAATCGTGGGGATGGCCGAGACGCGCACGTCCACGTCGTGGCCGTTGCGGCGATAGGTGAAGCGCCCGTCCTGGGCCATGCGCCGCTCGGCGATGTCCATGTTCGACATGATCTTGATGCGGCTCACCGTGCCCGTGTACACCGCGCGCGGCGGGGACAGGGCCTCGTACAGGATCCCGTCCACGCGGTAGCGGATGAGCAGCCCCTTTTCCTGGGGCTCGATGTGAATGTCCGTGGCCCGTTCCTGCAACGCCCGCCCGATGATCTGGTCCACCAGGCTGATGGTGCCGGCCTCCTGCGCGCGCCGCTGCGCCTCGGCCTCGTCCGCCTCCTCCTCCGCCACCTGCATGCCGCCGGCCTCGTCCACCACCTTGTCAATCAGCTCGGTGACGCTGCGGCTGCTCTCGACCAGGCCGTAGCTGGCCTCGCGGGTGCGCTCCAGGATTTCCGGGGTGGCCAGCAGGATCTCGAGCCGGCGACCGGAGCGCTCCGCGATCCGCCGCAGGTTGTCCCGCGCCTCGATGTCCAGCGGGTCGGCCATCGCGACCACCAGCAGGCCGTCGTCCAGCCGGACCGGCTGGATGCCGTGCCGGCGCGCGAACTCGTAGGGCAGCAGCGACAGGGCCGCGTGCTGCACCTCGTCCCGTGCGGGATCGAAGCGCCGGTGACCGAGTTGCACCGAGAGCGCCCCGAGGATGTCCTCGGCGGACACGTAGCCGCGACGGCACAGGATCTCCCCGACGCGCTCCCGGGTGGCCCCCTGTTCGGTGAGCGCCTCCTGGAGTTGCGATGGTGAGATCAGGCCCTGGCCAAGCAGCAGCGAGCCCAGTTCCCTCGTGTCAGCGCACACGTCGGGCCTCTCCGAAAGATAGGGACAGCCGGCGCGAGCAGACCCTCGCCCAGGAGGCAGCGGTCCGCACGGCCAAGCCGGTGGTCCCTGTGGTGATCGGCCAAAATCGAGCCCCGTGACCGGCCCCGGCCGGGGAGCTATCTCAAGGTGTATGGCGGCCTTGGAAACGGGGTCTGCAGGGCTTATCGGCCCCGCACGGTGGCAACTGGAGCAGCCCGCCCGGCCCGAAACGGCAGGGCACTTCCCGACCGGCGTACTGAGGAGGGGGCGTCTGCCGCCGACGGGCTGGTCCTTAGGTAACCCATTATATCGTATTCGGGGAACACTCTGTCGCAACTTCTCGCTCGGCGCCCTGCACGGAAACAGCCGAAAGGCCCCTACTTCTCCCGCACCGCAGTTTCCGTTATGGGAATGAACGGCAGGACGGCAAATGGTGTAATTTCAACTACTTCCGGCTCCCACTTGTCATTCGGACCCCGGCTCCCCCCGAATTCCCTGAAGTCGCCCACCCCGTGGATGAGCAGGACCCTCGTGACTTCGTTCGGACGGCGCGGCCAGGTCGGGTCGCCACCGCGAATCCTCCGAATGCGCATCAGGAGTTCGTACGACCGATTCGATTTCCTTGAGCAGGAGGTCCGCCTTGCGGCGCGGGGAGGCGGTTGCGACCGCCTCCCGAGGGGTGAGCCCCTTGAGCGCGGGCAGGGCGGAATCCAGCCAGGCCCGTTCCCGGACGCCCACCGGCCCGCGTGACTCCCGCGCGTACCAGTCTGCGATGGAGTGCCGGTCGAAGGGGCGGTGAAATAGCAGCCACGGGACGAAGATCGCCGGCGCGTCGAGAGGCCCCTCCCCACCCTCGCCGAAGCCGCGATCGGCTTCCTTGATCTTCTCGATCCCCCAGCGCCGCCGCGCGAACTCGAGGAGCGTTGGGCACATGCATTCGTCCACCTCGAGCATCTCCCGGGCCGCCGGCTCCATGAAGGCCCGGGGATCTTCTTCGAGGCGCAGTCAACAGTGCTTGTACTTCTTCACGCTGCCGCAGTGGCAGGGGTCGTTTCGTCCGGGGCGGCTCATCGGCGCCTCGCTAGCGGAGCAGCAGGAAGCTGGACAATGGCAGACAGATGATCCGAGGATCGGCGATCGGCTCCCCGTCCACCTGCCCGATCAACAGGCCGAACGGCGCGTTGTTCGCGGCCTTCTCGATGAACGTGCGGAGGCCCTCGGTGTGGGCCATCGGGTCGATCTTCCGCTGGTACTTCACCTCCAGGGGGATCCGCTTCGTGCCGATGGTCAGCACGAAGTCCACCTCGGGCTGGTCCCCCCGCTCGGGCAGGTGCGCCACATCCAGCTGGGAGATGGTTGCGAGCGCGGCCCCCACGACTCCCTCCGCGATGTGTCCGGCCAGCGTCGTGAGGTGCGATTCCTCCCGGAGCCGGGCGGGCGAGATGGGAACCACCTCCTGCAGCCAGCTTGCCCTGAGTCCATGGTCCGCGAGGCAGATCTTCGGGTTCCCGTGCCGCTTCTTCAACCGGATCTCCAGCGGACTCACGAGGCGAAGAAGGAGCGTCTCATGAAGAAAGCGCAGGTAGGTGTCCACACGCTGCGGACCCACGTTTGCGTTCAGCGCCCTCTGGGCCTCCCGGGAGAGCAGGGTGCGCCCCGGAGCCTGACCTGCATACCTGCACGCCAGCCGGAAGACCTCCTCCAGCAGCGCGGGATCCCGCTTGCGTCCGCGGTCTCCGATCCTCAGGTCGTGCTGGATGACCCTTCGAATGACCGTCTCATTGAGTTGATCCGCAAGGACACCCCAGTCAACGTCCGCCCTCTGGTGAACCAGGGGGTATCCACCGCGCTCGGAGAACCACTCGAAGACGCGATCTCTCTCTACTGCCCGCCCCGAACCGTGCCGGCGCAGGTCCCGCCAGAACTCCGGACGGGTCAGCGGCTCGAGGCCGTTGTCCTGGAGGAATGGCCCGCCGAGATCCACGCCACGAAAGCCCGCAATCTCGGTCAGTGAGAGGACCCCTGCTTCAATCGTGCTGATTCTCCCGGCCAGGCTGTCACGCCCCAATTCGATTCTCAGCGTGGAACTGCCGGTGACCAGGACCTGGGTCGTGGAGTTGTCAACGAGGAACTTCAGTTGCGGGGCCCAGTCCTTGAGGTTCTGGACTTCATCGAAGAACAGGTACGTCTTCTCGGCCTTCTTCGCCGCCTCGTTCAGGGTTCCACCCAGGACGTTGGCTTCGTACCAGTCCACCAGCCGCAGGATGGGCTCGCTCAGCTTGCGCAGCTCGGGCAGTTCATCCGCCTGGATTCGGAGGATGTTCCGCGCCGGGATCCCGGAGGTGAGCAGATCCGAGAGCACCTGGAGCTGCGCGGTCGTCTTGCCAATCTGCCTCGGGCCGCGCACGACGACGATGGGGGCGAGCCGGGTGCCCAGCCGGGCGTGCACCTGTCGCACGAGATGCCGCCGGGTCTCCGGCAGCTCCTGCATCGGCTTGCCCTCCCACCATGGGTTGAGCCGCCGCAGGTCCCGGACCAGGGCGTCCGGGAGCTTCAGTGAACTGAAGAGAACCGGGTCGTTCATGAGAGTGCACTATCCTTCATCGGGGGAAAAGGAACCGGGCACCGGGACCTGTCCGAAGGTCCGCCCGGACGAGAATACGCGACTCCGACTCCGCCATGTGGAGACATTCACGAACCGCGATGTCCGCGCGCAACTTCAAACCGCCCGAACTCCTCCGGCAACGGCGACTCGAACCACAGCTCCTCCCCGGTGACCGGATGATGGAGGCCCAGCACCGAGGCATGCAGCGCCAGGCGGCGCGCCCGCCAGCGGGGATGCCGCGCCCTTTCCGGCGCGTAGCGCGGGTCGCCCAGCACCGGGTGGCCGGCCTCGGCGAAGTGGACCCGGATCTGGTTGCGGCGGCCGGTCTCCAGGCGCACGCGCACCAGCGTGGCGCCCGGGTGGCGGGCTTCGACCTCGAAGTGGGTCACGGCCACCTCGCCGGCCTCCCCATCGCGGACGGAGTATCGCGACAGGCCCCGGCTGGTGGCAAGCCGGGTCTGGATCGTGCCCCGGTCCTCCCGGAGGCTGCCGGCCAGCAGCGCCAGGTACTCGCGGGTGGGCTCGTGCCGGCGGAACTGCCGGATCAGCTCCACCGCCGCCGCGCGGGTGACCGCGAAAATGATCACCCCCGAGGTGCCCCGATCCAGCCGCTGCACCACGTGCGGGCGTCGTTCCCGGCCGCCGCGGCCCAGGTGACGGGCCACGCGGTCCACCAGGGTGTCCGCCTCCATCTTGTCGGTGGGGATCGTGAGCACGAACGCGGCCTTGTCCACCACGATCACGTGCTCGTCCTCGAACAGCACGCGGAAGGCGGGATCCACGCGCTCCCGGGGCCTCGCGTGGCAGCGCGTGTGCGGATCGAAACGCACCTCGACCATGTCGCCGTCGGCCACCTGTGCCGCGGGGTCCGGTGCCGGGCGCGCGTTGATGGTCACGCGGTCGTCGTCGAACAGGCCCCGAACCCACGCACGGGAGACGCCGGTGAGCGCCTGTACCACCCGGTCCGCGCGGCCGGACTGCCCCGCGGTGACGCGGCAGCCAAGGAGTCTTTCAGCCATCGAGGCCCGCCCCGCCCCTGCCGCCGCGGGCCGCGGCGATCTGCCGCAGAATGAAGGACGATCGGTTCGCGCTCATGGCGACCGATTCTACCACCCGCGCGGCTGCAACCGCACCCCGCTTGACACGACGTCCCACCCGTTCTATATTTCGTCATATGGCGAATCGAGAGGTTGAGGCTCCCATGCGCAATCTCGAGCTGGCCCTGAAGGCGGCGGCGGACCCCACCCGGACGCGCATACTGCGATTGCTGGAGCCGGCGCCGCTGTGTGTCTGCCAGATCCAGGCGGTGCTGGGCCTGGCGCCCTCCACGGTGTCGAAGCACCTCACCATCCTCAAGCTCGCGGGCCTCGTGGCGGACCGCCGCGAGGGCCGCTGGATCCATTACGCGCTGGACCGGACCGGGCGCAACGCGTACGCAGACGGGGTCCTGGCCCTGGTGCGGCGCACCCCGAATCGCGAGCCCCGTCTGCTGGCCGACCGCCGCCGCCTGCGCGAAGTCCGCGCGATCCCGATCGAGGATCTGTGCGGCGTGTTGCCGCTGGCCCCGCCGGCTTCGCCCCGCGGTCGCTCCCGCCGCCCGGCATCGAAGGGGCGCCGTCATGACTGACGCCCGCCCGGCATCACCCACAGCGTCCCCGAGAACTCCGAAGGCCCGCCCCACCCTGCTCTTCGTGTGCATCGAGAACTCATGCCGCTCCCAGATGGCGGAGGGATTCGCCGCGGCCCTGGGCCAGGGAAGGGTCGCCGCGTACAGCGCGGGGTCGAAGCCCTCCGGGCAGGTGCATCCGGCCGCCGTCCGGTTCATGGCCGAGAAGGGCATTGACCTCGGCGGCCGCAGATCGAAGGGCCTGGATTCGCTGCCCGCCGGTGTGACATGGGACTACGTCGTGACGATGGGTTGCGGGGACGCCTGCCCCTCCCTGCCCGCCCGCCATCGTCTCGACTGGGAGCTGCCCGATCCGAAGAACCTGCCCGACGAGGAATTCCGTGCCGTGCGGGACCGGATTGAATCCCGGGTTCGTGAACTGATTGACCGGGCCATCCGGGGGGACTCTCGTGTCGGTTGAACATCCTCCCGCGAGGCACGCGGGCGTGTCGGGCGGCCTGTCCTTTCTCGACCGCTTCCTCACGCTGTGGATCTTCCTCGGCATGGCGGTCGGCGTGGGCGCCGGCTACCTGTTCCCCGGGATCGTGCCGCTGCTCAACCGCTTCAGCGTGGGCACCACCTCCATCCCCATCGCCGTCGGCCTGATCCTCATGATGTATCCCCCCCTGGCCAAGGTCCGCTACGAGGAGCTGGGCAAGGTCTTCCGCAACCGCCGCGTCCTGCTGCTCTCGTTGGTGCAGAACTGGATCATCGGCCCCGTGCTCATGTTCGCTCTCGCGGTGCTGTTCCTCCGCGACAAGCCGGAATACATGGTGGGGCTGATCCTGATCGGCCTGGCGCGCTGCATCGCCATGGTGATCGTGTGGAACGACCTGGCGAAGGGCGATCCCGAGTACTGCGCCGGGCTGGTGGCGTTCAACTCCATCTTCCAGGTGCTGTTCTTCTCCGCGTATGCGTACTTCTTCATCACGCTGGCCCCGCGCTGGTTCGGACTCGGGGGCGTGGCGGTGAACATCACCATCGGGGAGATCGCCCGGAGCGTGTTCATCTACCTGGGGATCCCCTTCCTCGCGGGCGTCGCCACCCGCTTCGCGCTGATCGCGGCGAAGGGAAGGGACTGGTACCAGCGGCGCTTCATCCCGAGGATCAGCCCCATCACGCTCATCGCGCTGCTGTTCACCATCGTGATCATGTTCTCGCTCAAGGGCGGGAAGATCGTGCAGCTGCCCCTGGACGTGGTGCGCATCGCCATCCCGCTGCTGATTTACTTCGTGGTCATGTTCGTGGCTTCGTTCTTCCTGAGCCGCTGGGCCGGAGCGGACTACCCGCAGTCGGCCACGCTCTCGTTCACGGCGGCGTCGAACAACTTCGAGCTGGCCATCGCCGTGGCGGTGGCCACATTCGGCATCCACCACGGCGCGGCCTTCGCCGCGGTCATCGGGCCGCTGGTGGAGGTGCCGGCCCTGATCGGGCTGGTGAACGTGGCGTTGTGGTTCCGGCGGCGCTACTTCAGGGCGGAACTGCCGGCCAGGCACGGTGGGGCCCCGGGATCCGGGCTGGCCCATGGGTGAGGTGAGGGCCCTCCAGCCGGATCCGGCGCGATCCCTCCGCCTGCTGCTCCCGGCCACGGGAGCGCTGCTGGCGTGGCTGGTGCTCTATTCCATCCTGAAGCCCGCCGCCGCATGGGTCTGCCGGGAAGCCCTGGGACTCGATCCCGCGACCCACTTCGGCAGCGCCGTGGAGTTCTTCGTGTACGAGACTCCCAAGGTGCTGCTGCTGCTGGCGCTGGTGGTGTTCCTCGTCGGCATGGTGCGCTCCTTCTTCACCCCCGAGCGCACCCGGGCCATCCTGGCGGGCAAGGCGGAGTCGGCGGGCAATGTGCTGGCGGCCGGGCTGGGCGTGGTCACTCCATTCTGTTCCTGCTCGGCGGTGCCGCTCTTCATCGGCTTCCTCACCGCGGGCATCCCCCTGGGCGTGACCTTCTCGTTCCTGATCTCGGCGCCGATGGTCAACGAGGTGGCGCTCGCGCTCCTGTTCGGCCTGTTCGGCTGGAAGGTGGCCGCCCTGTACACGGGAACGGGCCTCGCGGTGGCGGTGCTGGCCGGCTGGGTGATCGGGAGGCTGCGCCTGGAGCGCCACGTGGAGCCGTGGGTCTACCGGGTGGAGCCGGTGGCGGCCGCCTCCGGGCAGGTCCGGCTCACCTGGGACGGGCGCATTCGCCACGGCCTCGGCTCGGTCCGCGACATCGTCGGAAAGGTGTGGCCATTCGTCGTCCTCGGAATCGCCGTGGGGGCGGGCATCCACGGCTGGGTGCCGCAGGACTTCATGGCCTCCTTCATGGGGAAGTCCGCCTGGTGGTCCGTGCCGCTGGCGGTCCTGATCGGCGTGCCGATGTATTCCAATGCCGCCGGGATCATCCCCATCGTGCACGCCCTGCTCGAAAAGGGGGCGGCGCTGGGCACGGTGCTCGCGTTCATGATGTCGGTGATCGCCCTCTCCCTGCCGGAGATGATCATCCTGCGCAAGGTGCTCCGGCCGGTGCTGATCGGCACCTTCATCGGCGTGGTCTCCGTGGGGATCATCCTGGTTGGCTACCTGTTCAACTGGCTGGTTTGAAGGGGCGTCTCTCGCGCCCGGCATCGTGATAAGTTTCACAAGGAGGAGTCCTCATGACCCATATCCAGGTCCTCGGCCCCGGATGCCAGAAGTGCCAGGTGCTCTACCGGCACGTGGAGCAGGCGGTGAGGGAGCTCGGGCTCGAGTGCGAGATTGAGAAGGTCACCGACATCGGCGCCATCGTGGGTTATGGAGTCCTCTCCACCCCGGCGCTGGTGGTGAATGGCGAGGTCAAGGTCGTCGGACATGTCCCGTCGGCCCAGCAGATCAAGGAGGTCCTGTCGTGAAGCGCTTCACGGCTCTCCTGCTCACGGTGGCCCTGGCGGCGGGGACCTTCGCGCTGCTGGGAGCGAAGGCGAAGGCGCCCTCCCCGGCTCCCGCTCCACGCCCGGCTGAAGCCCGGCAGGGCCCGATTCCCCCGCGGGTGGTCGCGTACTACTTCCACACTTCCTACCGCTGCGCGTCCTGCCGCACCCTCGAGGCAAACTCGAAGGAAGCCATGGACAGCGCGTTCGCCGGGGAGATCAAGAGCGGGCGCCTGGCCTGGAAGGTGGTCAACATCGACGCGAAGGGCAACGGGCACTTCGCGAAGGACTACCAGCTCTTCACCAAGTCGCTGGTGCTGGTACGGGAAGTGCGCGGAAAGCGGGCGGCGTGGAAGAATCTCTCCCGGATCTGGGAGCTGCTCAATGACAAGCCGGCATTCCTGAAGTACGTCCGGGAGGAGACCCGCGCCTACCTCGGGGATGCCACGTGAGCGACCTGCTGGCCGCGGCCGGCTCGGCCCTGTGGCTGGGGATCCTGACCTCGATCAGCCCCTGTCCGCTGGCGTCCAACGTGGCGGCCGTGTCCTACATCTCGAAGCATGCCGGCTCGTCCCGCCGGGTCTGGATGGCCGGAGCGCTCTACTGCCTCGGGCGGGCCCTCACCTACCTCGCCGTGGGCTCCGTCGTCGTTGCCAGCGTGCTCTCGCTGCCGTCCGTGTCCATGTTCCTGCAGCGCGAGATGAACCGCATCCTGGGGCCGTTGCTGGTGCTCATCGGCCTGCTGACCCTCGGCTGGCTGCGCCTGCCGGGGATCACGATGCCCGGGACCCGCGCCTGGCAGGAGCGCGCGGCGCGTTCCGGTCCACTCGGGGCGGGGCTGCTCGGCATCCTTTTCGCGCTGTCGTTCTGCCCGGTGTCCGCGGGACTGTTCTTCGGCAGCCTGCTGCCGCTGACGGCAGCCTCGGACTCACCGGTCCTCCTGCCGCTCGTGTACGGCGTCGGGACGGGACTGCCGGTTGCCGTGCTCGCGCTCTTGATCGCCGGCGGCGCCCGGGCGCTGAGCCGGGGCTTCAACGCCATCACGCGCTTCGAGCGCTTCGCCCGCCCGGCGACCGGGGTGGTGTTCATCTGCGCGGGGATCTACCTGGTGCTCACACACTGGTTCCATCTCTCGCTGGTGTGAGCCCGGGGGTTGAAGCCCGGGCCGAGCCCGGGGTCGAACCGGGGGTGCAACCTGCGTCGCACCCGGCGTTGAACTCGGGGGCCCCCGGCCGCCCGAGGCCTGCTAGTCTGTTCCCCTCATGCCCATCCTGCTGAACTGCCAGTCCCTCGGAAAGTCGTACGGCCCGCACCCGCTCTTCCGGGGCGTGGGCCTGGGCGTTTCCGACGGCGAGCGACTGGGCCTCATCGGGCCCAACGGCTCGGGCAAGACCACCCTGTTGCGGATCCTCGCGGGTCAGGAAATCCCCGACGAGGGCGAGGTCACCCGCCGCCGGGGTGTGCGCGTGGGCTACGTGGCGCAGTCCGACGCGTTTCCCGGGGGCGCCACCCCGCTGGGATACGTGGCGGACGCCCTGCGACACCCGGTCCAGGCGGCCCCGGCCGACCACGATCACCACGAGGCCCACGAGCGCGAGACCGCCGCCGCGCTGGTGCTGGCCCGGGTGGGCTTTCGCCGCCACGACCAGGACATCGCGACCCTCTCGGGCGGCTGGCGCAAGCGCCTCTCCATCGCGCGCGAGCTGGCGCCCGAGCCCGACCTGCTGCTGCTGGACGAGCCCACCAATCACCTCGACCTGGACGGCATCCTGTGGCTCGAGGACCTCCTGGACGAAGCCCGCTTCGGCGTGGTGGTGGTCACGCACGACCGCTACTTCCTCGAGGAGGTGGCGGGCCGCATCGTGGAGCTGAATGCCGCGTACCGGGACGGCACCTTCTCGGTGGATGGCCCCTACAGCGAGTTCCTGGAGGCCCGCGCGGCGCATCTCGAGGCCCAGGCAAGCCAGGAGCAGAACCTGGCAGGCAGGGTGCGGCAGGACGTGGCCTGGCTGCTGCGCGGCGCCCGGGCCCGCCGCACCAAGGCCAAGGGCCGCATCCAGGACGCCACGCAGCGCATCGCGGAACTGGCGGAGCTGAAGCGGCGCAACACCACCGCCCCCGCGGCGGACATTGACTTCAGCGGCACCGGCCGCCGCTCGCGCGAGCTGCTGGTCGCCAAGGGCCTCTCGAAGTCCATGGACGGCCGCCCGCTCTTCTCGGGCGTGGACCTGACGCTCTCCCCCGGCTCGTGCCTCGGCCTGCTTGGCCCCAACGGCTCCGGCAAGACCACGCTGATCCGGGTGCTTACCGGGGAGCTGGAGCCCGACTCCGGGACGGTCAAACCCGCCGCCGGCCTGCGCGTGGCCGTGTTCCGGCAGGATCGCAGCCTCCTCGACCCCGCCCAGCGGCTGCGCAACGCCCTGTGCCCCGAGGGCGAGTCCATCGTCTACCGCGGTCAGGCCGTGCACGTCTCGTCCTGGGCGCGGAAGTTCCTGTTTCGATCCGGGCAGCTGGACGTGAGCGTGGGAGATCTCTCCGGCGGCGAGCAGGCCCGCATCCACATCGCCGGCTTGATGCGGCAGGAGGCCGACCTGCTGGTCCTCGACGAGCCCACCAACGACCTGGACATCCCGACCCTCGAAGTCCTGGAGGAGAGCCTGAAGGAGTTCCCCGGCGCGGTGCTGCTGGTGACGCACGACCGTTTCATGCTGGACCGCCTGGCCACGCAGGTGCTGGGACTCGACGGCCGGGGCGGGGTGAAGCTGCTCGCGGGAGTGTCGCAGTGGCTGGCGGCACAGGAGGCTGCGGCGACGGAGGCTGCCGGGGCCGCCCGGGCGAGCCAGGCCTCCCGTCCCGCCGTGACCCCGCGCGCGGCGAAGGACAGTGCCCGGCCCGGCCGGCTCGGTTACCTGGAACAGCGGGAGTGGGACCGCATGGAGACCTCCATCCAGGAGGCGGAGGCGCGGGTCGCCGCGCTGGAAGCGCAGATGGACGACCCGGGGCAGGCGGCGGACCACCTCAAGTTGGTGGAACTCTGCCGCGACCTCGACGCGGCGCACGCCGAGGTGGCCGCCCTGTACGAGCGCTGGGCCGAGCTCGAGGCGAAGCAGAAGTAGCCGGGCCCGGCTCAGGCGCGGCCCACGGGCTCCTGCCCCTGCGCCCCCCGCCCCTCGAACCACCCGTAGAGCACTGGCAGCACCACCAGCGTGAGCAGGGTGCTGGTGACCAGCCCTCCCATCGCCACCACCGCGAGCGGCCGCTGGATGTCCGCGCCGGAACCGGTGGCGAACAGCCATGGCGCCTTCCCGATGAAGGCGGTCAGGGCCGTCATGAGCAGCGGCCGGAAGCGCAGGTCGCAGCCCTTCCGGACGGTCTCCGGAACGCTCTCCCCGCGCTCCCGCAGCTGCCGGAAGAAGGCCACCAGCACCACGCCGTTCTGCACCGCGACCCCCAGCAGCATGATGAAGGCCACCGCGGCCGAAACCGAGAGTGGCATCCGGAAGACGACCACGGCGAACACGCCGCCCACCAGCGCGAAGGGCAGGTTGAGCAGCACCAGGAGCGAATTCCGGATGGAATTCAACGCCAGGAAGAGCATGATCACGATCAGGAGCAGCGCCACGGGCACGACGAATCCGAGCTGCCGCATGGCACGCTGCTGGTTCTCGAACTGGCCACCGTACTCGATGAAGTACCCGGCCGGCAGTTCCTTCGCCAGCGGGGCCAGGGCCCGCTGCGCGTCCCTGACGAAGCCGCCGAGGTCGCGGCCCCGCACATTCGCCTCCACGACCACGCGGCGCATCCCGTTTTCGCGGCTCACCTGCGCGGGGGCCTCCACCATCTCGTACCGGGCGATCTGCGCCAGCGGCACGCGCCCCCCGCCCGGCATGGGCACCAGCAGTCGCTCGATTCGCGGCAGGTCGCTGCGGGCCTCCTCCGCGAAGCGGACCACCACCGCGATTCGCCGTTGCTCCTCGATCAGAGTGGTGGCCTGCGTGCCGGCGAGCGCGGTCTCGATCGCCTCGTTCACCGAGCCGATCTGGATCCCGTGGCGGGCCGCCGCCGCCCGGTCGATCACCACATCCACCTGGGTCATCCCGGACACCTGCTCCACCTTCACGTCCTGGGCTCCGCGGACTCCCCCCAGCGCGGCCCCGGCGCGATCGGCAAAGGCCTTGAGGACCGCCAGGTCGGGACCGAACGCCTTCACCGCCAGGTCGCTCTTCACCCCCGAGATCAGCTCGTTCACGCGCAGCGCGATGGGCTGGGAGAAGGAATAGCGGAGCCCCGGAATCTGGCCCAGATCCTCCTGGATGGCCTCGATGAGCTGCGCCTTGTTCCGGCCCGTGCCCCAGCGTCCACGGGGCTTCAACATCACGAACACATCGGTCTGCTCCGGTCCCATCGGGTCCTCGGAGATCTCGGCGCGGCCGGTCTTGCAGACCACCGTAGACACCTCGGGAAACCTGAGCAGCCGCTTCTCAATGTACCCCGACACCTTCACCGCGCCCTCGAGCGAGGCGTTGGGCAGACGGACGACATTGATCGCGATGGAGCCCTCGTCCAGCGGCGGCATGAACTCCGTGCCGATCAGCGGGGCGAACAGGCCCGCCAGCACCAGCGCCCCGGCCGCGATTCCCAGGGTGATCCTCGGCCGCCGGATCGCGCGGGCCAGTAGCGCCGAGTAGCCGGCGCGCAGGCGGCGCGCAAAGCCGAAGGTCCTCTCCGCATCCTGGCGCAGGAGCACATCGGAAAACACGGGCACCAGGAGCAGGGCGACGCAGATCGACGCCAGCATGGAGATGAGCATGGTGGCGGCCAGCGGCGCGAACATCCGGCCTTCGATCCCCTGCAACGTGAACAGCGGAACCAGCACGATGGTGATGATGAGAACCGAGAAAGTCACCGGCCGTGCCACTTCCGCCACCGCCTCGGCGACGATGGCCCGTCGGAGTGCACTGTCGCGGCGTTCGGCGAGATGCCTGCGGATGTTCTCCACGACAACGATCGAGGCGTCCACCACCATGCCCACGGAGAACCCCAGCCCTCCGAGGCTCATCAGGTTCGCCGAGATGCCCACGGGCCCCATGACGATGAATGTCACCAGGAACGTGATCGGGAGCGAGATCACCACCACCAGCGCCGTGCGGAACTCACCAAGCAGCAGGAACAACACCAGGATGACCAGGAGCCCGGCCTCGAGCAGGGCCTTCACCACGGTCTCGATACAGGCTTCGATGAGTGAGGCCCGGTCGTAGAACACGTTGATCCGGACTCCCGGGGGCAGTGTGCCCTGGATCTTCGCAATGGTCGCCTTCACGCGGTCGACCACTTCCCGGGAGTTGGAGCCCTTGAGCATGATGATCATGCCGGCCACCACCTCGCCCTTGCCGTCGCGCGTCACCGCCCCCTGGCGGGGCTCGGCGCCGATGACCACGTCCGCCACGTCCCGCACGTACACCGGGGCGCCGCCGCTGGACTTGAGCACGATCCGCTCGACATCCGGGGTGTCCTTGAGCAGCCCCACCCCGCGCAGGTAGGCCTGCTCCCACCCGCGCACGATGATCCCACCCCCGGCGTTGGCGTTGCTGCGCTCGACCGCCTCCACCACCTCGCTGGAGGTGAGCCCGTACTTGAGCAGCTTGTCCGGGTCAAGCAGCACCTGGTACTGCTTGACGTAGCCCCCCACGCTGTTGACCTCGTTGACACCCGGGATGGGTTTCAGGAGCGGCGCCACCAGCCAGTCCTGGATGGACCGCAGCTCCATGGCGTCCTGCCGGTCGCCTTCCAGGGTGTACTGGAAGATCTCGCCCAGGCCGGTGCTTATCGGGCCCAACTCGGGCTCCACACCGGGCGGCAGTTGATCGCGGGCCCCGGCCAGGCGCTCGAAGACCACCTGGCGGGTCCAGTACATGTCCGCCCCGTCCTCGAACACGATCACCACCTGCGAAAGGCCGGCCTTCGAGGTGGAGCGCACCTGCTTCACCCGGGGCAGTCCCCGCATTTCCAGCTCGATGGGGTAGCTCACCCGTTGTTCCACGTCCACCGCGGCCAGCCCCGGCACCTTGCTCAGGATCATCACCTGCGTATTGGTGACGTCCGGGAAGGCGTCAACGGGCAGGCGCGACCACGCGAACAGCCCGCCCGCGACCAGCGTGCCGGCCGCCAGGAGCACCAGGAGGCGGTTGTTGAGCAGCGTCAACACCACGCGCACGGGCGGCCCCCTCAGTCCGCGCAGCCTGCGCCCATCTTCGAGCGCAGGACGTCGGACTTCATCAGGAACGAGCCGTCGCAGATCACGGTCTCACCGCCGCGGAGGCCGGAGAGGATCTCGACCCGCTCGCCCCAGGAACGGCCGGGCTGGACCGGCCTGCGCACGTAGTACTCGCCATGATGGTGGATGAACACGAACGACCTGCCGGCATCCTCCAGGACCGCGGCGCGGGAAACGGCCAGCGCCTCCTGCGTCCCGGGGAGGAACACCTGCACGTTTGCGAACATCCCGGCCAGCAGCCGTCCGCGCGGGTTCTTGACTTCGACCCGCAGCTTCACGGTTCGGGAGGCCGCCTCCATGGCGGGGCTCACCAGGTCCACCGAGCCCGGGAACTCCTCCCCGGGATAGGCCTTCACGGTGACCGTCGCCGCGAGCTTCCCGCCGCGCCGGGCCTGGTTCACGGCGGCCACGTCCCTCTCGTAGAGATCCGCCCACACCCACACGACACCGGCGTCGCCGATGGTGAGCAGGGTCTCTTCGGCCTTGGCCGTCTCTCCGGAGAACGCGTGCAGGGTGAGCACCGTGCCGGCCACGGGCGCGCGCAGCACCACGCGGCCACTGTTGGCACCCGATGCGGTGAGCCTCCTGGCGTCGGCCTCGGACATGCCCAGCCGGAGCAGGCGCCCCAGGGCGGACTCTGCGCGTATCTCCGCGGCCTCCAGCTCCTGCCTTCCCTGGAAGAATTCCCTCTCGGAAGTGATGCCCTCCTTGCGCAGCTCCGCCGTCCGGTCGTGGTTGCGGCGCGCCAGGCGGAGCGCCGCCTGAGCCTCCAGGTACGCCCCCTCGGCCTCCCCGATCGCGATGCTCTCCACCTCGATCAGGGGCTCTCCCTTTCGCACCGTCTCCCCGAGGGTCACGGATACCCGCCGGATGATGCCGCCGGCCTGGGTGCCCACGTGCGAGACCCGGCGCTCGTCGAAACGCACCTCGCCGGTGAGCTGCATGGCATCATGAACGTGTTCCCGCGCCACCTTCCCCGTCTTCACCAGGGCTCCCGACAGCAGCTCCCCGGGGACGCGGACCACGCCCGTCTCGTAGCGGCACTCTTCGCACTCGAAGGTCTTCATCTTGTGCTCGCAGGTGAGCCGGAACAGTTCCTCCACGGGGCGGTCGAGGTCCGAGATCTCCGCCTCCTCCGCGGATGCGGCTCCCCTGGTCCCGACCCCGGCGGCCGCGTGGCCCGCCTCCACCGCCGCGCTCTCCGGCGCGGCCGGTTGACGACCCTCCTGCGCGGTGGACCTGCCGCAGGACTGAATGAGCACCGCCAGCAGGAGCCAGGCGCCGGCGGATGCGAACACCGAACCAGTCTTCATTGGAAGTCCTCCCGCCCGATGAGAGCGTTGAGACGGCTGGACGCAAGCTGGGCCTCGGCGAGCGCCGAGAGATATTCGAGGCGTGTCCCGACGAGCGCGCGCCGGGCGTCAATCAGTTCGAGCAGGTTCGTCTCGCCGAGGGCGTACGCCCGCTCCATGATCAGCGCGGTGGACTCGGTGCGAGGGAGGATCCGGTCCCGGTAACGGACCGCGGTGCCCGCGGTGGCGACACTGGACCCGTGCGCCTCGATCACCGCCGATTCGATCTCGCGCCCCTGCCATTCGAGGTCCCGGCGGCCGGCGTCGAGCAGGGCGCGCGCCTGCGCGATGCGCCCGGAATTCCAGTTCCACAGCGGCACGTCCAGCGTGACCCCGGCGCCGTACGCCCTTCGGTCGGGCTCCGCGAGCCGGAAGGCCCTCAGGGACACGCCCGGGATGCGCGCGCGCTTTTCGACGCTCAGCCCGGACTCCAGGGAGCGGACCCGCGCCCGCGCGGCCAGGCGGGACGGATGGGTCGAGCGTGCTGCGGCAAGAGCCGAGTCCAGGTCCGGCACGCCGGGCACGGACGCCAGATCGGCCTGCACGCGGAGTTCCCCCGGCCACCCACCGCCCAGCCACAGCCTCAACTGGCCCTGGTGCGCCCGCCGCGCCCACCGGGCCGCATCCAGATCGCTGGCGATCTTCTCGAGCTCGATCTCGACGCGCGTGGCATCGGTGGGGCGAGCCTCTCCCAGCTCCACGCGCCTCGACACCGATCGCGCGAGCTCGGAAGTCTGGGACTCGAGGGCCTGGAGCGAGGCGACCCGGGCCTGGTCGTGGGCGAGGTTCACGAACAACTCGCGGAGTTGAAGCAGGACCTCGAGCCGGGTGGCGTGCGCATCCTCCGTGCTGGCCTCCACCAGCGCCTCCGCGGCGGAGACCCGGCTGCCCCGCTTCGCGAGCCACTCCAGCGGGATCGTGAGCTCCAGGCTCCACTCGCGCGGCGCGGCGGGATCCGGGGCGCCCTCGGGGCGCGTCAGGGCCGCGTCCAGCGATGGGTTCGGAATGGAGCCCGCGTCAGCCGCCACCCCGCGGGCCGCATCCACTCCGCAGAGACTCGCAGCCAGCCGGGGATGCCGGTCCACCAGGCCCTTGAGGTCCGGCCAGGAGATCCCGAGTGTGTCGGTGGGGAGCTCAGCCCGCGAGACCGGGGCCGGCGACGCTGCGGCCTGCGCGGCCGGGGCCCGCGAGGCGGCGGTCGGCGACCCTGCGGCCTGTTCCGCCGGGGCCCGCGAGGCCGCGGCGTGCGCTGCTGACGCGGGCGACGCCGTTGCCTGGGTCAGCGGCTCCGAGCGGACCGCGGCTGCCGAGGAGAGCAGGATCAGAAAGAGGACCTGAATTGCCGGGCCCGGCCTCCACGCGGAGACCGCCCACGCACGGAACGAGTGCATCGCCATCCACCTGCCTTCGAGAAGGAACTCCCCGCCGGGAATACCCGGCTAAGCCTGCGGCGCGGGCGCGATCGGTCGCGCCCGAAGCCAACCACCAGGACTAGGCGAGTGAGCGAGGAGGATGGAAGATGCGGTGCGCGAGGTCGGTTCCGGGGATTTCGAAGGACGTGTCGAAGGCGGAGCGGTACACGGGGGCGGTCCCGGTGGCGGGCATCGAATCCCCGGCCGGAAGCCCCGGGACATGCCAGGGACAGCAGGTGCAGGCGCAGTCCGACCCGCACGGGGCGCCGTCGGGGCACGCTCCAGGGCCGGTGTCCCCGTCACAGTGAGTGGCCTCGAGGGCCGCGGACGGATAGCCGGCCGCCGCCAGCAGCGGCGACGAACACGTCACCACCATCAGCAGCGCCCCCAGCAGCCCTCCGAAGATTCCGCGTACCATAGACATGTAAGTGTAGGAACGATGCCCGGAGGTGTCAATCGAGCGGCGTTTCGTGGCCCCGCGCCGCCCCCTCAATCCCACGCCCCCTTCACCGCCTCCTCGAAGCCCGGGAGCGCGCGCAGCGCGTCGCAGTGGGGGAACACGCGCGAGCTCACCATCAACGGGTCGCGCTGCGCCACGGCCAGGCGCACGTGTTGCAGGGCCGTGTCCCCGCAGCCCGCCGCGGCGGCGGCGACACTCATCCAGAAGTGCGAGACGTGTTCCAGCCGGGAGCGAGCCTCCAGTTCGTCGTAGACCGCCCGGGCCTTCACCGGCTGCCCCGACTTTCCCAGGAACCAGGCCATGGTGGCCAGGGCCCACACGTTGCGCCCCGAAGACGCCAGCAGCGCCGGCGACATCTCCTGGGCCTTCTGGACATCGCCCGCCAAGGCGTGCGCCCGCATCAAGGTCCACTGGGCCATGAATGAGCCGGCATCCGCCGCCACGGCACGGGCGGCCGCCTCGAGCGCGTCGCCCGGGCGGCCCGCGTAACCCAGGATGAACGAGTGGATGCACAGCGCCCAGGCGTTGAACGGGTCGTACTCCACCGCCCGGGACGTCTCCGCCAGGGCCTCCTCCACCGGCATCTTCCCGAACGAGTGCGACCACATCGCGCGTTCGCAGCGCGCCCGGATGTGGCGGGGATCGGATTCCAGCGCCTCGCGCCAGGAGACCGCCGCCTGCTCGATCCGGTGCTCGTACTGCGACTCCACGCTGGCCAGCGTGGCCCACGCCTCGGCCAGGCCCGGCTCGATCTCCAGCGCCCTGCGCGACAGCTCGCTGGCGCGGGGCATCACCTGGTCGCATGGAACCACACCGAACGTGCCCAGGAGCCGGTAGGAGTCCGCCAGCAGCGCCATGGCCTCCGCGTAGCGCGGATCCAGCTCCAGCGCCCGCTGGAAGAACGGGATGGCCTCCTGGATGAAGCGCCCCCGCTGCAGCAGCAGTGCGCGGCCCTTGAGGAACAGCTCATAGGCCTCCACGCTGTCGGTGCCCCGGCGCCCGCGCTCGCCCCCGGCGGCCCCCTGCAGCGCCACGCGCAGGCGGCCGGCGATGGCCTCCGCGATCTTGTCCTGCACCTCGAAGACGTCGGTCATCTCGCCGTCGTAGCGCTCCGACCACAGCGGGCGCCCGTCGGCGGCGTTCACCAGCTGGGCGGTGATGCGCAGCCGCGCGCCCGAGCGGCGCACGGTGCCGTCCAGCACCGCGGCCACGTCCAGCTTCTCGCCCACCGCGCGCGGATCCTCGCGGCGGCCCTTGAACGCGAAGCAGGAGGCGCGCGCGGCCACGCGCAGGCCCTCGAGCTGTGAGAGCGCATTGAGGATCTCGTCGGTCACGCCGTCGGCGAAGTACTCGTCGTCGGCGCCGCTCAGGTTTTCGAAGGGCAGCACCGCGATGGAGTTGTCACGCGCGCCGGCCGCCCGGGTGCCGCCGTCGGCCGCCTCCGAGAGATCCAGCCGGACGTCGCGGATGTCGCGCGGGCGCGCGTCGGCGTCCTTGCGCAGGCAGCGGCGCAGTACCTCGCGGACGCGGGCCGGCGTGCCCGCGGGCAGCAGGTTCCAATCGGGCTCCCGCTCCAGGATCCGCGCGATGAGGTCCGAGGTGGTGGCCCCTTCGAAGGCCGGCCGGCCCGCCAGGCACTCGAAGAGCAGGCAGCCGAAGGACCACACGTCGCTGCGCCGGTCCACCTGCCTGCCGCGCGCCTGCTCCGGGCTCATGTAGGCCGCGGTGCCCAGGATGGCCCCCGCGAGCGTGGCCCCCGGTCCCAGGGTCATGGTGGGGGAATCGCCCGGATCCCCCGACGGCGTCGGGGGCGCCTCGCTCCGCGCCAGGCCGAAGTCCAGCACCTTGGCCAGCCCGGAGTCCGAGAGCATGACATTGCCCGGCTTGAGGTCGCGGTGCACGATGCCCCGCTCGTGCGCCGCCTCGATGGCCGCGGCCACCTGGATGCCGACGCGGACCGCCTCGCGCGGCGGCAGCGGCCCGCGGGCCAGGCAGGCCAGCAGCGACTCGCCCTCCACCAGCTCCAGCACCAGGTGGGGCATGCCGCCGGACTCTTCGAGGCCGTAGATGGAGGCCACGTTGGGGTGGTTGAGCGCCGCAAGGGTCTGCGCCTCGCGGCGGAACCGCGCCAGCCGCTCCGCGTCCCGCGCGAATTCCGCGGGCAGCGCCTTGATGGCCACGTCGCGCCCCAGTTGCGTGTCGCGCGCGCGGTACACCTCGCCCATGCCGCCCGCTCCCAGGGGGGCCACGATTTCATAGGGTCCGAGCCGGGTGCCGGAAACGAGCATTGGGGCTCCTGGATGGTGGAGATTGAGGCGGCCGTGGAACGCAGCCTCATGAGTCTACGGCAGGAACCGGGTCAGCGCCATGGGCTTCCCGGCTCGGGGGCTTCCGTGTTGCGGGGCGGGACGACCGCGTGTACGTTCACGCCATGGACCCGGGCCTGCAGTCCTTCGTCCGCGACGCCCTCCTGCGGGGCCTCCCCCGCGGCGCCATTCGAGAGCAGCTCCACGCCGCGGGCTGGCGAGCCGAGGACACCGAAGCCGCGCTCTCCGCGTGGGCGGAGACGGACTTCCCCGTGCCGGTGCCGAGGCGCCGACCATACCTGTCCGCGCGCGAGACCTTCCTCTACCTGCTCATGTTCCTGGCGCTTTACGTGAGCGCGATCAACCTCGGCGGCCTGGTGTTCCAGGTGATCGACCGGGCGTTCCCGGATCCGCTGCGCACCAACGCATGGGATGGCTTCCGCCTGGGCCAGGTGCGACAGCACGTCGCCGCGCTGATCATCACCTTCCCCCTGTTCCTGCTGGTGGCGCGGGCCCTGGGGCGGGCCATGGCGCGGGATCCCGAGAAGCGCGGCTCGAAGGTGCGCAAGTGGCTCACCTACGTGACCCTGTTCGGCGCCGCGGGCACCCTGATCGGCGACCTGATCGCACTGGTCGTGGCGATCCTGGGCGGCCAGCTGGCGCGGGCCTTCCTGCTCAAGGTCGCCACGGTGTTCGTCATCGCCGGCGCCGCGTTCTGGTACTACCTGGCGGGGTTGCGCCAGGAAGAGGGCGAGGAAACCGCGGGAGCGCGGGCCCAGCCCGGGGTCCAGTTGGCGCGGCGCGCGGTGGCCTGGGCCTCGGCGGCGCTGGTGCTGGCCTCGGTGGTCGTGGCGCTGGGGATGCTGGGATCCCCCGGAACCGAGCGCCGCCGCGCGCTGGACCGGATCCGGGTGCAGCACCTGTCCGAACTCGCCACCCGGGTGGATGACTACTACACCCGAAAGCAGAGGCTACCGGGAGACATCGGGGAGCTGACCGGGGTGGCGGCCTTGCGGCGCGGCGCCCCGCCCGCGGGTCCCCTGCTGGACCCCGAAACGGGCCGTCCCTACACCTACTCGATCGTGGACTCGACGCACTACCGCCTGTGCGCGGTGTTCCTCGCGCAGGCCCGCCTGGACCCCGAGGCCACCGGCCCGATGGTGGACACCACCTTCGCGCCTTCGCGACACGGCGCCGGGCCCGGGTGCTTCACGCTGGAGGTTCGGGGGCGATAGTCCATGAAGCTCCTTCTGATCCGCCACGCTCCCGCGGTGCCCCGGGGCACTCCCGGGATTTCCGAGAACGTCCGGCCGCTCACGCCGGAGGCCGAACGTGAGTTCCGCTGCGCCGGGCTGTCTCCAGCGCGATCTCGATCATCGCCTGGAAGCGCGTGCGCCGCTCGTCGGCGCTCAGGTGGGTGCCCTTGCGGATGTGGTCGGACACGCTGAGGATGCCCAGCGCGCGCGCGCCGAACTCCGCCGCCAGCCCGTATAGACCTGCAATCTCCATCTCCACCGCCAGCACCCCCATCTTCTCCAGCACGTCGAACATCGCGGTCTGCGGCGAGTAGAACAGGTCCGAGGAGAACACGTTGCCCACGCGCACCGGGGTGCCCCGCTCGCGGGCGGCATCCACGGCGTGGGCCAGCAGCGCGTAGTCCGCGACCGCGGCGAAGTCGTGGTCCATGAACCGGATGCGGTTCACCTTGGAATCCGTGGACGCGCCCAGGGCCAGGATCACGTCGCCCAACTCGATGTCGGCCGCCAGCACCCCGCAGCTGCCCACCCGGATCAGGGTCTTCACGCCGTACTCGCGGATCAGCTCGGTGGCGTAGATCGAGCACGAAGGGATGCCCATGCCGTGGGCCAGCACCGACACGCGGCGGCCCTTGTACATGCCGGTGTAGCCGTACATGTTGCGGACGTCGTTCACCAGGCGGGGTTTCTCGAAGTAGCTCTCGGCGATCAGCTTGGCCCGGAGCGGGTCGCCGGGCATGAGCACCACGTCGGCGAAGTCGCCCGGCTGGGCGGACAGGTGAGGTGTGGGCATAACGTGACGGATCTCCTTGGCGCCTACGGCAGGCGCACCATCCGCGCGGTGCGCACGCCCTCCGCGCACGACACGCGCACGAAATACAGCCCGCTGGTGACGCGTTCGCCCGAACTGCCGCGCCCGTCCCAGGCCACGCGGTGCTCGCCGGCGCCAACGCCCGGCATGAACGAGTGCCACACGCGGCTGCCCCCGACGCTGAAGATCTCGGCCGTGGCGTCGCCGGACCTGACTATGTGGAAACGCAGCTCCACGCTGCCGCGCGCCGGGTTCGGCGAGGGCCGGTAGAGCGTGAAGACCGTGGGGCGCGGCCCGCCCACCCCCACCGCCGAGGCGGTGATGTGGAACAGGCTGTCACCCAGGTCCGCCGCCGCATTGACGGCGTGGTCGAAGGCCGTCACCCGCACCACCGCGCTGTCGCTGAGCACGGCCGGCAGCAGCCACGGGTAGCTTCCGCTGTTGGCCAGCGAGTGCGCCAGGGTGATCCATGCGCCGCCCGTGCCGGTCAGCGAGTAGTCCACGTTCACCGAGTCCACCCCGACGTTGTCGGTCGCGGTCCAGGTGACGTTGTGCGTGGAGCCACCCACCCACGACTCGCCGCCGACCGGCGAGGTCACCACGACCACCGGCGCCATGGTGTCGAGCGGCGGAAGGATGTGGAAGGCCGAGTCGCTCTGCGCCGTCCCGGTGTTCGAGGCGGCGTCCAGCGCCCGCACGCGCACGAAGGCGCTGTCGGTGGCCGGGCCGGGCAACGTCCACGGATAGCTGCCGGTGTTGGCCAGGCCCGAGGCGACCGGAATCCAGGGGCCGCCCGCGCCGTGGCGCGAGTAGTCCAGGCTGACCGAGGCCACACCCACGTCGTCGGTGGCGGTCCAGTTGATGTTGTGCGCGCTGCCCTCGTACCACGCCTCCCCACCCACCGGCGAGGCCACGGCCACCGCCGGCGCCGACTGGTCGGCGATGGCGAAGTCCGCCGCGCTCGACGCGGACGCGGAGTTGGAGGCCGCATCGTGCGCCGTGACGCGGACCCGCGCGGTGGTGGACGGCGTGGCAGGCACGGTCCAGGCGTACGAGCCGGAGTTGGCGATGCCGGTGCCGATCGGGTGCGCGTACGTGGCGCCGCCGTCGGTCGAGTAGGCCAGGTCCACCGAGGTCACGCCCACGTTGTCGGTGGCCGTCCAGGTGATGTTTTGACCGGAGCCCACGGCCCACGTCTCGCCACCCGCCGGGGCGGTGAGGCTGGCCGAGGGCGGGGCCTGGTCGGAGATGGTGAAATTCGCCGCGCTCGCGGCGGAGGTGGCGTTCGAGGCCCCATCGTGCGCGGTCACGCGCACGCGGGCCGCCGCCGTGGGCACGCCCGGCACGGTCCACGCGTACGAGCCGCTGTTGGCGATGCCGGTGGCGATGGTGTTGGGATACGTGGCGCCGCCGTCGGTGGAGTACGCCAGGTCCACGTCGGTCACGGCCACGTTGTCGGTGGCGGTCCAGGTGATGTTGTGACCCGAGCCCATGGCCCAGTCCTCCCCGCCCGAGGGCGAGGTGACCGTCACCACCGGGCTGGCCTGGTCGGCGATGGCGAAGTCCGCCGGGCTGGACGACGCGGCGGTGTTGGCCGCTGCGTCGTGCGCGGTGGCGCGCACGCGGGCGGTGGCGGTGGCCGTGGCGGGCACCGTCCACGGGTGGCTGCCGCTGTTGGCGATCCCGGT